>JAKZUU010000157.1:0-12605 GCA_047516405.1 Candidatus Nitrosopumilus sp. | reverse complement strand
ATTCCGTCTTTCTTAAATGCCTGCCACCAGTTCTTGATCGTATTGTATGCCTTGAATAATATTTTCGATACTTCGGTGATGGTTTTTTCATTTCTCAACAGGTGACATATTGCAAGTATCTTTACTTTTTTATTTGGATTGTTTTCTTTTTTGTATGCAAGTACAACTTCTTCAGTTGTTTTTGTCATGACCTGTTACAAAAGCATCCCAGCTATAAGTGTATTGCTTAATTTATTTTTTGCAAATCTTTTCTGGTGTCGCTATACAGCACACGTTTAGACTAGTTGTTGGCAGAATTCATGCTAGGATGGCGCATGAACACAAGCAGATCCGGCGCCGCGTTCTCCGCCAAACGACAAACATATCATCCAGTCCCATAAATCGTGTCCAACCTAACCTTTTACATTTTTTTTGCATCAGGTAGGCGGGAAGCTGCAAACATCTATCAAGCCCAGTCATATAACAGATCGGATCGCCCCAATCGTTTCGAAGATCTTTTCGGTCATGTTTTGCCAGAGATCAGCCCGCTACGCCAAGTATGTAGATGAACCAGTATGTGTTAATTTCGGCTTTCTTGACTAAGCGTCAGATTACAGTTACAGTATCGATTCTATTTCGCTTATCTTGGCTATAATCTGGTCTATGTCAGCAGGCTTTGTCAGTATCGAATGAACGCCCTTTTTTTCCAGATCCTTTTTCAGATCGCCCATTCCAAGATAAGAGGCGGTAAACAGCACGATGTTATGCTGTTGCATCGTACCGTCTTTGAACAGGGCATCTATCACGTCCAGCCCCGTAAAGTCAGGCATCGAGAGATCCAAAAACACAAGATCAAATTTTTCATTGCGGATCCTTTCAAGGCCTTCCTGACCGCCCAATGCGTAGTTAAACTTGTGTCCCAAGGACTCGACAGTTACCTCCAGCACCTGTACTATGTCATAGTTGTCATCTATTCCAAGTATTTTCATTTTTTATCATGGTTTCCAGGTAAAATGGTAAAGTAAAAAGTGCTTCCCTTGCCTTCGGTGCTTTTCATCCCTATTGTGCCGCCCATGCCGCCTACGAGTCCCTTGCAGATGGACAGTCCCAGTCCCGTGCCGCCGTGCCGCCGGGTTACAGTTGGATCTACCTGGTAGAACTTGTCGAAGAGTTTTACCTGCTTTTTCTTGGAGATGCCCACGCCGTTGTCTGCCACGCTAAACCAGAGGAATTTACCATCCCGCTTGATAGTTACGGTTATTTCACCGGTGCCAGCTGGCGTAAAGTCCACTGCGTTGTATATCAGATTGTTTATGATCTCCTCTATTCTAGATCTGTCCCCGATCACCCTTCCCTCCTCCAACACTTGCATGTTCAGTTTGATCTGCTTCTCGTCGGTAGCGTAGGTCATGGTCGTCTTGATGTTTTCCATCATCTCCGCTATGTCAAACTCCTTAAAGACAAACTTCATTCTGCCCAGCTCCAGCTTGTGTGTGCTCAACAGATCCGTGACCAGGTGACGGAGATGTGCTGCGTTGCTGATAATTGTATTGACTGCCTTGATCTGTTTTTCGTTCAGGTCTCCCAACATTCCGGGCTTGGCCAACGCCTGTGAAAATCCGATTATTGGCGTAAGCGGGGTCTTGAGCTCGTGCGTGATTCCGGTAAGGAACTCGTCTTTCATCTTGTCTACCTGCTTGTGCTGATCAAGCATCTCTTTGGTTTCCCTCATCTTGGTGAGGTCCTGTATGACCACGTTCCTGCCCAGCAGGGCGCCGTTCTCATCAAACAGGTTCGTCGGAGATATTAGAACCGGAAACTCGGTATTGTCCTTCTTTTTCATCCACAACTCAACGGGCTTGCATGTCCCGCTGACTCGCCATTGTGCCATGTTTATCAGCATGTTCGAGACGGATCTGTCGGCTGTATGGCCTGTCAGGTTCCTGCCAATGATCTCATGTTTTGTGTACCCCAGCTTCGCCTCATATGCCAGGTTGCAGTCGACTATTATCCCATCGACGTTGACAGTTCGGTACATTTCAGGAGAGTTCTCATAGAGGCTTTCGTACTTGCTCAGCTTTACCAGTTCCTGGAATTGACGGACTTCCTCGTAGTCCAGCAGGGTCGTGCGGCTCCTGACCGGCTTGCCGTCGGCGCCAATCACGTCCTCCATAGTGATCAGCACCTCAAAGACTTTGCCGTCCTTTGTAAGGAGTGAAAATTTACGATTGTTTACAGGTATGCGTTTCTTCCAGTTTGCAAAGATGTCCCGGATGACGTTGCGGTGTTCGGCCGGAGTATGATCAAATATCGACGTGCCTATGACCTCGTCCTTGGTGTACCCTAGTACGCGCACGTATTTGTCATTGCAGTCAATTATCATTCCCTCAATGTCCACCGTCAGGTGCATAGGCTTCAAGGTAATGCGTACAGTCAAGCGCTTTGCAAGATGATCATTTACCATGTCGTCTTGCATATTATAGTAACCACAATAGACATGTTTATTTTTTGGTATTATAATGTCAGATTAATATCTGTATTGTATGTCAAATAGTGAAAGGCTGTGTCCCCTACCTGTGAGGGTATTATCCGAAAATCATGTCGCTTTTTGTCAGGGCCGTCAATCATCGATATCTGCATCCGTGTTGCAAAAATGGCCTGACGTGGATCTTGGGATGAGCACGCCGTGGAACATGTATAGCATCCTGCGGATTTTTTCAAACGAATCGACCATGCGTCAGTGTCACTGTCCGGGCCATGATGCTTATCCCGCAATGTCAGTTTGGCAGGACGCCGTCAGTCATGGCAGTCTATTGCCTGCGGCACTTTTTGCAGTACCGCCGCGTGATCTTCCAGACTGTTTTCTGCCACGGGCAATTCACTGGATTCTTTGTAGTATTTGGGTATGCGGCCACGGAGCTTGACGGTGCGGAGTCACACGTACAACACGCACACACACACACGCACACGCACACACACGCACACACACGCACACACACGCACACACACGCACACAAGCCCGTCTGCTGTCACCATCTCATGCACCACACGGTCTCCTCGTGGCCTGCCATCCTCGTTTCTTGCATGAGGTTTGTGCCAGGGGTGCCAGGTAAAGATCCTCACGTTGTAGCTGCTCTTCTTGCTGTCTCTGGAGCGTTGCTTGGATGTCGTACTGGATTCGGCATCTGAATTCTTTGGAGTGTTCCCAGTGGCCGCATCATTGCCTGCATCGTAACGGATCTTGGCGTACATCTCAATGAGTTTGTCGTATTTTGCCTCAAGGTGCAGACACCTTTCTTCCAGTTCCTTGTTCTTGGAGACCAGATGCCCTTTTTCAGATGCCGCCTGATTGTTTGATCTTGTCAATGATACAATCTCATCACGGCGATCTGCCATTGGCATCTCAAAATTCTTCATCAGGTATTCCACATCAGGGTTATTCCAATCCACTTGAGTCGGATCAGATCCGGGGGTCATGTCATGTTCTAAAACATTTCCCAGCTAAATATATTTCTCATGAGGCAGATATAATTAAACAATTTTTAACACTGTTGCTAATCTTCACTTCATGAACACTAACTGTTACCAAAAAAGACATAATGCGTACATCAAGACGCAGAAAGTTCAAACATGACACCCCCAACCAGTTCTGGGAGACAGGCATAACATACATCCATTGCGACATTGATGGATGGTGTTACTGCTTTAACGCCAGAGATGCGTTTGTCAGAGAATGGATAGCATGCATCTTTGACACAACAGCCACAGCGCACACAACCGTTCAATCAGTGTTAAAGGCAGCATCGCCCATAAAAGATATCTCACATCTAAGGCTTGGAACTGACAACGATGCACAGTACAGTTCGTGAGTTCAAGAAATCCATGCAGATACTGGGAATAAGACGCGGATTTATCTGGAATGATACTCCGGATCAAAACTGACATGTAGCGTCTTTCCACGGAGCGCTCAAGAGAGAGCATATCTGGCCGCACGAGTTTACACACTTCTAGGATGCAGAGATCGTTTTAGCAAAGGCATTTGCAGATTACAACAAGAATGTAATTCACTCCGCGTTGGGATGTCTTACTCCCAACGAGTTCATCCTCAAATTGGAGGGTGGGAACAAATGATGATAAAGTCATACGGAAAAGTATGCAAAAAGTAGTGCCAAAAAGAGGAGTCCAGATCAATTTCCTGCAAGTGGAGGATTGCTGCAAGACATGTAGTGGCAGGACAGCCAGTCAAATCCTTATTCGGCCCTGATCTTGCACCGTGATGAATCTTCTTTGAATGTATGGAGCCATGCCAAGAGGGCTTGGGGTATGCTTCGGTGATGTTTTTTGCAGATCGAAGAGATCTATTTATTGCTAATAATAACTGAATATATCTATGAACCCAGAACCATCTAAAGATATTGGCGATTATTACAGGCATATATCGCTGTTTTGGACAGATATAATGCATTTAATGTCAAGCAAGCCGCAGGCGTTGGCATCAACAGGCCCAATGAGGGCGTTTGCCACCAACTCAAAGAAGGTCACAACAGAGTTAATTGAGATCAACGAAGATCTTATGGGATTTAACCAATACGTTACAGAATACTACACGCAGCTGGCATCAACATGGGAAGAGGCCCAGAAGAAAGTGAATATGAAGGTGCCCAAAGTGCCACAGGACGTCGAACACATCGAGTCAGTCAAGAGGATATGGATTGATATTTTTGATAACGACTTTACAGAACTCTTTGATTCAAAGAAATTCGGCGAGAACTATGGAAAACTGGTCTCAAAGGAGCTTGAGTTGACTAAACACTGGAACAACATCACCAATGTCATACTGCAGTCAGTTAACCTTCCAAGTAAGGAAGAGATCGATGAAGTATACAAAGAGATGCACGCTCTGAAAAAAAGAGTCAGAAAACTAGAGATAGAACAAAAAAAGCTGGCAAGGAAGAAAAAGAATGCACAATGAGTCAAGTATAGATCCAAAGATCATAGAAGAGATGCTGAAATTTAACAGAAATGTTATGGAGGCTCCAAAACTTGTATCAGCCCCAGACGAGATAACGTTGGAGGTAACACCCCACGATGTGGTACAGAATATGGACAAGACACGACTGTTACATTACAAGCCTCTTACAGAAAAACAGTACAAGACGCCGCTGTTGATATCATATGCGCTGATTAACCGGTACCACATACTTGACATCCAGCCAGAGAAGAGCTGGGTAAGAAACCTGCTCCGGCAGGGGTTTGATATGTATATGCTTGACTGGGGGACCCCTACAAACATAGACAAGTATCTTGATTTTGACGATTATGTGAACGGGTATCTTGATTCCCATATAGAGCGTATCAAAGACGAGTCGTCTGCCGAAAAAATTTCGCTACAAGGGTACTGTACAGGGGGAACGATTGCCACGGCATATACGGCGCTGCACCCAGAGAGTATCAAAAACTATGTTGCAACAGCGCCAGTCATCGACGGATGGCGTGACACCACGGTAATTAGCAATCTTGCAAAGAATATGGATGTAGACAAGATGGTGGAGACGATAGGCAACATGCCTCCTGAATTCATGTACTACTGTTTTTCAGTCCTAAAACCATTTGAGCAGGGAATTGAAAAATACATCAAATTCTTCAAAAATATCGACAACAAAAAATTCGTAGACAACTTCCTCAGAGTGGAAAAATGGTTGGGAGACACGCCCCCGATTCCTGGAGAGCTGTTCAGGCAGTGGATAAAAGACATCTACCAAGACAACCTGTTAATTCAAAACAAGATGTATGTCGGCGGAGATCGCGTAGACTTGAAAAAGATAGACATGCCCACATTTACACAGATTGCAGTAGGGGATCACCTGGTATCCCCCGAATGCAGCATGCCGCTGCACTATGCCATAAAGAGCGAGGACAAGACCATGAGAATATACCCTACCGGCCATGTAGGCATGATTGCAAGTTCGCTGTCACAAAAAAATGTTCTGCCTGAGATGGGAAAATGGCTAGCTCAAAGATCGTAAGATAAAAAAAGGGAAAAAAATAAAAAAGGGAAAAAAATTCGCCTCTAGTTTTTTGTGTTGAATGCTGAAATCCAGGATTTTAGGATGTTTTTGTTCAAGTCAGCAAATGATTTTGCGTTATCATTGAATGTCTTGATGTTCTGTTGTGTTGCGTTGATGGTTGCAAGAGATATCTGATCTTGTATGTTTGCTGCGTGTGCAAACTCGTCAGATGTTTCCTGCAGTACTTTTATGGTTGCCTCAGGAATCTCTGATGCAATACCGGCCTTTTTTACATATTCTTTCTGTAGTGACATGGCAGAATATATCAGACTCTCATATGCCTGCAGATATTCTTGTTGTACGTTAGTAATTGACTGATGATACTGTGGTACTGACTGTCTGACACCTTTGAATAGTTTGTCCACATTCCCTTGGAATATAGAAAATATGTCTTTAGAACTTGTCTGTGTTGTGTTTGTTTTCTGTGTTGTGTTTGTTTTCTGTGCTGGATTTGTTTTTTGTACTATCTCGTTTTTACTCATTGTTTCACCTCCTTATTTTTTGAATTTTTGGCGATTGGTAAAATAATGACTTGAATCAAGTCACCATCCCCTAAACCAAGTGCGCTGCGTTCTGCTTCAGGTATTGAGATTCTCCCATTGCTACTGATGGTAGTTTTGTAAGCACCCCAATTCATAAATGAAGGAAGCAGCCGGCCAATGTTGAGCATTGCATCCATGCTTTGAGTCTGCATCGATGATACGCCCTCCATCATGCTAGATTGAGCCTGCCTCGTGTTCTCAGAAACTCCTTTTAGTGTTTCCAATGGATTGAATGTTTTGCTACCCTGATTTGTCATCAAGGAACCAAAATTTTTCATAAATTCTGCTTGAGCACGTCCACTTTTGCGTATCCAAGATTTGAACATCTCAGAAGGATCGTAAAGGTTTTGATTACCACTCATAGGTAATCATTGACATTAGCCATATTTAAATGAATGGAAAAGGTACAGTTGATCCAAACGTAAAGTAAGAGGCAAGGCCCCGCCCACATGCCCATAAAAAGTTCGATTTGGCATACGAGTCAAACTCTCACACTATGTCGCATCCGTCATCGTTTGTATCTAAATCTACATGAAACGACAAAAAACATCTGGGTGGACTCAATTCTCTACTCAATCAAACGGTGGCGACATATATCTTACAATGCAAAGCATTCACATTTAGGTTAACTGAAAGTATGCCAGAAGGGTCAGTCCGCACCGGTTGTTTTTTAAATTGTGCGGCCGTGTCAGGCGTCTCAAGGTTTTGGAGACGGTCTTGAAGGCCGTGTTCTCAAAGATAGGGATCTCCGGGTTATAATTTTGGATTGTTGCTAGGCATCAGGTTTGCTGAAGAACTTGAGCACTTTGCGAGCAAAAATTTTAGGGGAGGCAACATACGGGGTGTGCCCACAACGGCTCATTTTAGAGAATACGACACCAGGTATTGCAGAGACAAACCCGTCTGCGTAATGGATTGGAATGACAGGATCATCTGCGCCCCAGATAATCATGGTCGGTACTGTTATGGAAGGAAGTTTTGATATGATGGATTCTGAGCTCTTCATTCCCAAAACGGTGGACATGAATGCAAGTTTTGCGTTTGGGAGTCGCATTCGTGTTACAAATTCGCTGATAGTCGCATCCGGAATTTTTTCTCGGGATCCCTCCATCAGTTCAAAAGCATTCTGTGCATTCTGTGAGTTCGGATACATCGCTGCCATAATGTATGCGTCAAGTGATTTGGTAGATTTTGTCATGGTTCCTGCAGGTGAGACAAGAACAAGTTTTTTAATGTCTTCAGAGTGCGACGAGGCGTATAGTGCGGCTATCTGTCCGCCAAGAGAGGAGCCGATAATGTAGGGATTCGATATGCGAGCCACTCTGAGAAAGTCTTTGAGAAACTGTAAAAAGAGATTAGAGGTATAGTCGGTGGTAGGTTTATCGCTGTATCCGAATCCTATCAGATCAGGAATTACAAGATGAAAGTGATCCTCAAAAAACGGAGTCACATCAAGCCATCTTTCCGCGGATGCGCCTAATCCGTGAAGCAGTACAAGAGTGTCTCCGGAAGCGCCTGATTCCAGATATCGGATTCTATTCCCATCAACTTGCAGGAATTTTTCTTCCATCAATGTAACAGCGATCGTTATTACTAGATAAATTTAATCAATTAGCAGACAAATGTTAAAATTGTCAAATCTTCAAGGTATTGACAATAAAAATATATTTTTGATGACAGGATCAGCCAAATAGTACAATAAAGAAAGAGATCTGGGTGATTTATCCCGTTGATGTTTCAAGAAATATCCATAATGTAGCCTGTTGATTCATAGATGCAATTCAACAACAAAAGTCCTGTCAACTGCTGCTGCACGTTGCATGCAAAGACTAAGAAAGGAGACAGTTTCAGTCATTTGCCGTAAGAATAAAGAGGAGAGGCCGTGGTGGTGGTGCAAAGAGAATGACAGACAATAAACGTGGCTTGAAGAATAGATCTTTGAAAAAAATAGGAGGAATACGGTGTGACTAAACCTGTATATGAAAGAAACCGGCAGGATGTGAGTCATGAGAAGTTGACTGCCTCACCTGATGCCTTGCCCCTCAACTGTATGAAAGAAACAGGCAGGATGTGAGTCATGAGAAGACATGGAAAAAATCTTGCAAAATAGGTGTTTTGTTAGTATGCCAGCTGTACTTACATACACACAAAAAAAATTCTAGAGAAGTGTAAGGTAGTTTAAGAGAATCTCTGTTTTTTAAAGTACTTCTGATGGTACTCTTCTGCATTGTAAAATGTTGGCGCAGGTATAATTTCGGTGACGATCGGATCCCTGTATCTTCCTGACTTGTCAAGCAGCTGCAGTGATTTTTGGGCGATCTCTTTTTGTTCCTCATCATGATAAAAGATTGCCGAGCGGTATTGCACTCCAACGTCAGGGCCTTGACGATTCAGTGTTGTCGGGTTGTGATTGTTCCAGAATACATCAAGCAGTTTCTCAAAAGATATCTCATCGGGGTTAAACTCTACCTGTACTGCCTCTGCATGTCCGGTATTGCCAGTACATACCTGTTCATAGGTTGGATTGGACAATTTGCCGCCGATATAACCTGCTGCAGTGAACTTGACGCCTTTGGTCTTTGAGAGTAGATCCTCGACATGCCAAAAACATCCTGCAGCAAACGTAGCTTTCAACTCAATTCCCAACAGTAAATGCCAAATTAAAACCATGTTAGTCAAAATTTGGCAGATAGATAATCAATTAAGGTAATGTTATAATAAAATCAAGGAACAGATGCCTGAAATTCCGGGAGGCATCCTCAGAGTTAGATAATATCAGTAAATATTTCTACAACTTTGGTTGCAAGGCTTTCAATATTGGCAGATGGTTCTGCAGAAATTAACAGTAAGATATTGGTGATTGGAAAAGGAAAACTCACCAGAACTACTTTGTCTCGTCTTGCAGCAAGATAGTTTATCGGCCCTAGGCTTTCATCGTACTCTGTACGAATAGATGCCTTGGAGACAAACTCTAAAAAGGATTGCAGACGGGTCTCATCGCCCTCATGTGGGACAAGTCCTTCTTTGAAACCTCCTGCCATAATATTTCCCGTCTTATCTACAATTCCTGCAAATCGAATCTCAGATTCTGCCAGTAACTTGAGGCATTTTTTACGGTATAAAGCCATGCTGATGTCATGCATTATACATGTACGATACACATCAAAAATAAAAACTTAATCAATTTCAATCAATAGTCAAGTTTTTTGCAGATATGGATGTAGATCAGCAGATGGGGACGATTTTAGAAAAATTCGGGATGAAATTAAGACCAAGGTCAGTTCCAGCGACATGGACAGTCACGTGGTCAACAATATGCTCTAGGATCTTCTTCTCCGTATTCTACATTACTGTGCAGTGTATGTTCCAAAGGGAGATGCGTGCACTGCGATGTTTGATTTTGCTGATCCGGGCCAAACAACGTTGTTTGAATGCAGGATGCGGTGTTTTCTCTGTCAGATGTGTCAAGTCGGACCCCTGCCAAATCTTCAGATGTGGTCAAAACAACATATGACGCAGAGATTAAATTTACGCAATGCCAGTTTTCCCAAGACCGTACCGTCCCCTAAACATGAAAATGAACAAAGTTTTACTGCTACGACTAGCACAAGTTCCAGCATGTCAAGTGCGACTAATTACACACAATCTCCATTATTGTCATTATTATTGCTTGACGCATAGACCATCAGATATGTGACAGGGCAAAGTGAGCACAAAAGAAGATTTTTCAAAAAAAATGAGGCAGCCTGCAAAAAATATTCCCTGTTATACATAAGACAGATCATAGATGACACTTTAGTAAGACATAGTCGATGATCTTTTCTTCTGATGCTTTTTTCATTTTTTGCAGAGATTTGAACAGTATGCCCTCAACATAAGGAGCATAGTTTTTTAGAATTAGCTCTCTTAGGTGTGGCCTGTGTTCCAGATAATAGTCGGCAAGAGGCTCGTAAACGTTGGAGCCAATAAATTTTTCCTCTGATATCGCAAATCCGGAGGAGAGCAGCAGATTTTTCAGATAGTCCGCGGTGTAATGCTCAGATGACCAGGTGAATTTTAAGAGTCCCAACCTTCTGAAAGAAGAGGTGCCGGCAGTTACAGGGATTGCAATTACAAGCAGTCCGGATTTTTTCAAGACTCTTTTGGATTCTGAGACAAAGTCGGCCAGAGGTTTGAAGTGTTGTGCGGATTCCAGTGCCAGTACCCTGTCAACTGAACTGTCGGCAAATGGCAGTTTTGTGGAAGTGGAATTGAGAAACTCGATGTTTTTTTGTTTCCCAGAAAATGCCAGTTGTTCGAAGACAATGTTTACATCGTACAGTCTGATGTCAGGGTACGCGTCTTGCCATAACCTAGATGGTGCAGACAATCCACTGCCCACGTCAACGACGTGTGTAGCAGAGGACAGCTCTGCCATATCTGCAAAGACTGCACACAGGTTGTTTTGAGCGGTAATTGGATCGGTGTGGTCTTTGGACCAAAGCCCAAAATTAAGCATGGAACCACCCGTTGCCAGCTGCATTAGAGGTGAAAGAGACGTATAGAGATTTACAACATCTTTTTCATTTTTTCGAAACGTCCATAAAAATAGATCAAGAAAGTTAACAGATGCCAAAGATATTCCTAAATTTGTTTCAGATATAAGGCTATTAATTGCTAAGGTGGCAGGCAGACTCGAAATATATTTTGTTTTACGCGAGATGATCGTGTTTGAATTATGATGTTCTCTGATGCACGTGATCAAGGCGACAAGTAATAAATACAGTTCTAAAACGCGGGTGGTTTGCAATGCGTCGAAATTTAATTTTTTAAGATAAATGCAGCTTGTGGTGTAATTTTGTCATGATCGGCACATTTTATTATTACAATGTATAAAGTATGATGTGAGCGATATAGATTCAGAGGTGGGTTCAAAGTTAGTTATTGCAAAGTGGACAGACAGGTTTCTTGCATGGCTAGTTGATTTTATTGTCATTTTGTCTGTCTTGGCCGTAATAAATTTCGTGGCAACTCAGACAGTGTTTCATGGATATGACATGGCAGTTGAGAATGCAATGTCTGGCGTATACCTTGTTGTGTTCTTTGCGTATTGGACAGTTTTAGAGTACAACATTGGTCAGAGTGCCGGGAAAATAATGCTGAAGTTAAAGGTGGTAGATATCAATGGAGGAAGACCAAGCTTCAAAGGGATTCTGCTGAGCAGTTTTGGTAAGACTGTTCTGTTGCCAGTGGATGCGATTTTGGGATTGATACTGACCAATGAGAAACGCCAGCGCATCTTCAACAAGTTAGGAGATACGATAGTTGTAAAGATCAAAGAGACGGGAGATATGTCAGATGAAAAGTATGTCAAAGATTAGATTTTCCAGTCAACCAAAGTTTTAGCAAAAATTAAAGAGCCTAACAAGATTAGAATAATAATAATAATAGATCAAAGACGTTGCAATTCAAATAGAGATGCAGATGTCTTGAGAATCATGTACGTGGGCATATGATGAAATGAAACAAATCTACAAGATTCTAAACAGAAAAATCGCTGTCAAGGTATAGTGTACACTAGGCATGATTAAAAAATAAATCATCGTACAAGTCGTGCATGTGGTTTTTTCAGCTTGTTATGACGATTTAAAAGTGTACAGTGTACACTAGGCATGATTAAAAATAAATCATCGTACAAGTCGTGTATATAATGATGATGTTTTCAATTAATGAATTGAAAATGATTCATCGCGCATAGTCTCTATGTAAGTGGCTGAACTGATTTTTTGGTCTATTAGTAAAGGCTGGCTCACCACTCGCCGAAGCTTGTGATCTACACCACCTTCCTATCAACGCAGTATTTTGCTGCCGACCTTTATCTTACGAAAGAATAACATGTCTCGGGATAGGATTCGTGCTTAGATGCTTTCAGCACTTAGCCTAAATGGCTTAGCTGCCCGGCCTGCCTTATCAGACAACCGGTAGACCAGTGGCCACGCTGCTCTGTTCCTCTCGTACTAGGAGCAACTTCCCCTCA
>JAKZUU010000156.1:0-10509 GCA_047516405.1 Candidatus Nitrosopumilus sp. | reverse complement strand
GCACTTGAGTCCAAAAACGTAGGCCTGCAAAAGATTCCCAGAAAAGGAACCATCCAAACAAACGCCTCATACTTTTACAATCTGATAAACTTTCGGGATCTGTGAGATCTTTTTTGTATTGCTGCGTGTGTGGAATCTGCTTTACCGTGCAATCTGCCTGCCATCAAGTTGAGACATTATGCACTCTCTTTCTTAGCTGCACACTGCACATAATTCTCACATTTGATTGCCAGATGACAGGATTGCAAATCAAAACCGATTCATCAAAACTCAGATATAGTAATTACTTTGTTTAAAAGTATGTCAAATTCTCAAATAAAGATAGGCATATACGGTTCTGAAACGTCTGCGTCTGCTGCAAGAACAATCAAAAAAATCCTTGATAGAAATGACATCAAGTCATTTTTTATTACAAAACACAAGAACAGACAGGCTGACTGTATCATCGTTTTAGGCGGGGACAAAGGGGTCAGAAATTACTTTCATAGGTCCTTTGACTCTACATCCCCGGTGCTGGGAGTCAACGAGGGCGAGTCAAGCGGGTTTTTGGCTCAGATTGAGATGCGTGAATTTTCCACATATGTTGATATCTTGAAGAAACAAAACTATTCCATCGAGGAAGTTCCAAGGCTGGGTGTCAAGATTGACGGGAAGAGCGTCTATCCTGTGTTAAATGACGTTGCAATATTCTCATCAAAGAGCGCAATACTCATGGAGCATTCACTGCAAGTCAACAGCGATGAGGTTTGGCACGATAACAGCGATGGGATAATCGTATCCACACCGATTGGCTCATCTGCATATTCGATGTCTGCTGGCGGACCAGTCCTGTTTCAAGATTCTGAGGTATTTGAGATAATCTCTGTCAACTCTCTTGATGTAACCCGCAGACCTATCATCGTCTCAAATGAGAGCTCTATTAAAATCGATGATATCTTTGCCAGAGTCCACTGTGAGGCAATCCTTGATGGGTTGGACAGATACAAGGTAAACAACACTGTTGAATGCGCCAGGTTCTTCCCTTCTGCAAAGATTATTCGACTCAAGCAAAACTCTACTGCAATATCTGCTCTTGCCAAAAAGGTGCATCTGGCAGAGGAGTTGCTCAGCATGCCTCCAAGCTCGAAGCTAATACTGAAAACTTTGGAGTACGAGGGCGCATTGACTCAAAAGGATCTGGTAAACAAAACGTTGTTACCTGGCAGGACTGTCAGGCTTGCACTGAGCAATCTCTTGACAAAGGGATACATCAAAAAGAAGGTTTCAATTCGAGATGCCAGGCAAAAAATTTATGAGATCTCAAAGATTGGATAATTACAGTATTCCAAGTCGTTTTCCTGTTAACTTTGTCTAGATGTACATTTTTTATTTTTATCTTATTATGTCATGTTGCCATTGCACAACTGTCTGATCCCTGTTTTTTTGCAGCTGTTTTGTTCTGCAACACTGACGCCATCTGTAGTTTTGCACATGGAACAGGTCGAAGATTCTTATCCGTCTTGACTGCAGGACATCCGTTGTGTGTGGCATTTGAGCATCTTCTGAGATGTGCTATCTAATTGACGCGCCTGCAAGACACGCAAATCTTTAAAGAACCTTGAGATGTTTTTGCTGCAGCTTTCTTCTTTGTCAAACTGTCATCTCTTTGGTTTCAGTGCCAGCTGATGCTATGACAAATTCCAGAAAAGCCTCTTCAGGAAATCCGGGCCTGCTGTTGAACTCTGGGTGAAATTGGACCCCTATGTGAAATCTCTGCGACGGAATCTCCAGCATCTCCATTCTTCGTCCGCCGTCGCTTTCTGCTGAAAATATCATCCCGTTTCTCTCAAATTCCGGGATGTACCTGCTGTTAATCTCGTATCTGTGCCTGTGACGCTTTGTGATCTTGTTTTTACCGTAAATTTTTTGTGCTCTTGTATCTGGTTTGATCACTATATCATTTGCACCCAATCTGAGCGACCCTCCCATTCCTGAAACATCCTTTTGTTCTGGGAGCAAGTCTACAACGGGGTTTTCCGCGTCTTTTTTTATCTCTGTAGAGTTTGCATCCCTGAGTTTGAGCACATTTCTTCCAAACGCTATTGCTGCCAGCTGGAACCCGAAGCATATTCCCAAGTACGGTATGTCATTTTCGCGTGCATAGTTTGCAGTCTCAATGATGCCCTCTGACCCCCTGATACCGAATCCGCCTGGAACCAGAATTCCGTTGTACTTTGAGAGCATGCGATAGTCTGCAATTGACTCGGAATCTATCCAGTCCATCTCCACAGCCTTTCTTATCTTGACTCCTGCATGTTTCAGTGCATGGTTTACGCTTACGTAACTGTCAGATAACGTCACATACTTTCCGACTATGGCAATCCTGACTTTGGAGTCATCACCATCTGATAAATCCTCCGTGATGCTGTTCCATTGCTCAAAATTAATTTCAGTGTTTAGCATCTTGCCGTTTGCCAGTTTTGCGCATATGGAATCCATCATGCCCTGCTCATAGAGTATCTGAGGTATTTTGAAGATTGATTCTGTATCATGACATGACAAGACATCCCTGGCCGTAACGTTTGTAAACATTGCAATCTTTTTCTTTGCCTTCCCCTCTAGCGGTGCAGAACATCTTACTGCCAAAAAGTCCGGCTGAATTCCGATTCTTCTTAACTCCTGTACGCTGTGCTGGGTCGGCTTTGTCTTTTGCTCCCCGACAACATCCAAAGACGGCGCTAGCGTCACATGAACAAAGATGACGCCCCGTTCCCCGTTCTCCATCCTCATCTCTCTTAGCGCCTCCAAAAACGGCAGTGATTCTATATCTCCGACTGTACCTCCACACTCCACAATCAAAAAGTCCAGGTCTTCATCCTTTGCAATCTCTGTTATTCTGTTTTTAATCTCATCAGTGACATGGGGTATTATCTGAACACACGCCCCTAGGTACTCTCCCCTTCTCTCTGCATTAATGACTGAAGAGTATACCTGTGCAGTTGTAATGTTGTGACTTTTAGGGATATCCTGATTCAGAAACCTCTCATAGTTTCCAATATCCATGTCGCATTCTCCCCCGTCTTCTGTGACAAAGACCTCGCCGTGAGCTATCGGATTCATTGTACCTGCATCATAGTTGAGGTAGGGGTCTATCTTGACACATGATACCTTTTGACCTGCCAACTGTAACAGTTTTGCAATCGATGATGTGGTTACGCCCTTTCCGAGGCCTGACATTACACCTCCTGTAACAAAAATAAATTTTGTCTTCACGTCAATAAGACGAATGTCTGGTTTTTGTATGTTTTGCTGATTTACATCATCCAAATTTAATCTGTAATCAGGCATCTCTCATGATCTTGTGTTGAAGACATGATGTGTCGACAGTGTGTCTAATCCTTTGACATATTCTTGGCATGTTTTTGATAGTTGGGAGACGAGTCTGCCGGTTCCTCCCGGCTTTAATACGAACATACAAGTCCGCATTCAAATGCAACACTTTTTTGAAATTTAAGTGCCGTGGATTCCATGTCACTTTACATGTCTGCATCTTTTAAGTGTGGCACACCTGCTGTAAACTAGTGTCAACACATCCTCCATCTGAATGTTCGTTGAAACTGTACAATTATACACCAATTTTTGGTTTTCTGGACAAATTTTAGGCAGTTGCGTCGCCATTTTTTTATTTTAGTTTGTGTAATATGATGTGAGCACTTCTAGTTTGGCAGTTGTAGCCAGGAGATGCTCCTGCGTCCTTGTACGGCAGCTGCCATTCTTAGACGATTCCGCATCACTGTTTTTTTGGCAGTGTCTGCTCTTTCAAGCTTGCAGTAAATGATGCAATCTCCGTCTCTAACTGATCCTTGGGAGTCTCTTTAATCAGTTTCAAGTATGCGCTGCCGACAATTACAGCGTCAGCTCCTCCTCCTGTTCTTGCACTCACATATCTCTTTACATCATCAGGAGTCGAGATTCCAAATCCTACCCCTATAGGGATGCCGCCTTTTGTGTATTCCTTGAGATCCCTTATTGCCTGCAGTGTATATCTCTTAATTTCCGTCTTGATTCCCGTCGTGCCAAAAACTGCCACAAGATACAAAAATCCGCTGGATGCCTTTGCAATCTTTTGCACCCTTGACTTGCTTGTGTTCACTGACACCAGAAATATGGTGTCCATGGAATGCCTGCGTGCAGCTTTTGTGTACTCTTCTGACTCTTCTACTGACATGTCAGGAAGAATGAACCCGTCTATTCCTGCACTCTTGGCCTCCTTGATGAATCTTGCATATCCCATGTGGTATAAGATGTTGGTATACGTCATCAATACAAGCGGTATTTCAGTCTCTCCTCGAATCTCTTTTACAACCTCAAAAAAGCTCTTGACATCTGTCCCATTTTCCAGTGACGTGGTGCTTGCATCCTGAATGACTGGACCGTCAGCTAGAGGGTCAGAGAACGGAAAGCCCAACTCAATAATATCTGTACCGCCGTTTACAAGACCTCTTACTATCTTAAGTGTAGACTTTTTGTCTGGAAATCCTACCATGATGTATGATATCAAAGCCTTTTGATTTTTGGCTGCAAGCTCTGAGAACTTTGCTTTAATTCTTGACATTACGTTTCACCTTTTCTGTCTAGATACCTTTGTACCTGTTCTACGTCCTTGTCTCCCCTGCCTGACAGTGTAACTACGATGGATTCTGAGGGCTTGAATTTTTTTGCAACCTTGATGGCCTGTGCTACTGCGTGGGCTGATTCGAGTGCAGGAATTATTCCCTCAGTCCTTGTCAGCATCAGAAACGCGTCAACGGCCTGAGCGTCAGTCGCAGAACGATATTTGACTCTTTTTGTATCCTTGTAATACGCATGTTCAGGACCCACTCCCGGATAGTCAAGTCCTGCCGATATGCTGTGGGTCTCTGTGATCTGTCCTTCCTTGTCCTGTAACAGGTATGTCATCATTCCATGCAAGACACCTTTGCTGCCTGCAGACAGCGTAGCTGAGTGCAGCTTTGTTCCTAGTCCCTTCCCTGCAGCCTCTACCCCTATGATATCTGCGTTGGAGTCAATTAGCGGATAGAACGTCCCTATCGCATTGGAGCCTCCGCCGACACACGCAATTACGCAGTCAGGTGTTTTGTTGTTGTTGTTATCGTTGATCTTTTTCATCTGTGCCTTGATCTCCTCCCCTATTACACTCTGAAAATCCCTCACCATTACCGGATATGGGTGCGGACCGACTGCCGATCCCAGTAAATAATACGTTGTCTCTACATTTGTAATCCAGTCGCGTATTGCCTCATTGATTGCATCTTTGAGCGTCATGGAACCTGCCTTTACCTGATGTACCTTGCAACCGAGCAAGTCCATTCTAAAGACGTTTAGCCTCTGGCGAATCGTGTCTTTGTACCCCATGTATACCTCTGCCTTTATTCCAAGGGCAGCGCAGGCCATGGCAGTTGCAACCCCGTGCTGTCCTGCACCTGTCTCTGCAATAATCCTCTTCTTGTTCATCTTTTTGGCCAGCAGCGCCTGACCCAGCGTATTGTTGATTTTGTGGGCGCCGCCGTGGAGCAGGTCCTCCCGTTTCAGATAAATTTTTGCACCTCCTATTTTTTCAGACAAGTTTTTTGCGTAATACAGCGGTGTGGGCCTGCCTGCATACACCTTGAGATAATAGTCCAACTCTTTTTTGAATTCTTTGTCGTCTTTGAATTTGAGATAGTTCTCTTCGAGCTCTTCGACTGCAGGCATCAGCGTTTCAGGAATGTACCTTCCTCCAAACTCCCCGAACTTGCCATCTTTTGGATATCTCAAAACGCTTCCACCAATCCTCTGACGTGCTTGCCAATATTATCGCTTTTCATTATGCTTGACCCTACAAGAAACGCGTCTGCACCGCACTTTTTTAGATATCTGATATCTTGTGGGGTCTGTATTCCGCTCTCTGACAGCACTATAGTTGATTTTTTGTATCCTTTCAAAATATCTTCAGTGTTTTTGAGGTCAATTTCAAGCGTGTCAAGATTTCGGTTGTTGATGCCGATGATGTCCACTCTTGCATCTTTGATGTCTTGCAGCTCTTTTTTTGTGTGAACTTCTACCAAGACATCCACCCCTTGTTTGTGCGCATAGCCTACAAACTCGTCAATGTCCTTGAGAATCTTCTGCTCAAAGAGCGACTGTATCAGCAGTATGTAGTCTGCCCCGATCTTTTTTGCAGCATCAATCTGAATCTTGTCAACTATGATGTCCTTCATCAGTATCGGCACATCTGTTGCCTGCCTTACATTTATGAGGTATTGAGGCGACCCATTGAAGAGGTGCGGCTGTGTGAGAACCGATATTGCTTTTGCACCCCCTGCAACCATTTGTTGCGCCACACTTGCAGCATCAGTCACGGTCCTGATCTTTCCAAGTGAGGGCGATGAGAACTTTATCTCAGTTAACAGGGTTGCATGCATGTTTGCTCTGATAATCTCTTTGAAATCCTTGTCTGATCTCTGCAGATTGACATCTACATCGTAAATGCCATCGTTAATTGCCATCTGGGAGTTGCTTGCCAGTCTTCTCAGAACGTTCTTTGCAGCCATCTCACATCGCGTCCTCCAGCTTTGAAACATCCCCCGCACTTTCGATAAATTTCTTGAGACATTTGAATGCTTTACCGCTTTTTATTGCGTTCATGGCAATTTCTACACCTTCATCAAAGTTGTCTGTGACGCCTCCAACTATTAGCCCTCCGGCAGCGTTCAGTGCCGTAGTCTCAGTCATTGCCTGGTTTGCCGTGCCGTTTAGCACGCCAACAAATGATCTTATCGCATCGTCTCTTGTCTTTATCTGTATCTCTGATATGTCTGACTTGTGCAGTTTCAGATCCTGTGGATCCAGTGTGTATGTGACTATCTTGCCATCTTTTAACGCACATACCCTGTTTGTAGTGCTGGTGGAAAGTTCGTCCATCCCGTTCTCTGAACAGACTGCCATAATGTTTTGGGATCCATTCTTCTTTAGAATTACAGGCAGTCTGTTTAGGTATTCTATGGATGAGACTCCCACTAACTGGTTCTTTACCCTTGCAGGGTTTGTCAGAGGTCCTAGCAGGTTAAACACCGTTCTCTTGCCTATCTGCCTTCTTGCACTTGATACGTGTCTCATTGCAGGATGAAACTTTTGTGCAAACATAAAACAGATGTTGTTCTCTCTTAGAATGTTCGTAATTTCTGATGGTTCTTTGTTCAAGTCATATCCAAAATACTCAAAGATGTCTGCACTGCCTGACACTCCCAAATTGGAGCGGTTTCCGTGTTTTGCAACCGTTCCGCCTGCAGCAGCTACCACAAAGGAGGCGGTAGTTGAAACATTAAATGTCTGCAGGCCATCACCGCCTGTGCCGCACATATCGATTGCAGATGTTTTTTGGCCATCTGCAATCTCGACTTTCAGTGAAAACTCTTGCATCTTCTCCAACATCGCCAACAGTTCATTGTCAGTCTCCCCCTTTTGTGCCAAGTTTAGCAGAAAATCTATGTTACTCTGATGATTCGTTCTTCCTGACAGCATCTCTGTCATGGCCGCCTCGATCTCGCTGTATGCCAGCTCTGTCCTGCGCTGCAGTTTTAATATAATGTCTGCGATCATTTTGCCTTGACCTGTCTTATGAAATTTCCAAGAATTTTTTTGCCTTCTTTGGTCATTATTGACTCTGGATGAAACTGTACCCCTTGGATTAGGTACTCTTTGTGCCTTACTGCCATTACCTCGCCGTCATCTGTTGCAGTCGCTATTACTTGTAGCGCATCTGGAATCACCGTCTTGTCTCCAACCAGGCTGTGGTATCTTGTTGCCTGAAACGGGTTTTGTACGTCTCTGAACAACTCCGAATCCGTATATCTTATCTGGCTTGTCTTTCCATGCCTGACACACTTTGCATTCGTTACACTGCCTCCAAACACATCGATTATTCCTTGATGCCCAAGACAGATTCCAAGAATCGGCGTCGTGGGTCCGATATCCTTGATTATGTCGCTGCATACTCCAAAGTATCTCCTGTCTTCAGGTGTTCCAGGTCCTGGCGATATCACTATTGCGTCATAGTCTCTTTGCCTTATCTCCTTTAGTGTAATCTTGTCATTTCTGATGACATCGCATTCTACTCCTAATTCGCCTAGATACTGTGCAATGTTGTACACAAACGAATCATAGTTGTCTATGATGAGAAATTTCAAGTCAACTCTCCACACGTTTTATCGTAATAATTGTTGTTGTTGTCATTATTATCTGGAAAACTCAAAAATTTATGGCAAAAGCCAAAAACAACGAGCCGTACATGCAATGACACGCGTTGCGTGAAACTGATTTGATGTATGGCTCATGACATATGTGATAATTGGGAAATATATAAAACAATATGTTTGATCTAAAAACGGATAGAATCTGATGCTTAAAAATCAATCCATGCCAAAGACGAAAAATTAGAGTTCTGTCGGGTTATCGAGGGGTCTGCAACAATGTCGATTTATGATCGATTGCGCACACTCTCTAGTAATAATAACACCGCAATTATCGCTACACAAGAAAACAACAAATCCAATAAAATTCCATTTGTAGTTGTAACTTGAAACACAAAACCTGTTGACTGTATTCCACATGATCAAGACATGTTGAGTGTCTCATATCTCCAAAGTCAGATTATTGGCAGAAGATACTGCATTAATTTTTCATCTTTGGCATATGTAGAAACCAATCATTTCTGTCAGGAGGTGAATCTTGGTAACTGAATTATATTAAAATTAATGCTTTTAAAATCTGAATCTTCAGTTAAACCTGTAAATGACTTGTCGGCACTGTGAAACTCTTTGACACGGTTAGAACGTGCAAAAAATACGTGCTCTAGATCAGCGTGCCCCAATCCCTTGTAGTCATATCTATGAGTCAAATTATTGGCATGATTGCAGCGCTCGCAAATACCTTGTGCGCTGCGCTCCGCTCTTCTTCTTTTACATCGAGAACATGTGCTAATAGTTCTCAAATAGCCAAAATAACTCCTTGATTTTTCTAAAACCCTAGAGTGATGTGTTGTAACACTGATATTTGGTTTTGGCATCAAAATTTTCTTATCGTTTGCCATAGTGTAAACTGATTTGATAAAATTATTAATCCCTTCGTTGATCTGCTCTTCTAGATTCTCATAGTTTTCGTGACTTGATCCTACATATTGACTATTTTCTGCAATTTTTCGTCGTAATACGTGTATGGTTTCTAGTATTACCAAGTAAGACACCACTGCTATATTTTTACCTGAAAGCACATTGTCTATCAACAGTCGTGCTTGAGAAAATAACTTATCTGTACTTCCTCGCATCCATGCAATCCAAATATTTGCATCATAATAAACTAGTCCAGGGGTTATCTCTGACATCTCTTACCCACTCCACAGAATTTTGTGAATCAGAATATTCGCTGAGAATTCCTTCCAATTCTCTAGAATCATGAACAATATTTTCATCAATTTCCCACGTACGTGCCAATTCTTTTACACTCTCTGTGTTTTGCGCAATGATACTTTGCATGAACAACTCGTGGTTTTGATTTTCAAGTTCAGATACCTTTTCTTCAAGTTTGGGTATTTTTTTAATCAGCCAATCGACGTACTCGCTGTCCTCATCTTGTTTTCCTCCAGTTTTAATATTCTGCCAATTAAATCTGCATAATTATAATTATCCTCTTCATTTGATGGTTTCTCTGATTCTCCGATCTGTTGATGACTATATTGAAGTAGCTCATTTTCTCTTTCAATTTCGCTATCCTCTGTCCAAGGTTTACGTGCAATTACCATCACACATCACTTAATTATCCGACGGAAAGGTTGAGGCTTGGCAGAAAATGTATTCCAACAGTGGATTTGGAAACGAGTTGCAGCATTCCTAATCTTTTTTAATTCCTGATATATCAAATTTTTATCATTATCTTTGTATGTATTTTTGATTGACACGATATGATTTTTCAACTCGGCTCGAATCCGTTCGCGTTCATTTTCTGGAACCTCCATAGTGGTAAACAGATCGCGAATCTGTTAAAATACACTTTCAAAAATTTCTGCAATCAGTACACCATCTTGATAGTCAGTCATGACCGAATATTTTGTTAAATCAGAAGATATCGCATTACAGTTTGAGAGTCGATTCTCCTCTACTGCCAATTTCAATTTATTAAGATAATCGTCAAAGACCTCTAGATGATTTGCCATGCTAAAAATTTATGTTGTCAGTTTATAAACATTCAGTATTTTTGTTTGTTGTGCAACCATCCTAGCCATGTCTAGATGGTTGCCATATGGCAGGTATTTTGCGCATGCGATTTAGGGTTACACAACAAACTAGTATTTTTGGTAAGTATTTTGCTTTTTGAAGTGTATTTCTGCTTATTTGTACACAATTACAATTACCAACATGATGTCTATAAAAACAAACCACGTTTTGCATCTAAGATTCAATTGAAACGCACACGCAAAAATATATTTTAAAGCGG
>JAKZUU010000155.1:0-4502 GCA_047516405.1 Candidatus Nitrosopumilus sp. | reverse complement strand
ATTTACGTCTCTTGCTCTTCTTTGGATGCTCTGATGCAAGGTTCTCGTCTCTCAATATCTGATGTATCTTGTTGTAGGGGATATTTATTCCGGTACTGTCCCTGATGATTCCGTGCAGGCGTACGGCGCCGAGGTGGTCCTCCGTCCTGGCAGTTAGCACTGCAAAATGCTCCCTGCGTCCAAGAATGCCGTCCTCCGGTCTTCCCATGGGGGCAGGATAAATGATCCTGCCAGGATCCGTGTATCTGTATCTGGCCCAGAGCTTTTTGACCCAGCGTGTGGAGATATTCATGGTCTCTGCAATACTGGAAGTGGTCTCACCCTTTCGTTTTTGCAATATGATCCATTTTACCTTGGATTCGTCTAACTTTTTCATCACCTGCATTCTTCGACTTCCTATATGCCGCCACAGCTTAACATAACTTGACTTGGCCCACACACCTGTATTTCCACTAAGTGAGAGACTGGTGCGGTCTCTCAGTCGTTTTGCCCTGTTGGACAGGGGGTGAACGACTTTTTGTACAAGATAGTTGTCTCAAATGGTCAGCGCCATACATGTAGTTTTGAGAAAACGGGAGTAGTACAACGCCTTAGAAATAATTCATGTCTGTTCCAGACGCAAGACGAGCGTATTCCAAACAGGGTCATCCCAAAGTCAGCCTCTTGACCAGTGCAAGAAACTCATCTTGAGGAATTGGAGGCACATCCATAATTTTGAGATTTTCAGCGACATGCTCAAGAGTCTTCTGGCCCACTAGGGGCGCCAAGACGCCAGGTGAGGAGCGGATAAACTGCATGGCGCGCAAAGAAGGCAGCAGATCGCTGTCAGAATCAGGCATTACGCCGGGCTGAAGCAGTCTGCCCTGCATGAAAGGAACACTGGTAAATACACCTATTCCCAACTGTGTGGCGGCATTCAAAACAGAGATGTTCTGAGAATCAATTGACTGGTTTTTTCCAAGCAATGCCTGGTCATAGTGCATGTTAAACGGTAATTGGATAAATCGAAATCCGTGATCGTCGCCCCCGACTTTTTTGGCCATACGTACCGTATCCTGCAGTGAGAGGTACTGCATGTTGTCGCTTGGAACCCTAAAACACTCCCAAGTGGCCATGCCGTAAAACCTTATCCTGCCTTCCTGACGTTTTTGCTCGTAGAACTCAAAGACAGACTCTAGATTTTCCAGAAACTTTTCCCGTGTCGTGTCCTTGATCTGCCCCTCAACTGCATTATGAAGATACATTAGATCAAGACAGTCCAGATTCAGATTTTTGAGTGTGCGGTCCAGCTGGTCGGAGAGAAAAGTTGTAGTCATGCAATGGTACCCTGTAGACACATCACCTTCTTTGATGACTCCCTTCTGTGTGTATTCAGCTTTGATATACTCCCAAAAACCAAGACTAACATCGGCATCGTTTGTGAGGTACCCGTTTTTTGAACTGACAAATATTTGATCGCGTGAGATCTCCCCGGCCTCAACCAGTTCGGATATCGCCCTTCCAACTGATCGCTCCGCCTTTTGAGATCTGTAGTTTATCGCGGTGTCTATAACGTTAATTCCAGATAGAATAGACTGTTTTACAGCATCTTTTACCAGGCCGTCAGTCTTGGCATCGGCATCGCCAAGATATGTGCCAACACCGACATTTGAGAGCAGGAGATCGCAGAACATATTGAAATTATCCTTATGAGCTTTGGAATTTTCGGCAAACTTTTGTGTTCCCTGCAAAGTTGCATGGCCTGAGAGCATACAGACACACAAAAGTTGCTAAATTTATGTCTACTAGCCAAGTCATTACATCATCGTAGTCGTCATCATCACCATCATAGTCAGATTCCAATTAAGAGTCCAACAACAAACAATGCACCGGTAATTCTTCCAAACATCATGGTAGAGGACATAAATGGCACCAACTTTTCGACGGAATTGTAGTTTCTTCTCAGACCTTGACCCGATCTTATCATCAACGGCAGCGCAGCAAGACTGATAAGAGAAGATGCCGGAAATAGATTTGTTGCCACACCTGTAATTATCGCAAGATACGATATTGACGGAAAAAGCCAGAACAGTGCAGTTGCCCGGGTCTTTCCAATAATGATGACCAGTGTTCTTCTGCCTTTTGATTTGTCTGCATCATGGTCTGGAAACGACGTAATGAATAATACAAGCGATGACAGGGAGCCGACTGCCACTCCTGCAAGGATTGATTCAGGCGATACTGTTCCTGACTGGATAAAATATGTCCCGATAACTATCATGGAGCCTTTTATTGCTACAAAAAATTCACCCAGACCTGAGTCAACAATTTTTGTAGAATAAAAATAGATTGACACTATGGCAAACCCCAAAATTGCCGCAATGATTGGTCCGTCAGTATAGATAAAGTATCCGCCAACTGCCGAACCGATAATCAGTGATGCAACCCCGGCACGATACACAGATGACGGTGCAAGTAATCCTTCCGGAAGCACTCCTGTTCCGCCGCTCATCTTTGTTTTAGGCGTCTTTGTATCAATACCCCTCTTAAAATCCCAAAAATCATTTAGTAGGTCTACACTTGCATGAAGTGCCAGTACGCCTGCAAAAATTAGGACTGCATCAAGAAGATCAAGCGACGCGTTTTGCCACCAGTTCAGTGACAGCCCTACCATGACTGCAATTATCGATACAAGAAGAAATCGCACCCTAATGACCCTAAACCACACAGAGAGCATACAGTAAGACGCAGATTCTGTAATATAACATTGATGGATTTTAAATCTCAAGCATGTTTATATCGTGACGGCGGGTTTTAGAGTGTGATAATAGGACAGATTGACAAAGATGAGAAGGCTGTGAGATTCAACATAGATTTAAGATGTACAGATTGCAAAAAAACGGTGTCCGGAGGAATAAAAGCCTCAGAGAAGTTTTATGGGACAGAGGCATTTAGGGTCGAGTTGGAACTCTTTGAAAAAAATTATCTTTGCGGGATATGCAGGGACAAAAAAAGAGTCAAGAAAGGAGATCTCTCTGACACTTAGCTTTTTTTGTTGTTGTGAACAACTGTGTTCCTTAATATGAAAATACACACAGAAGATCGTAGATGTAGTAATGGTTCTTTTGAAGTATGTTTTGGAAGATTAGAGAAAACATTATCATCATCATAGCCATCATCATCATCATCATCATAGCCATCATCATCATGTCCGGATCTCCGAATCAATACAACAGGTGCCGCCAAACTAGCGTAAAATCACACCAGTGAATCGTCATCTGTCTGAATTGGCTTTCTTCCCATGAAACCAGAGTCCTTTTCATGCCAGAATTTTATCTCAGTCTCACCGTACTTCCAGCACAACAACACCTCCTCATCAAATCTCTTTGAAGGAAAATCCAGTAAACCGTCATCGATGCTTTTGACCATAACTCCGGTATTTTCCAGAGTCTCAACTGACTCGTAGAATTTGGTAATTGCCGAATTCATTTTTTGTTTGAGGTTTACAAACAATTCCAGAGAATTTGTGCTGGAAAAGCTCATCTTTAGCTCTTTTTCTATCTTTTTGATCTGGTTGCTATTTGCAAGTGAATACTCGTATTTTTTGATTACGTCGGGAAGAGCCGTATTTGCTTGGTTTATGGTAAAATATGAGAACATGTCTCTGTTAAAAAAAGTACAGATTAAAAGTCTTAGGTGCAGATTTATTAAGAAAACCTTCAGGGGTAACTTGTGAGCAGCCAAGAAGATAAAGAGCAGATAAAACAGATTGTAGAGCAGATCATCAACAATGCAATATCCGTGGTTCCAACGTATCTTGAGGAGATTGATCAGAACAATGAGACATTCAAGGTAAAAGACCCGCAAGAATTTGTATACGGAATAGTCATGGGTTTGGCAATGGGTATGATGGGCGGTGCACTACTAACCACACAGAAAGAGGCGCCTAGCGGCGAGGATCAGATAATGATAAGGGACATGATATACAAACACATACCTGACATAAGAGAGCGAATATTCAGTTGAGAGAATTCACTCAAAAAGAGACAGAATTTTTAGAGATCTCAGAGGAGGCAAGAATAGCCACATCCCGCGATGACATCCCGCATGTAAAACCTGTATCGTTTGTCTTTGATGGCAAGGCCATAATAGTAGCTACCGACTACCACACACGGACATTTGGCAACATCAAAGCAAACCCTCAGACAAGTATTGTAATCGATATTTACAAGCCAAAACAGCACAGGGCAGTATGCATTCAGGGCAGAACCGAGATTGTAGAGGACGGTTCTGAGTTTAAGAGATACTATGATATTTTTTATAAAAAATTTGCATGGGTGAGGACAGACCCTTGGAAGGAGAAAGAGGCGCCGTTTTTAAGGATAGTTCCAAACAACATAGTCAGCTGGGGATTGGACAGATAGACAGGCGCGCCAAAGCCAGATTGTTGCGGGGAGATATTACACTGATTTTTTATCTTTGGTACAGACATACCGTGGGCCAACTATTATGATTTTAAAGAA
>JAKZUU010000154.1:0-7063 GCA_047516405.1 Candidatus Nitrosopumilus sp. | reverse complement strand
ATATCTGAGGGTGACACCGTTAAAAAAATTGATCAGTTCATAGACTATTTTACAATAATGCCAGTTGACATGGATCCCAACGGAATCGTGCAGAAGGTCCAGCATATCGTACGCTCAAGGGAGGACTACACCAGGGAGCATGTCAGATCACTCTCTCCGGGGCTCGACGATCTGGAGTTGACCAAAGTCCAAACCCTGCTTGAGATTGCCTCTTCCCTGCAGATGCTCTACAAGGTAGTCAACCACATGTTCCTGACTGCAAAGAAGCAGAACAACTATCCTCTGATCCTGCCCCTGCAGATGATTCTTCCATTTATCATGGAGGAGGCAGAGTCTATGAGGAATGCCATATCGGCGTTCAAAGCCGGACAGCCGATCGGTGATGGAATTGGCCCCATGGTTGTTGGAAAGATGATGCTGCAACATCAAAAAGAGACTGTCTCATTTCAGACCGTCCTTGCAAAGACTGATTTTGAAGGCAGAAAGCTGTTTCTTCTAAAAGCCCTGGGTCCTCTCTCTACTGTGGGTAGGCCTTCAGAAGCCTTGGAGAAGATTATCGCCGAGAACAAATTGGACGCGATAATCATGGTCGATGCCGCGCTAAAGCTTGAGGGGGAGGATTCGGCATCAGTCGCACGAGGTTTTGGTGCAGCAATTGGGGGCATTGGTACTGAGCGGTTTGAAATTGAGGCAGTTGCTACAAGTAAAGGCATTCCTATATTCTCAATTGTAGTAAAAGAGTCCGTAAAGGAGGCCGTTACACTGATGACAAAAGAGATTGCAGAGAAGGCTGATGATGTAAGGCTGCAGGTGTACGATATGATTCAGGAGAACACCGCCCAGGGCCAATGCGTTGCAGTTATCGGTGTAGGCAACACCGTTGGAGTCTTGCAATGATCTTCTCAAGGAAAAAGATTACGCTAGAGTACACCGTAATTCAATGCATGAGCTGCACAATGACGCAAAAACGAAGGTTTAGCACAGGTGATATCCTGTTTGCAGAACTCTCAAAGTGTGACTCGTGCGGGGCAAAGACAAGAGTCGAGAAGATCTTTGGCCAGTCATTTGATCAGTGATGCCATCTATGGCTTGAACGTGCAAACTCGGATGCGCAGATAATCGCACTGATAGTATTTTTATCAGTACCCTCTTGCAAAGACTGGAACCGAGCTGCTCTGTTCCTGGCAGTAGATGCATCTCTTGTCTCCTCTCTTACCTTCAAACGGAATGACCCTGATCTCTGCCCCTGTCTGGTCTTTTATTGCCACTTCACAGTCTGCCCTGCCACACCACGGGGCGTTAAGAAAGCCGCCCCTCTCCTCAATCTTTAGTTTAAAATCATCATAATCTGTTACATCAATGGTGTTGGCCTCTGCCTGCGCCCTGGCATTTTCGAGCATTCTGCCTTGTATCTCATCTAGTATCGTCATGATATCGCCGATCCCCGTAAAACTCAGACTGCTCTTCTCATGGTTGTACCTCTTTACTATGACCATGCTCTGCTTTTCGATATCCCTTGGACCTATCTCTATTCGTAAAGGTACCCCCTTCAGTTCCCAGTCGTTGAACTTGTATCCCGGTGACAGCTCCTCCCTCCTGTCTATGTGAACCCTGGCCTTGCCGCCAAGCTCTTCTCTTATCTGCTCTGCCTTGGGCATAATCCGGTCTCTTTGTTCCTGGTTTTTATAGATTGGAACAATCACTATCTGGATTGGCGCCACGTTTGGTGGCAGCACCAGACCTTTGTCGTCTCCGTGCACCATTATCATTGCCCCGATCAATCTCCAGGACACGCCCCATGAGGTCTGCCATGCAAAGTGCTCTATATTGTCCTTGTCTGCAAACTTTACCTCAAATGGCTTTGAAAAATTCTGTCCCAAAAAGTGTGATGTGCCCATCTGAAGTGCTTTTCCATCAGGCATAATGGATTCCATGGTAGTTGTGTATACTGCGCCGACAAACTTTTCCTTCTCACTTTTCCTTCCCGTTACTACGGGGATTGCCAGCTCCTCTTGCACGGTATCTGCATAAATCTTTAGAATCTTCATTACCTCTTCCTCTGCCTCCTGCCCGGTGGCATGTACCGTGTGACCTTCCTGCCATAAAAATTCCGATGTTCTCAGAAACGGTTTTGTCGCTTTGATCTCTGCCCTCAATGCACTGTTCCAAAAATTGATCTTCAGTGGCAAGTCCCTCCAACTCTGAATCCATTTTGAATACATGGTGTATGCCAATGTCTCTGATGTCGGCCTTAGTGCAAGTCTGTCTCCAATCTTGTTTGTGCCCGAATGCGTTACCCAGAACACTTCGGGATTGAATCCTGCAAAATGTTTCTGTTCCTTTCCCAACAGCGACTCTGGAATCAGTATTGGCAAAAATCCGTTCCTTATTCCGTTTTCTGCAAATTTCCCATCAAACGTTCTTTGCAGTGACTCCCAGATAGAGTATCCGTCCGGCCTGAGGACTATCAGTCCCTTTACCGGGGCATAGTCTGCCAGCTCTGCCTTTAGAACCACTTGTGTGTACCACTCGCTAAAATCCTCTTTCTTTGCTACGGTAATCCCTACATCCTCCTTGATCAAGATATCATCTGATGAATTAATTTGATTAAAGAGTTTTTCGAGGGTGATATTTTCAGATGCCGACACCGGACTCGGTGTACAGTTTGACAATATTTTTTTTTTGGTTTATGCTGCCGCTATATTTTTTCTGTTTTTGATGTTATTTTCTCTTCTTGTCTGCCTTGGCCGCTTTTTATGTCTTCGGTGCCGTTATTGGCTCTCCCTTGCAGAGCACCCTGCCCATGACGTTGCCTTGGAAGTTTGGGCAGATGGAACATTCAATGTGCTGGATCTTCTCCTCCAGTACTGGACACTCAACATACTCTTGCTTCATATCCTTGAGCATAATCCGGCTGACTCCATTCATCTGTATCTTTTTTTCATCATCTATCATTCCCAGCACGTTTAATCTTTCTTTGAGTTTCGCTGAGATCTTTTGCTTCTCTTCGCTTATCTTGACTTCAACCTTGAATTTATACTCGATATTGTCCGTCTTTGATGCTATCGGGTCTCCCCTGCACAGTACCTTGCCCATTACCCTGCTCTGAAAATTTGGACACACAAAACACTGGATAAAATGAACCTTCCCCTCCAGTACGGGGCACTCAACATACTCCTGCTTCATCTTCTTGAGCATCTTTGGACTGACCCCCTTTAGCTTCAGTTTCCCTTTCTCATCCATCATTCCTGAGGTTCTTAATTCTTCTTTAATCTCGTTTGGAAGTCTCTGAGCTCCTTCCCTCTCCTGCACTTTAACCTCGTATTTAAATTCCAGTTCGCCCATGTTCTCCTTAGACGTGACAGTGATTTATTATTAACGATTCTGCCGGATTTGTATGCCTCAAAAAATAACTATATATGATGATACTTTCAATCGTTTGGGTTTTGGCAAATAATCTGACTGCAGCTTGACAGACGGCAAATAGTTTTAATGCATTTTAGCTGGATGCGTATACGCTACTAGTTCAAAAATTAATCTTTCATCATGCCCGCATGTCTTATGTCTGCTAGTGTGGCTGTGGCCTACACATGCTTTAGATTGCCTGTGCAGCTGTTGATGCGCAGCATGATGTGCATCTTGACATTCTTTCTTGATCATCACGTATTTACCAATTAGCGAGCAGTCGCAGGATAAAGAAATCCGGATTCCTAAATCCTGCACAGTTGGCGTTTTTAAAATCCAAGCACGCTTGCAATTATTTTCATTTGTACGGTTTTTAATCCAAGAGAACATGTCTGACAAATGATTCGATCGCGCTAAACCTGATTTGTTCAATTCGTTTCAATTCAGTCCTATCCTACGACTCCGGCCGCTTGCCTGATTAAACCGGATTGAACTGCAGCCCTGCAATCCTCAACACCGTTAAGATATTCCCTGCGCTCTTCTTACTCCCAACTTTAATATAATTAGCATCTCTTCTCAAATCAGAAAACAATTGCTGGTAATTTTTGATGTTGAGGGCGTCTTGTACGACGAGGAATATCTTCCAATTCTTGCAGAAAAACTCCACAAGGAGGATGAAATTTGGGAGATCACAAAACAGGGAATACAGGGAAAGATTAACTGGGAAGAGGGGCTGCGAACCAGGGTGGCTGCCCTGAATGGCATTGACGAGAAGATATGCCAGGATGTCTCAGACGCACTGCCAATTATGACCGGTGCAAAGTACGCTTGCAAAGTACTCAAGGCAGCCGGTTGGAAAATTATGGCGATATCAGGCGGGTTTACAATAATGATGGACAGGCTAAAAAAGGAGCTGGATCTTGATTACGTCTATTCAAACGAGCTTCTCTTCAAGGATGGGAAGCTGGACGGCCTTAAAATCAACATTGATTCTGACAAATCAACCTCTGCGAGGATAAAGATCGCAGAATGGGGGGAGAAAAAAGAAGACATTGTCTGTGTTGTAGACGGCGCAAATGATGTAAAGTTGTTTGATATCTGCGGTCTTGGAATTGCCTATCGTGCCCAGGATGTAGTCAAAGATATGGCCACCACCACCTTGGAGGTAAAGGATCTCTCAAAAATTCTGGACATCATCAACAAGCACTATAACCTGAAACTGGACACTACATAACAATTTTTTAGTCCGCCATATATCAACATGTTATACTTGCAAATCATTCCACTTTACATAGAAAAGGAGATCACGCCCTCTGATGATATCGCAGAGATCATCATAAAGACGCAGAAGATACACGACGGCGATATCATAGTTGTTGCACAAAAAATCATCTCAAAACAAGAGGGTCGTCTAGTTGATCTCTCTACTGTAAAGCCTTCCCTGCTGGCACAGGGAATCAGTTCCCAATACAGGCGAGATCCCAGAATAATAGAGTTGATTCTCTCTGAATCAAAACGGATCATTCGAATGTACGACGGTGTCCTGATAGTCCAGACAAACCACGGGTTTGTCTGTGCCAATGCTGGAATTGATGAGAGCAACATTGCCCAGGGATATGCCGCACTGCTGCCTGTAAACTCTGATGCATCTGCACAGGGAATCAGGGACAAGATTTTGGAGTATACCTCTAAAAGTGTGGCAGTAATAGTATCTGATACCTTTGGACGCCCTTTTAGAAACGGCCAGACCAATCACGCAATCGGGGTCTCAGGGCTTGCCCCTATCTTGGATTATGCAGGAAGCGTTGACTCTTTTCAAAGAACGCTGCGTGTTACTGCAATTGCAACTGCAGACGAGTTATCATCTGCTGCAGAGCCGGTAATGGGGAAATCTCTGGGGTGTCCTGTTGCAATCATCCGCGATCACAGCTTCACACTCAAAGGTGACGGCTCTGGCACAATCGATGAGCTGATTCGGGATGAGGATACGGATCTCTTTAGGTAACTGGATCTAATTTTTTTTCAATAAGGTTATAATCTAAAAAGGCATACTAGTAACATGCCCCTCAATGCCGAACTGCACTGCCACAACTCTTTTTCAAACTTTCATCTGGGTGCCAAGGAACCGCAACATGACTGCAGTGTATCAATCCGTGACCAGCTCGAGTGCTCCCGCAGGCATGGCCTTGATGCAGTCTTTGTCACAAATCACAATACACTTGATGGATACAGGCAGATGCTGGAGTACAAAAACGATCATGAAAAATTCAAAGACATAGGTGTCTTTGCAGCAGAAGAGATTACCACTAATCTTGGCGAGCATATTTTGGCATACGGCATACACGATGTCATTGCCCCCCGAATGCCTTTTGAGGATGTCTTGGACGCCATAAGGGATCAGGGCGCCATCTCGTCTGCACCCCATCCGTTCAGTCTGATCAACGGGTTGCGTGAGAATGCCAAAAAATGTGACATGATCGAGATCTTTAACAGCAACAACGTTGATGTCTTTTCAAACGCACGCGCCGTACAATTTGCATGTGACAACGGGATGGTCCGGGTTGCAGGCAGCGACTCGCATGTATTGTCGACTCTGGGCAGGTGCATCAACGTTATCGACTCTGGGAATGACATTGATGATATCTTGCATGCCATGGGAAAGGGCAGAACCGAGATCACACATACGGGGTATGCACTACAATCTGAGACACTCGATCACCTCAAATACAAGATTGACAACTCAAAAGAGTACATTATGGAGTATGTTGCAGAGCATTATCCCCGTGAAAAATGGCTCTTTGCCCTGCTGTTGAGAGTTTATAATTCAAATCAGAACAGCTGTGCATGGTCCTTGTTTTACAAGATCGCAGTCTATGCAATCCGGCGGCTCTCGCAAAAGATTAATCTTCAAAACAGGGATCCTGGCTTTATGGCAGACAGGAATCTTGGCACCATATTTAAAATGGCTTTGTAAATCAAAGATCCGTGCCTTGTTTTGCAGCTGCACAAGTCTGCATGTCCGAACCTCTCAAAACATCTCAAATCAAAGCTGTACATCTTGGGACAAAGACATGACAGTTACCTGCAAATTAGAACCGTGTTGCTGCATGAGTGGCAGTGCAAATCACATATGAGAGTGACATCAGAAAGTCTCTGCAATTGGTTTTCTGAAAAGGTATTGTTCAATATTCCAACTGAATACAGCAGTTCTTAGATATTTCATTGTCGCTCGTGCGCGTCCACTTACATGTTCGTGATAATCATACGTGAAAGGCTGAATCTTTAACTGATGCCAGCACTCTTCAATTGCGTCAAGTTCAGGATACCCTGCAGGAAGATACATTATCTGCAGCCTGTGACTGTTCTCTTTTACAAATTCTTTAAACTCCTTTGTTCCATGTCAGAAGTTGAAAATGTACCCTCTAAGCAGTTTTTTGCGCATAATTTTACAAGCTGACACACGTAATTTTTTGATATATGGGGGGGGGGGCTAAAAGATCAAAATTTGGCCGGTTAGCATGCCAAACCAGAAAAATGAATGGAATTTACAAGGCAACGTTACAAAAAAAAAGAATTCAAGGTCTTGTATGATGCGTTAAAGTGTGCAAAGATACCCCTGTCAACAGGGCCCAACGTCATTACAGTCTTGAGAATGCTG
>JAKZUU010000153.1:0-17274 GCA_047516405.1 Candidatus Nitrosopumilus sp. | reverse complement strand
ACGGTACAATTGCTATTAAAGCTGCCGAATCCCCACATATCCAAGATGTTTTGGGGCCAACACACACGATACGCCGATATTGCTTCTGATAATACATCTTGTGTACAGAGAGATTACACAAGCCAGAATATGTGTAGGGGTGGGACGCAATCGTCTATTTCTGGCAGTAAAGTCGATTACGCATAGCTTCTAATGTAATGCTGAGTGCGATAGTAGCAGTAATAATAATAATAATAATAATAGTAGTAGAACATGCCGTGATATTTTTAGAGAATTTTGTTGCGTAGTGATACGGAGCACGGTTTGGCAAAAAGAGATGAGTTTTGAGAATCCGTCACTCATGGTACAACAAGTTGCCGTACCCGGTCTGTGTCACATCTGATCTTGCCCACTGAAAATAGTTTGTTCGGTGCTGCTACAGGTATCAGGCCAGTGCCGTCTAGATGCTAAAAACGGTGAAATTTTATGACAAGCATTTCCTTTAAATTAAGATTTAATCTTCTTTTCATCAGGCTCCTATAGTGTAGTCCGGTTAAGCATTTTGGCTTCTCAAGCCAAAGACTCGGGTTCAAATCCCGATGGGAGCATTGTTACTCATCAACGCCTCAAGTAGATTCACATGCCAGAGATGCCGAGTCTCAAGTGCGTTGTAATCTAAGAATCACCTGCGTGGATTTTACTTTGGAAGTAAAACTTGGTCAGGACGCATGTGTTAGATAGTGTCTAATAGACCAAGATCTGTCAAGTCATGATAAACTGAATCGATGAACCTGTGTATGATCACAGTTCATCACGCACAGGCTTTGGCAGGATATTCCTGTCAAGTTTTTTTTTCATGTATGACTGTGGCTGCAATTTCCAGCCAGTCAGCACCCCTGCCCTTTAATGCAGATAGAAATTCATCCTTTTTCAGCACAGTTGGTGCAGATGCGGATGCCACGGTTGCAACATCTAGGTTACAGTAATCTGTTGTCAGTGCACGCAAGTATGGACCGTGCAGATGTATGCTATACATATAACTTAGATCCAATCCAAAATATTTTGCAAGGCACACATGTTTTTGGGTCTTTAGTCTGTTTTCAAAACCCTCACAGCTGTTGTCTTTTAGATTTGCAATATTTATCATGCCATTATTTGCCAAATATGACGCAAATCCTAAGAGTCATGTTCGGATATGTCAAGACATCATATAAATTGGAATTAATTGATTTTAGATGTCATGGTCGGTACTATACATACATTTTTTGCATATTCCAAGCCGTGCAAGATTTTAAGAGGCAAACAACTATGATACTGAACGCTTGTCCATCTTTTGTGTTTTAGAGTCTGACCTACCGAATTGTTTTGAAGATAAAGGACGCCGGTCTGGAATCCATCGAGTCAAGATTTATGCAACTCTTCAAGAGATTCCTGAATTGAAGATATTTTTCGGTCTGTTGCATTTTAGAAATCATTGATGTCTTTGGCTTTTACAGTAGCCACCTGTCTGTTTGGCTTTAACATTTTTTTGGATGACATCCAATTGTTTTAAACTCCTTGCCATACATCTTGTTTGAAAATCCTCATCATCTGACGATATGGTTCTTCTAATTAATACAAGTAGTGAAACAAATCTGTACGATTTGTCCGGATATCAGAAAAAATTGAAAGCTTTCTCCATATTCAGTGCATGACAATACAAACACGCACACATCAAGAAAATCTGCTTCCAACTTGTTCAAAGAGTCAGATCTCAAATGGTTCTTTGTCAAATTCAGACTTGTTCTCACGAAAGTTTATCCTGTTAATCTTATAGTAAATTATCTCACCCCTACGCTCAATTACTGCAATTATGGGCTCTTTTCCCATCTGGGTTATCTCCTCGATCTTTTTTTGCAGGTTGCCCATCTTTTCTTGCTGTCCCTCATTTAGACCAAATACAAGAAACTTTGCCCCCTTTTCACCGTATTGTCCCCGTTCATAGACTCTGAAATCAGAACCGAATCCAAAGCCGTCTTTTGCAACGTATCCGCGATTTCGCAGATCACGGTATATCAGAAATTTGGTGAGGATGTCAGGGTCAGTCTTTTGACAGAGACTGATAAAGGAGTTAAAGTCGATTGTTCTCTTGTTTTTTTGCAGTATCAGCTTGTTGTTGTACAGCAGATACAGCGTCTCAAAGGACTCAAGGAACAGTCCCTCTTTTTGCGTACTGCCAAACCCCTTTTGCTCCAACTCGTGAACCAGTGCCTTGTCTGCAATACATGTCTGGTTTGAGATTAGTTTGCCATAAGCTAGGGGAGTCTCGTCCATAATGTAAAGAAGACAATGAATTTCAATATATATTAGAAGATTTGCGGCACGGCTAACCGTTAAAATATGGGCAGTATGTCCTGTCATTATCATGCATGGCGCAAACTATAGGAGCGGAAGGGGTCAGGTCTTTACAAGAAAAGAGTACATCAAGGGCAAGCCGCAGATAAAGATTGCAAAATTTCAAGGTGGAAAGAGAGGAATATACCAGTACTGCGTCCAGCTGCTGCTAAATGAAAAGATACAGATACGACACATGGCAATCGAGTCGACTAGGCTGGCTGCAAACAAGACGCTTGAAAAGACAACAGGCGAGACAGGCTATTACACCAGACTGCGTATTTATCCACACAACCTTCTCAGAGAGAACAAACAGATTGCCACCGCAGGTGCAGACAGGGTCTCAGAAGGGATGCGAAGATCATGGGGCAAGGCTACCAGTCTGGGTGCAAGAGTCAGGGCGGGCCAATGCATAATGGAGTTGTATGTGAACGGAGATGCCCATCTACAGGCGGCAAAAAAGGCACTGCACGGGGCATGTGTAAAGCTGCCAGGTACGCCGTTAATCAAAGTGATTGACTGGAACAAAGCCTCACCCTAGGCCGTCGATGTCAGGCTGCCTGCTTTTAAGAAACTCTAAAAATTCTTCAAAATCCTGTTTTGTGGGTTCCCGATGCAGAATTCTTTTGGATTGGTAGTAAAATGCATTATAGAGTCTCCCTACGGCAATGCCCAAAGCAAATGATCTCGAGTTGTCAATGCCTGAGAACAGTTGGGCCAATTCTTTGATCTCGTCTTTGTTGGATATGACATCCTGAATCTTTTGCTCCATCTTTTTTAAAAGAATTTCATCCATAATCTATTTTGTGTAGCATGGTTAAAACAGTTTAATTTATCGTCTGGTGTTTTGGCAGATGGCTGATCTGCCATTATTGACCAGATTGTGGCATGCATATCTGTTGCTGTTGCTGTTGCTACTGCTGCTGCATATGCAAGACTGCAACACGACAAAGGATTTCAAACGAGAGAGGAGGAGGAGATAGTATCAAAAGAGAGACAAAAGAGAGACAAAAGTCACATAACGGAGATGGCGACAGTAGACGCCGGGTCTCTTGGCATCCAAGGTTTTTTTTTGGCAACCAGCATCAAAAGGACCAGATTGAGGACATGACAGAAAGACCAGATTGAGGACATGACAGAAAGACCTCAATGAAAGACAGGCTCTGCTTTCACACTAATAGACAGCCAGTATTTGGGATACAAGTCGTGAAACTGCATAATGGAGAGAAATGGTAGCAAGTATCACAGTTCAGGATGATTAAATATCTTTTAATATACAAATTCAGCCCCCTATTATTGTTGCAGTTATAGTACAGTCTGGTTAGTACTCGTGCTTGCCAAGTACGTGACCCGGGTTCAAATCCCGGTAACTGCATTATTAACTAATATCTTCAAACCAACAGCGCTTTACGAATAATCTCCAAGGCATCGTACGCCTTCTGCCTGTTTGGCAGTTGAATCATAAACACGTTGTCCTTGCCGTATTGGGATTTTGGAGAAGAGATTGCAAGCATTGATGTCTCTGCAAGGGATTCAAAAAAAGAGTGGTCTGTCTTTGCGTTTATGAGAAATGTCTCTGCAATGTTGCCTTTAGAGAATGTCAGATTGACTTCAACGAATGCATTGCCCAGCCCGTCTTGCAGGATGTTCAAATCGGTGTTGACTGCCAGCGGCTCTCCTGCGATCTTTGCCAGCATCTCATCGTATCTCCTGCCTTCCAGCATAATGCACGGGGTGGGACTGCCGTCAAAATCAATGGTTGTGATGCCCTCATGCACCCTGTCCAGTAATCGCTGCAGTTCATCAGAAGACATCTTGCATCTTCAGTACAGCGACCATTTTATCTTTTACGTTAGAGATTATGTGGTTTATGGACAAGCGTTGTGCAAACAAGGCCAAGCAAGACAGCTGTTAAAAATGCATGCAGACACGCGTTGGTAAGATACGTACAGAAGAGTCAGATCGGCGGCGTTACAACAGTCAGTGTCTCAAACTCTGGCATCGATTCCAGTCGCATGAATCCTTTATCTGTACTGTAAAGACGGACACATGAGACTGGCAGCTATGATGGCATGTTGAAAATCGATGAATCCTGTTCCTCGATACCAGTATTTTTTGTTTTTCTCCCTATACTGCAGTGCGTTATCCTGAGTTTGGCCACTCAGGTAGTGTGACTTTTGAAGAAACCAATCTATACACTACCATGAGGATTCTCCACTGTAATCATGCCTTTATGTTGAGACTTTTCTATTTCTTGGTAAAAATACACTACTTTCTTCTCAATCTCCTCTTGTAAGCAGTCTGTAGACATTCCGGTATCAGGATTTCCATCAGCATGATCTGCCACCCTCTTTTTAATTGCCTCCACACACTCCATTAACACCAAGTCGCTCACATAGACGTGGAAAGCGTTGTTTTGCAGTTCTTTGAACTTGTCATGTGCAAACTCAAACCCTTTGTTATGTGGAACATCGCCAAGAATGTTGGCAACCCACATAGAGGTGTCAAAGTACACCCTCTCATTGTCTGAAACGATCTCGTAGTTCATCAAGTGTTTCCAGCACCTCTTTGCTTGCCGCACAGTCAGAGAGCATGCCGGTAAGTCCATCTATTGGATCCCAGTCCCTATTTTGGTTTTTTGGATGCTCGTGTTTATCAACAAAATATCGGATGCTGCCACTCGTGTTCCTGTTTGTGTTAATGCGGATTGTGTCTAGTGAATAATATCTAGATGTTCTTTGGTCATCATCTTTTGACATCGTTTTATTTACGTGGGACATGTCTTGCACCAAGGTAGCAGGTGTTGAGATATCGCATATCAGCTTGATCACAGGTTTTTTACCTGCTAGCGAATATACCGATTCAGGTTCTACAAAGATGAGTTTATCGCCAGAGAACACAGATTGTGTGCTTGCAGTCATGCAACCACCATTGCCATAAAATATTTCATGTCTGTGTTTGTCTTCCTGTGAGTTTAAATCTTTGCACGTACAGGCCTGTTCATAGCAGTATTCATTTAGAGCACATTCAAGTACATAAATCTGGTATCGGAATATTTTCGGTTGGATAATTTTTCTGCGATCATGTGTGTGAGTTTGCAAGTGTACGATCCATGAAAGTAGTTATATTCTGGCCTACAAGATCACCAATTTCAAGTATACGCTGGTGTATGTCAAGTAAATCAGTCTTTGATGGAGTATCAGAAAAGTAGACCATTAATGAAAAACCAAAGAACTGCTGGCCGTCATTTATCAATATGTTGTGTCTGACATTCAAGCCAAGCAACAACTTTCTTAGATCACATACTATCTCGTTTCTAGATATCTTATTGAAGCCAAAGAACTTTTTGGTTATATCGTCGTTAAATTTAGGCGTATACTGCATTTCAACAATTCGTGTATTCTTGTGACGGAGAATTATTACGTGACTTTTTTTGATGGCCACGGCGTATTCATAGCTTGGAGGTGGTTCTGATAACACAGTGTGATCAAGATTCAACTGTTTGAGCCAATCAAGCATCGTACCTTGATTCAATCAATAATTGTTTGGCAATATGCTATTAATCCTTTTACTAGGCACAAGGATGTGACAGGCCAAGTTGCCCAAGACACTTTTAAGAGTTTTTGTAGATTGCAGTGTCGCATGACCGCACACCGAACTTGACACAGCAAAATTTCAATGCTCAGAGACACAGATTGACTGACGAATCAGACAGCAAAAACAAGTCAGTACTTTAAAAACAAAGTCCGGTAGCGGGGTACAGACAGCGTTACACCACTTCTAAATATCCGCACGATCCAATACAGGTGAGTCAATTTAGATATTTCACATGTGCGGCCACATGAGACATGCTAGATTCTCGTAACTGTGCAGGATGATGATCAAACAGGTTGACTGAAGAGAGATGAAGAGGCGTAACCTTGGGGTATCTGACTGCACTCTACCAATGAACTGTAACATTCTGGTAAAACCTAAAACAGCCTGTAACAAGTGACTGCCTTCAAGTTTACCGTACGGAGTAGCAGCCCAGACCTAGTACAAAAAATGGGATCTTTTTACATGATGCCCAAAGCCAGGATTCAAACCCGATCAACTGATTTTGCAGAAGAATTTGACATCCCCAAACATAATATTCTAAAATAGCCAAGTCATTTAACAATAGAACGCAATCTTGTAAAAACTGCCACAGTCGATTCTAAGAGATTTTTTATTTTGATGACCCAAATCTTCCATCATGGCACATAACACACTCAAATCCGTCAACAACCCTTCTGGAAGATTTATGCCTCAAAAAGTATCAGGCATGTAACTTGAGTGTTCCAAACTGCTTGTCAATATCAGCATTCAACTTGTCAAGCTCATCCAGTGAACTGTCAGGTATGGTCATTCTGGCCTTTATCATCGATGACACGACGCCCAAGGCCCTGATGTCCTGTAGTTCCGCTCCGTTTTTCAGCGCGTCTTGCCCCTTGTGATAAAAGGATAACAGCATGTTCATTAATCGGAACTGTTTTTCAGGAGAGCAGTACGTGTCAATTTCATCAAAAGAGTTCTGTTGTAAGAGACCTATCTTTATCATCCTTGCCACTTCCAACACCAGTTTCTCCTCGTCAGGAAGGGCTTCAGGTCCCAACAACTTGACTATCTCCTTTAGAGAGTCCTCCTTTTGCAGGATGTTGTACATCTCCTGCCTTATCTTGGACCATGACTCATTGATGTTTTCATGCCACCATGTCGACACATCATCTGTATAACCGGAATAACTGTTCATCCAATTGATGGAGGGGTAGTGCCTGGAATACGCAAGGTTTGCATCCAGTGCCCAGAAAGTTTTGATAAATCTCATTGTATGTGTCGTGACCGGTTCTGTAAAGTCGCCACCGGATGGAGACACTGCACCGATTAGAGTGACTGAACCGTTTCTGTCTGGGCTGCCAATTGCCTTGACACGGCCTGCTCTTTCATAAAATTCAGCCAATCTTGATGCAAGATATGATGGATAACCCTCTTCTGCAGGCATCTCCTCGAGTCTGCCACTCATCTCTCTGAGTGATTCGGCCCATCTGCTTGTAGAATCAGCCACCAATACAACGTCTTTGCCCATATCTCGATAATACTCTGCAATTGTTACACCGGTATAGATACTTGCTTCTCTGGCAGCCACTGGCATGTTACTAGTGTTTGCAACAAGAACGGTTCTATCCATTAATGGTTTTCCACTACGCGGATCCTTGAGATGTGGGAATTCAACCAACACTTCAGTCATCTCGTTTCCTCGCTCACCACAACCAATGTAAACAACAACTTGAGAGTCGGCCCATTTTGCAATTTGGTGCAGTGTTACAGTCTTTCCTGTTCCAAAAGCTCCAGGAATTGAGCCTGTACCTCCTTTCGCTATCGGGAAGAACGTATCAATAACACGCTGCCCAGTTAGCAGGGGAACAGTCGGATCGTATCTGTTCTGATATGGGCGTGGTTTTCTAACAGGCCATTTATGATACATCTTGAGAGGAACAGACTGTCCGTCTTTTTGAACAGTTGCAATGACTGTTTCTAGATCATAATCTCCCTCTGATACAATATTTGCAATCTTTCCACCTTTATGATCCGGCGGAACCATGATGGAGTGTTCTATAAGATCCGTCTCCTGAACGGTTCCGATTACATTTCCTGCAACCACCTCACCTCCGTTACTTACTGTAGGGACAAAGTGATATTTTTTAGTCATGTTGATCGGTGTAGTAACAATACCCCTGCCAATAAATGAGCCTGATGCCTTTGAGAGGTCTTTGAGAGGTCTTTGAATCCCATCATATATCTGCCCTATGATACCAGGTCCCAACATAACACTGAGAGGGTTTCCAGTGCCTACTACGGGCTCGCCTGGTTTGAGGCCGCTTGTTGACTCGTAAACCTGTATAAATGCTACATCTCCAGTTAATCGGATAACCTCGCCTATTAATTTTGAATTGCCTACAGATACAGTCTCATACATCTTTGCATCAGACATACCGTCTGCTCTTACAGCAGGACCGCTTACCCAGACAATTCTGCCTTCTGCGACCATGTTTGGAACAATAATCATTATCATATAAATTGACTGTTTAATATGGATAAATCAGATGTTGCCAATCAAAGTTAGACAGAATAGTTTTAATTAAATATAGGTAATCCGGTTCTTCTGCAAAACACTGATCGGGTTTGAATCCAGACTTGGCATGCAAAAAGATCCCACTTGCTTGTACCTGTACTGGGATGTTACCTGTATGGTAAACTTGAGGGCAGCCAAATTGCCTGGCATTCCAAGTGCGGGTTGAAATTTTTAATATTGGATTGTGTGCCAAGTTTTCCTTTGATGGGAAAATCAGCCCGTAAATCTTCAGGGTTTACATGAAACAGTAGCAGCCTATATGATAGCATCACCTGTGTGGCATCCGGAACACCTGCCCGGCACGCAGTCAGTGACACTACATGACCTGTAACGAGGTGTCCAAACGTGTCAGGATATGGGATCTGCTTTTTTGTGGCGTGCCATATTCGTGTAGATCTTTTAGAAAGATTCCACGAGTTTTTACGTCGCTGGGCAGATCTGGCAAGGAGGACATCCCGGTTCCACTGTAGAGAAGAGGATGCCAGAGAATTATCAGTATGAGGCTTTTCCTTCCGCAGAAGGTTTCCCTCATTTTTTACAATCCTGGGTATTACTTGTTACAAGATGTTTTGGATCGCCAGAATGTTACAGTTTGCCCACCAGTTTAACTTTAAATAGTACCGTACTGTACCGTATTATATGATACAATGTGAGTATTGCCCAAGAGGATTCATAGAGTCCAAAGAAGGCATAGTTCAAAAGACTATGCATGAGCTGTTGCACGACCCAATAGTTGTAAACAGGTAAACCCAGTACTTTTATTTTATTTTATTTTATTTTATTTCATTTCATTTTATTTCATGTCATTTCATTGTGAATCGAATTTTTTATCAGCTTGTTCATAAATTCAGGATGCGTGAGAACATCTAAAAAAAATAAAAAATCTGCAGTAACGCCTGCAAAAAAGACATTTGTCAGACAGACGACCTGCCAAAAAATGATGTCATCAGTTGGACAAGACACTACAAAAAGGGATCAGTGCAGTCTCAAATCTTTGCAGGGGTCAGAAAACGGTGTCAGGGGATAACAACTGACAGATGCAAGATGCTACAAACAAAATTTAGTCGTCGTGCCGCAGTACACGTGATCTCACTCACCCTCTATCTCTTTGAGCTTGTCCTTTCTCCTCTTTAGCACGGTAAAGATTCCAATGATGGCAGATATCCAGATCACACTGAATATTATATTCGATACGCTGACATACATGTAGGGTGTGGCATCCATGACGTTGAGCTTTATGGCAGATGCCCTTGAGTGGATGTCAAGCAGTGCAACGTGGTACGCAGAGTTGTCTTTTGAGAGAGACTCGACTTCATTGGCCCCCACATACATGGAATCAATATCGTTTTGTATCCTAAGAAAATTTGTAGATTCGGTGCTAAATATCCAGACAGGGTTCTTGGATACAACCCTGCCGCTTGAATCGGTGATGGCAGGCAGATTCTCCATTACAATGCCGAGGTCAGACTGGATGCTGTTGAGATGAGCGCGAATTATGACTGGGTCAGAGGATGCCACAACGCCGTCAAGATTTCCCCTGATTCTGTCAAGAGGATAAATGTCATCGTGGTATCCTGCAAATGCCATATAGCTGCCAAATATGATGATCCCCAGAATTCCTATCATTGAAAGTTTGTATACGGTATTTGCCATCTTTTCTTTTCTAGTAATTATCCTGCCACCACTTGATTTATTTCTTTGAAATTGCGTATGCGAGAGGCTCATATACGCAATATAGAAAAATCCAACAGTCTGCAGACCGATTATCGGGACAAAGACGGGATTGTTTGAGTATATGGCAACCATTATGCCGATTATTCCGTAGACTCCAAAAAATATCTCCAAAAGTGTTGTCTGTGTAAACGGCAGGTTGTACGCCTTGTTCTTCCAGCCATCGTCTTTTGTGATGATGCCGTACTTTGGTGTTCTGAGAAACTCGTTTTTTTTGCCAAAGATTGCATCAAAGACTGCAACGGTATTGTTTACTGACATGCCTGCATTGTACACAAGCAGCGCCGGAAGCAAAGAGGCCTTTGACTTCCATGATTTTTGGTACATGCTCTGTATGATAAGGATGTACGCGCCGGGGCCCATTGCAAGGTATGTGGCAATAGTTATCAGCGGAAGAAAGCTTACCACATACAGGTTTACCTGGCCTGCAAGCAAGACAGGCAGCGACAGAAACTGTATCAGTATTAGGGGATAGACGATATGGCGTGTAAGCTGTATGAATGCCTGAATCTTTGCCTCGACTGTGACCTTGCGTTTTACGATAATGTCGCTGAGCAGCTTTATCGCACACTGAATCGAGCCCTTTGCCCAGCGAAACTGCTGCCGCTTGGCAGCGTTCATCTGCGCAGGCAGCTCTGCATCCACCACTATGTCAGACAGAAATACACACTTCCATCCCTTCATCTGGGCCCTGTAGCTCAGGTCAAGATCCTCAACGAGCGTTGCAATGTGCCAGCCTCCAGCATCTACGACGCAGTCACGTCTCCAGATTCCCGCGGTGCCGTTGAAGTTCATAAACAGGTCAGAGTTGCTCTTTGCCTTTTGCTCTATTAGAAAGTGAAAGTCAAGGCTTAGTGCCTGGACCTGTGTAATGGTGGAATAGTTCTCATTTACATGCCCCCATCTGCACTGGACAAGGCCAATCTTTGAGTTTGAAAAATGCGGGATGGCCCTCCTAAGAAACCAGTCAGGGGGTATAAAGTCGGCATCAAAGATTGCGACAAGCTCCGTGTCCGTTGTCTGCATCGCATGCTTTAGCGCGCCTGCCTTGTACCCCTTTCTTGTTCCGCGCCGGATGTGCTCAATTTGAAATCCCAGCTTTTTGTAGTCGTTGACTGCCGCATCTAGCAGCTGGACCGTGTCATCGTTTGAATCATCGCAGACCATTATCCGCATCTTGTCTTTTGGATAGTCCAGGTTACACACGGCATCAACGAGTCTCTTTGCAACATATTTTTCGTTGTATATCGGCAGCTGTATTGTAACGGTGGGCGTGCCCCAGTCGGTGATTGGGTGCGTCTCCTTTCTCTTTATGGAGAGAAATGCAAGATAGTAAAAGTTGCATGTGTATGCGGTGATAAAAATTGCGGACAGAATAAACAAGTCAAAGACAAACTGCGTAAAAGGATTACCTGCCATGCCCTAGTCTGAGATTTGTTAGTAGCTATTTATAGTTGAATCTATTTTTGCTCGTAAATTTTTATTGCCTGCGGAGGACAGACGCCCTCGCATGCAAGACAGAATATGCAGTCAGGCTCTTTTGACATCAGCGGCTTCTTCTCAGAGCCTGGATTTCCGGGCGTATCGAACCACTCGTAGACTGCAACCGGACAGGCCTCTAGGCATCCGCCGTCTGCAATACATATGTCATAGTCCACAGATACAAACTCCCCCCAGATGCCCATAATGCCGTTGTTGGTCCCCTTGCGCCCCCATGTCTTTATGGTATACCCTGCTGTATCAAACGGCGATGAGGGTTTTATCTTTGACTTGAACTCGATATCTATTGGCCCCGGCTTTGCGCCGTCTGGAATCTCCAGTGCATCGCCGTCGTCTTCTGCATCCTCGTCATCCTCTGATGCCTCAAGCATCTTCGGCTTTGCGCCAAGGACAATCTTTGCCAGCGGAGTGAGTTCCTCCAATTTTTGTATGGCTGCCACCTCGGATATCTTCTCTGACTTTACCAGATATGATATCATCTTGTCTGCAAGTATGGTGTTGCGCAAAATAGTGTCAATGACCATCTTTGCAAAATGGTCAGCCTTTTTTCTATAGTCCCTGACCCAGTTTGGATCACCGAACTTTTCTATGGGAAATATCTGATAAATTATATCTACAACCTCGCCTGTTACAATCTCTACTGTAATGGACAGGTCAACCTCTTCGTACCCTTTTGCGTCAGGGTCGTTGCTGTTCTGCTCTCTCCATCTGTACGTTGCAAAGATTCTGTCTGCATACATGTCCATCTCAAATGATTTTTTAAGACCGTCATGAACTGATCTGAGTTCCATGGGATCCTCGAGCTTTATTGGCAACCTGTACAGCCCAAGCTTGAATCCGTGCAACGGATACACGCCACGTTTTACAGTAGGTGCCTCCATAGACCAGACCCTATCTTTTAGAAGTAAGGACATCTGTTATTGATAGTTTTATTATATTTAAAAAGGTTGTCGGTGTCAGTCAGGACATGTTAATTCACGAAGTTTGACGTACTTTTGCTCCATAATGTCTGCATACACAGATACCTCAGAGAGGCCAAACGACGATTTGGAAAAGTACCACCGTATTGGAACGGGCCTGCCGATGCCGTCCATGTCATGTATGATGCCCTTGTCTGCCGGAACGCCCAGATTCTCATCAGTTGATCTCTCCTTTGTTTGAAGGCCACGTTTTGTCATATCGACCAGTACGATATCAGAGGAGCCATCAAAGATAACATAGAATGTGCCCTTTTGCAGTACTGGAAGGCTATCATCATTATTATTATTATTATTATTATTATCATTGGATAGCAACGGCTCTTAACGCTCCACAGGGTTTCCTATCATGTTGCCCCACTCAGTCCATGAACCGTCGTAGTTTCTGACACGCCTGTAGCCAAGAAGGTACTTTAGGACAAACCAGCTGTGCGAGGACCTCTCGCCGATTCTGCAGTAACAGATGACGTCCTTGTCCGGTGTCACGCCGCAGGCCTCATAATTTTTTTTGAGCTCCTCCACGGTCTTAAACGTGCCATCCTCCCCGTTTACGGCAGTTGCCCAGGGAATGTTGTTTGCACCGGGGATATGGCCTCCGCGCTGTGCGTGCTCCATTGGATACTCTGGAGGTGCGGTAATCTGGCCGGTAAACTCTGCAGGGGACCTTACATCAACCATTACAGAGTCGTCCTTGTGCAGTGCGCGGCTGACATCGGACAGATATGCACGCAGCCCCTCGTTTGGAGGCTGTGCAGCATAGGTTGCAGGTGTGATTTGGGGCTCATCAACTGTGTAGTCCCTGCCCTCCAGCTCCCATTTCGTCCTTCCACCGTTCATAATCTTGATGTCCTGATGCCCGTAAATTTTAAAGACCCAAAAAACAAATGCTGCAAACCAGTTGTTAAAGTCACCGTACAGTACGACCTCGGTGTCAGGCGTTATTCCGTTCCGGGACATCAGCGCCTCAAACTCTTTTTTGCTGATTATATCACGCCTGAGAGGGTCGTTGATGTCACGCTTCCACCAGATAAGGGTGGCACCGTTGATGTGGCCCTTTTGATATCCACCTACAGGATCATAGTCGACCTCCACAAGTCTTCTGCGCTCACTTAGTGGATTCTGCGATACCCATGCGGTGTCGACAAGTACTTCGGGGTGGGCGTAACTACTACTACTACTCATGGATATGGTTAGATGCCATTCATATTTTACTGTTTTTACAAAAAAAGAAGAAAAAATATCATTTTTATGTAAATGCTGCCAAGAACAGACGGGTTGATACTACAAAAAGTGGCAGTGGTAAGCAAGGTAGGTTCCAAGGCATCAGAGCAGGCTGCAATCGATGTCACAAAGAAACTCTTGGCCAGAAAGGCGCAGGTGTTCACCATATCACCGATTGAAGTTGACGGGGCACAGCAGATAGAGAGGCTGGAGGAACTGAAAAGGGAGAAGCTTGACTTGGTCGTCACTTTGGGCGGCGATGGAACAACGTTGAGGGCGTTCAGATACCTCGAAGACGAGACTCCGATTCTGACAATCAATGTGGGCGGAAACAGAGGCATACTCTCAGAGATTACAATTGACGAGATTGATGTGGCATTAGAGCAGATACAGCAGGACAACTTTTTTCTTGACAAGAGAATACGCGTGTTCGCATCCTGCGGAGGAGAAGAGTTTCCACCGGCGCTAAACGAGATATACATTACAAGAACGAACCTGACTAGAACGGCAGAAATCAAGATAAAGTTTCAAGACGATGTTGTAAAGCAAAAGATGGACGGGGCAATTGTGTCCACACCTAGCGGGTCGACAGGGCACTCGTTCTCGTTTGGAGGCCCCATACTGCACGAGAGCTTGGATGTACTGATCATCACACCTGTTGCACCGGTGTATAGGCTGGCATCGCTGGTTGTTCCGGATGAAAAGGTGGAGATAACGTGTTCGCATGACTGCAGCATCACAATGGATGCACAAGTTGTCAGGTCGGTGGGATATGAGGAGCCAATCACGATTAAAAGATACAAAAAACCTGCAGTCTTTATACGGTTAAAAAAGCGCGGACTCCGACAGATGAGCAAGCTTGGATTCTAAGGCAGTAGTAGAGGTACTGGATGCCAGTGCATTTTATGCAGGGGTGCCGTTTGGAACGACGGACAGCCAATACTACACCACACCCATGGTGTACAACGAGATAAAACACATAAAGAAGAGCCATGATGCCCTGGGAATGCTGCTTGAGATGGACAGACTGAGGATAAGGGAGCCGGATTCGGAATCAACAAAATATGCCATAAAGATAGCAAGGAGTACAGGGGATTATCCGCAGCTCTCAAGGCAGGACATCTCAGTTATTGCCTTGAGTGTGGAGATGAGGGGCCTGACAGTCACAGATGATTTTGCAATCTCAAATGTGATGAAGAACATGGGGTTGGAGGTGTCACCTGTCATGACCGGAGGAATAAGGGATGTCGGAAGATGGATTCACTACTGTCCAGGGTGCAGGGTTGACCAAGGTGGTGGCGGTGCTGTTGGTGCTGCAAACAAATGCACGATATGCGGGACCCGTCTAAAGAGAAAGCTCGTCAAGGGCTAGCAGTGTTGGCGGCATTATTAGGTAGAAGAAGAAGAAGAAGATTGCTTTCCACTCCACTGCACAAACGAGCCATCATACAGTCTCACTCTCTTGAATCCTGCAACCCTTAACTGGAAGAACAGGTTTGATGCGCGGTGTCCATGCATGCAATAACACACAGTCTCCCTGTCCTTTGATATGCCGTTTTGCAGGAACATGTCCTCAAGGAACTCTCTGTCCTCAAAGAGCCTCACCCGCAAATGGTCAACCCCATCTGTGAACGGAATAAGCTTTGAGTTCGGTATGCTGCCGCCCATAAACTCCTGCGGCATGCGGGCATCCAAAATCTGAAGGTTCTCCAGATTATCGCTTAGCGTGAGGTAATCAATGTGTATGTCAGGATTCACTTTGGGGACAAACGTCGCAGGCGTTACAGCATGCCTCTGACGCGTCAGCTGAAATCCGTGTCCCTGCAGGTCAGATGCGTTGGCATCGAGCAGAAGAGTCTTTCCATGTCCAAAATAAAGCAGAGTCCACACAATTCTTGCAGCTGACGGGTCCATAGTGTCGCCTACAACAACGACGGTTTTGCATTCGTTGATTCCCATACTGCCAAACACATTGATCGCCGTTTGCTTGTCTGCTGCAAGATGCGAGCCGAATTCATCTAACCTGATCACCTGTTCTATCGAGACTGACTGTGCCCTAGGCAGATGCCCGTAAACAAAGAGTGTCTTTGGACGGGCATCCAAAATAACCAGGTCTGCATCGGAGAGATGCTGCCTTAACCAGTCAGGAGATGCCAGCGGAGATGCCATGAATTGATAACTGGTTTGAGGGTATGACATTTAATCCTTGATTTTTGTTTTTGGCGTACGGCGCACCTTGAAGTTCAGTATCTCTTTTAGTTTTTTTGCCCGCGCATCACCTAGGCCTTCAACCTTTTTTAGTTCAGGTATGGTCGCATTAAAGACGTTTGAGAGGGTTTCAAACTCTGCAAGCATTCTGACTGCAAACTTTTCTCCGATTCCTGGCAGGCTGCAAAGAACAGAGAGCTGCTGCCCCTCCAAGTCAAGCGATTTTTTTATTTTTTTCAGATACGGTCCGGCCGGAAAATCCTTTCTCAGACACATCGAGGCCAGCAACTTTGCAGTATGGTCTGCATTGGAGGTTGGGATCACAGGAATTTTAAAATCAAGGACTATCGTTGAGATTGCGCCATAAAACACCAAAGGGTTCTCCACAATGTCGTCCACCTCATCGACGTTGCCTTCTATGAGAATGACAGGATGCTCAAAGTGCTCTTTTAGTCTGGAGCATTGACTCAAAAGCCTGCCGTCAAGGATTGATGCCATAAGATCACGGGTGCTCTTTCTCTCGACAACGGTCTCCTGCGCAATGATGTAATCACCGATTGGAAGTGTTGTCATCGTCATGTTCAGGCCGACTGACTTGAGAAGATGCGGTATCCCGCTTTTCTGCTCTCTTTTGTCTACAATGATTTGAGAGTTTTTTGATTTCATGGATGTTGTTGTAATGGATTGTTAATATCTTGTGTGAAGATATAGGGGTTATTTTCTAGGATTGCCGTTGTTGTTGTTGTCTGAGGATGACTGTTTTGGCGGAAAGTTTGGCGAAGGTGTACTTGTAGCACCGGTACCGCTGCCAGGGGCGTTATTGCTGCCCCTCATCATTGCAGTTATCTTTGCCTCCTGTTCCTTGAGACTCTCACGCAGGCGGGTCTCCTGTTTTGAGAGAACCACAATACGTGTCTTGGCCATCTCTATCTTTTCATCCAGCTCGTCAATTAACGGCTGCTTTTCAGACTTGATCATGACAAGACCTGTCTGTTTGAACACTGAATCACCATCTGCAACCTTCTTTAGCTCTTCAAGGGCTTTCTCCGTCTCCAGCATCTCAAGCTCAACGTGTTGTTTCTGGTTAAGGATTGCCTGAAGGTTCTGCTCTGACTGTTGCAGTTTCATAATCTG
>JAKZUU010000152.1:0-3810 GCA_047516405.1 Candidatus Nitrosopumilus sp. | reverse complement strand
AATGGATAACATTATTCAAGAGATAGCGCTGAAGATCCAGCGCTACAATCAGTTCGTAGATATAACTCAGAGGGTGATCTCAGTGGCATGATGAAAGTATAGCTGAGATGCTACACGATCAGATCAGAACTGTGGTGGGTTGTGCAACAAACTAACAGTCAGGATAAAGTTTATTAGCTGAAATTTACTGATTTTACACGTGTCAAACAGTACTACCATGTTGGTCTTGATTGCAAGTATGGTAATTGTTGGCAGTGCTGTTGCTGTAACTCCTGTATGGGGGGCACAGCTAAACGCCCAGATTAATCCTAACAATGAACTGTCTCAATTCTCTATAAATTATCAAAAAACAGTGTTTATCGAATATCCTGACGGCGGCGATCTTTATGACCTGTTACGTGGGAAAGCTTGGGACATATCCGGAACTGCCGACTCTTCAAATCCTGGAGTACAGGAACTGATGTCAAAACTAAATCAAAAAATATTAGGTGAGACGATCAGTACAAGAATCACCGACTTGAGCGTTACCTATGACTTTAATCTCATAGCACGAGAGACCAGCACTTCTATTGATTATCGGGTTCTCTTGGATGGAACACTGGGCAATTACGTGATAACTAGCGACGGTCAGCGAACACTAGTTGATTTAGGCTGGAGGGCGTTGAGCACTAATGATGAGATTAACATTGACGGCATCGAGATTAACATTCCTCTGAACATTCTACTGGTTCAAGAGCCTGAGGTTTATGACTTTTTTGCAGGAACAGACGCTGAGAATGTTCTTGGCATACCGCTGATTAATGCAGACTTTATTGCAGAGCAGCCATTAACTAACTGGCACTTTCTGTTTGACCCAACTGGAATCAATGTAGATGCCGGAACATTCGGACTCGACGATGCAATATCGGGATTTGTGGTGTCTAGCTGGACCATGGGTGAGAGCAGTCTCAGGGAAGGAAGACAGGTAGAACGCATATTTGAGGCCGATGTGGTAGCTGACAAGACGTATAATATACGAAGTGTACAGTCATCAGACCAAGCCAATCTCTCAACCATTGGATTTGGCGCCTTGGATAAGCTTGACGGCATTGAGATAATAGGTGTTACACCAACATCGCCTGAAGGGTATGCGACAACGTCGACTGGCGGCTTTCCAATCATGATAGTCTATGGAATGGCAGGACTGGCAGCTATTGCAGGAATTGCATTCTTCATTTTCAGTAACAGATCGCTGAAGAATGAGACAAAAGGCCAGCAGGGAATTGATCCTGCCAATCTGGTGGGCTACCAAACAAGCACATCATCAGGCGGCTACCAAACCAACAGAGGTGAGGCACATCTAAAAGACGACACTGATTACCAGCAGACCCGAAGCGTCTATGATGAATCTCAGAGTCTGCCTCAAACTGATACTGTTAATAGTAGTACTGAAACGACTGCGACAGCAACTCCAACACATGAGGACGCGGCATGTGGATGTGCAGCGTCTGCCTCAATGGACATGGAATGTGACTGCGAGATGCAATCTGCCTGTCTCTGTGATGCAACATGCGGTTGCAACGCCGCTATTTGTAAGGATCAAGTCAGTTCAATGGGCTAGTAGCATCTTGTCATCCTAATCATCATTCTATCCACTCTGATCGCTTTGTTGGTATCTTACTTTAGGCGAACATATGGCGTTCCAAAAAATTCCATATCTTTTTTTGCTCTGTCAGGTTGTCAGGAGCTGCCCTGATGTCGGATTCGGTAGATGGAATTGTACTTTTTCTTAAATCCTCATAATTTATGAATAAAGACACATCAAAAACAATATTTTTTTAGATATTGTAAGTTAAAAGCGGAGAATGTGCGTTTCTCATAGTCACATGCAAAACGATCACAGATTCCGACAAGTCTACACCGAAAGAGTATTTAATATTACAAGTTCGTTGTTTTTGTCAAACCTAAATCTTCAATTCTCCGACAGGTGCAACTTTGTACGACTACAGCGACTTTTTGGCCAGACTCTTTGCTGTAGCACAAAACTAAGATACAAGCCAAGAAATACGCACACTGAAAGGCAGAAAAAATCTCAGATGCGTTATTAACAAATTAGTCAATGCCATCCGCCTGACGCACAACACACTATAAATCCCTAGATCACGGCAGTTCGCGCCTGAGATTTTCAGCTCCTGACAATCTGATGTATTATCCGAAAATCATGTCGCTTTTGTCAGGGCTGTCAATCATTGAGATCAGCCTCCATCCATAGGAGACTCTGATGTCTTATCTCATCGGTGGCCTTTCTTTTGTGGAACGCCATCATTGGCGTCTCATAGTTGTTCATGTCCAATGAAAAATGCATCCTGTCAGTGTTGTAGTATTCGACGTAATCATCCAGTCCATCGTAGTGCCATATTTCCTCCTCAATGGTTCGGTGAAATCTCTCTAGTTTTCCGTTGGTCTGTGGGTGATAGGGTCTTGAATTGATTAGTCCTATTTTGAGATTCAATAGCTCGTTCTCAAAGAGTGTCGGTGTCCATATGCCTGTCCTCTTCTTGCAGTTGCCCCTGCCAACAAAACACGAGCCGCTGTCAGATAAGATAGTTGCAGGCACGCCAAACATGCCTATAGCTTGCCGGAGGGCAATTACAGCGTTCTCTGATGTGGATTCTTTGAACAATGCAGATCCTGTAACACATCTGGAGGAATCATCAAGATATGTGATTAAATTCAGACCTTTCATGCATGGATCCTTCATTATGTGCCAGTCTGTATGTCACATGGCATTCGAATGTAGGCGTTCGAATCTGATCCACTTGCGCTTCCTTGACTTTGCATGAGAGTTGACGACCAGATCATTGGATTTCATTATGTCGCATACACGGTAGCGACTTATATTATGTCCGTCTCTCTTGAGCGAGTTGGCTGTTCGTATCACTCCATTTGGCTTTAGTTGGTGTGCATAGTACCGGCCATTAAGATCCGCTCACTTTGGCCGTCTACGATGTCACGCCAGTCCAAACCGAAAGGTTTTGATCGATTCTCCTATAACAAATACACATGAGGATCTCAAACGGACGCGGGTGGAGCAAATCCGGTACCCTTCCAACAGGCAATGATTTCCTGCCCGATACAAACACACAGATCCTCCTGAAGATGATTGCGGCCTGCCCACCGGGGAAGGTAAGGGACATCCTGAGAGCATGCTACGAGAGGAAGATCAACGCGAGCATACGCAGGATACGGGATCTGCTGATGCGGCCGTACTCTACCGTGCGGGAGTGGCTTTGGAGGGTGCACGAGCGCGGACTGGACAACATATCTGACAGAAAGCCGCCGGGCGCAAGGGGCATACTGGGACCGGAGGAGATCGAGATTGTCATGGAGACACTGCGCCAGCCACCGACCGAACACGGATTAGAGCAAGGGGCATGGCTCCTGCGCATGATCGCAGAGGTCATCACAAAAAAGCTGAAAAAACATTGCAGGCCACGTACAATACGGGGGCTCCTGCGTAGGATGGGATTCTCGTACGTAAAGCCCAGAACCGTCCCGCACAAGTCCGCCTCCAAAATGGAGCAGGAGGAGTTTATGCAGCAGTGCAAACAGCTGGTCAGTGAAAAGTCAGCAGAGGATTACACAATGCTGGCACAGGACGAGGCAGGCGTGCGGTTGGGAGCCTGCGGTGGGTACGGCTGGCGGTTCAAAGCCGACGGGTGCGAGGTCGGCGTCGGATTCTCCACCAAGGAGACAAGAATCATCGGAGCAGTTGGCCCTGACGCAGTCCACGTAAAGGTGGTTGAGAGCGTAAACGCAGACACCTTCATA
>JAKZUU010000151.1:0-4289 GCA_047516405.1 Candidatus Nitrosopumilus sp. | reverse complement strand
GTTGTTTCTTTTCATACCTAGTATTTGCAGGCAATGTACTTTGGTGACACATGTAAAATTAATCGCACATAGTGATCAAATCTTGTCTGGATTCTGGAGAACGTGCAGATCACGCGAGTTTGCTAGAAGAACCAAAGAATGCAACAGCTTAATAGCCTGTAGTTAAATTTCAAGTGATTCATGGAAAGACTATCCAAAATCGCAATCTATATCAGTTAACCCAAATGTGAATGCTTTGCATTGTAAGAGGTCATGTCTCCATCGTTGATTGAGTAGGGAATTGGATCCACCCAGATGTTTTTAGTCGTTTTATGCAGATTGAGACCCAAATAATGATGAATACGACATAGTACGAGAGTTTGACTCATACCAAATCGAACTTTTTATGGGCATGAGAGACAGGATCCAGTCTCTTACTTCACATTTGGGTTAACTGTATATGGGCATGGCCATCGCATGCTCAATTTTTGTAATGTTTGCAATTAGCGTAATGCCGCATGTTGTAAGCCAGATAGAAGATGGTTTGGGAGATGTGCTTACCGGCAAATCCAATGAAGAGATAAAAAAGTTGCTTTATGAGACTGACTCTTACAAGGCCTTTAACGCAAAATATCCTGATAATGGGGAATACTATGACTCGTATAGAAACGGATATGGAAGGCTGGAAGTGACTGCAATGAATTTTGAGTCATACAATACACTGCACTTGTACCTGGAATATGATACAAGAGCAGAGTTAGTCAGGGAAGAGGTCAGATGCGAGAATCAAAAAGATAATCAAAGCTATTTTATCCGGGGAACGCTGGCAGCCCAGTTCATCGAAAAGATTGATTGTTTGAGCGGGACAGGACTAGTTGATGCGCCATCCAACCTAGTTGACGAGGATGGCAATTCTGTGCCAATCAAGAGTAGTCCCATAGATGGGGATTATGACTGATTCTGAATTTGATAGTGGTTGTTCCAACAACCTTGGCGGGATCCAATCTGGAGATCATGCGTGTTTATTAATTCCTAAACCTAAATTAGTTTTTGTTAATAAAAAACAAAATGAAGATAAAACAGTCACACACACACGCAATATCTTGAAAAAGCACTTCAGAGGTGCGAGTTGTTACGCATCATCATCATCATCATCATCATGAATTTGTTGTAGAAGGATATACATTCTGCAAATCAAGCTGCAATGCAATCTCACTGGCCACCTCCAAGTCAGATGCAGAGTATCCAAAGACGCCACAATGAGAACCGTCATCGGTCTCAGGCATATGTTCGATATGTGATGCGTGTCTTGTCACGCTACTTATTGCGTCTTTGATCTCTTTGACGCCTAATACTGCGAATCGTCCGTTTGGGCTTATATTCAAGACCTTGTTCTGGAGCGTCCATTGAACCTTGTTTATGGCAGCAACTAAATTCAATTCCTCAAAATACTCTATCCAATTTACAGATAGGTATTCCTCATCCTCGCGAAGTTCAAATGCTGCAGCCATAGGCATCAGGGTGTCCCTGTAGATTGCAGATGGCTTGCAGTATCGTGATATATGATCGCCATCACAAGGTATTTTGACTGCAGGCATTATGACGTCAGCCTGTCAGTGAATACACGAATCGCATCCATCATGTGATCCGGCGGCAATACGCCGTTGACACTCCACCGTGCGTTTCCAGACTCTGGAGGCTTGAGTATGGCTGCAAATCTGACCTGACCTGAAGGCATAAAGTCCATTGCAAGTATACCATGATTTGCAATTCGCCACTCAGTACAGGCAAATCCGTCTGGATTAATGCCTATCTGCGGTTCTGGTAGTTGCTGTTGCTGCCTGTTTGCAATGAATAGTGCAAGATTGCGCAACGACTCTATTTGTATGGGTATTTCGTCTGGATCATCTAATACTAGGCTTCGAAGATAGGTTAAACGATCAGCTATTGCATTCCAGCCACCGTATCTTATTGCGGCAACGATCTCTTCACAGGTTGCAGCATCTGTAATCAACGTCTTGCATGCAATGAGCGATTTTTTGGGGATTGTGTCATAACTTTGTCCTGTATAACGCACATCTTGCAGCGACATTATAATAGAATCGATCCTATGCGAGAATTCATCGTCATATTTTTTGAATGTATTGAAGGATTGTTCAACCTGTGTGAGTGTATCACTGGACGCCAATATTAGACTTAAACCAGTCCATTGCTGAGACAGCTCTGTGTCTTGCATGCTGTTTTGGGGTTTTATATTCAGATATTGCAACATTGCAGATGTTTCAACAGATTTTTCCGTGTTCGTATCATTTAGTGTTATAGTCTCAGTACTCATTTTATGAACCCTCTAGAATTTTGCATAGCACACCAGATATACTTTTTTGAGTATCGTTCCACCCAGATATCTTCTCACACAACAGTGCAGAATCAGAGAATTTGTCGTAATGAAAGTTACAGTGCACTATGACAGAGTCACTCGGAGGATTATCATTATTACTATTATTATTATTATTATTGCGCGAGGCAGACCCGGAGACAATCTCCAGATTCAACACATGCCCATCCAACTCTATAGAAAATTTAGGCGTCATGGTCAGCTTTGCCTCATACGAATTGGTTTTCAAGAATTGCTCTGTAACCCACTGCCGTGGATTTTTGCGTACGGTGGATACAATGCAGTTAAGACCTAGGTCAAGATACACGACATAAGGAAGTTTTTCAACGTATGATTTTGCAAGGCAGTGAATCGGGCCATCGTATTTCTCATAAAATGATATATTGCATTTGTCAGTTATGGTTAGTCGTTGCTGATCTACTGTCCACTGAACGCCATTATCGTATCTTATGAAAGACACGGCAGGAGTAGTGACAGTTTCCACAACATTCCAGCCTTTAGGCACGATGCCGTTTGACTCTAAAAAACTAGGGCTAAGTATAGAGGGATTGTGAGCATTGGCCAGTATGACTACACTGACTGAATGAAGATGCAAGTCGGATTTCTCAGACATTGCAAGTCTCGCTGTAAACGGCAATCAAGGGGCAGTCATGTGCAGTAACGTATTGCATGGCATTCCACACATACATCAGAAAAGATAAATGCAAGATGTCTGTCTGCATCGTACTGACTGTCGTCATGGGTTCATATGGTAAGCACTCAAATTCTTTACAGATTATTGTGTTACAATGCAAGACGTACAAATTATACTCGATCTGAAAGCATTCTCTCATCTTATAAAGTGTTGGTTGAGGATTAGTTTGAACGCATGTAAAAACATCCTCGTCGTAGTCTAGGTGATGGATCGACCCCTATGCGCAATTGTGCTTCGCGCACTTTAGTTTGAATGGAGCAATCCGAGCCACTGCGTTCCTGTGCTTCGCGCACTGATGGGTGATTGCAGCTTCCGATCCATCAGAAACAATCCGCAGGGAGGTGATAAAAAGGATGAGAAATATTGGAATAGACATCAGCAAGAAAAAATGCATGGTGTATAGCAACAATATTTTTTAATATATGCACAGATATTCAGCATGGAAGTAATACTGATGATCGGCATATCTGGTAGCGGCAAAACGACGCTTTCTAAAATAGCGTTTCCGGATCATACCCATATATCATTGGATGTGCTCAAAACCATTTCACAAATCGAAAAAATCGATATATTGGCGCGGCACAAAGATTTGTCCTGCTGTACCGGACTGTCCAATAATAGAAAAAGGGAGTGCGTTCTTTTACATGAAGCCCTGAATGCGTGCAAGAATATAGTCATAGATGATACCAATCTGACCAAAGAGACACGTGCAAGACACATATCTACATCCCATGAGTATGGTGCAGTCGTACGGACCGTTCATTTTACCAACACTTCCCAAGCATTCAACTATAACAGGAAACGAGTGAAAAAACTCAGCGACAGCGTTCTTTATGGACAATGTGACAAAATAAGCGCGCCTACAAAGAACGAAGGGTTTGACTACATTCAGCGCATGCCTAGATGGTTTTATTATATCGGTCCCACTGACACCTTGTTGGCAGAATGAACCATTGCCAAGTCAGTACTGGCGAGTGCCGGTTCTTCTAGCAAACTCGCGTGATTTCACTCGGCATGCTTTTTTCGTTCCACGATGCCGTCAAGTGTGTGATTTTACCGCAGATATATGACGTATACGACTGCAAATGTAATCGGGCTGGACGTTTTGCCGTCCTGATTGACAGGATGAACCGCGCTACGGTCATCAAAGCGCAGTTCCAAGAGTCATTTGTGCAGGATGGTTACGTATGTCTACATCCATCCCTGACGGGTCGACGGTCC
>JAKZUU010000150.1:0-3367 GCA_047516405.1 Candidatus Nitrosopumilus sp. | reverse complement strand
AAAAAGGGTGAAAAGTTCGGCAAGCTGGCAAAGGAGCTCTCAATTGATAAAGGCAGTGGAAAAAAGGACGGGAATTTGGGCTATTTTACAAAAGGCATGATGGTAAAGCCTTTTGAAGAAACGGCATTCAAGTTGGAGATTGGCCAGATATCCCAGCCGGTAAAAAGTGAGTTTGGATATCACATCATCAAGAGAATGGCCTGAGATGGCAGTGTCGGCTGTAATGCGCAGAACATGCAGTTAGCGACTCTGGCCCGATGGCAGACAGCTAAAAGACAGGTCGAGGCTTGAGATGATTTTAAACGCCACAACACAGGTTGTAAAACAAAACGTTTTTTGTGTACAAAGTCCATGATACTGTTATTGTTTGATCAGAAAATTCTCGATGAGACCCTAGAGTATCTAGAAAAATCCATTGCAGGCCTTGCAATGGAGGCACGGGAAAGCTTGGAGATGGAGAACATGGAACGTCTGAAGAGTTTTCTTGAAGACCAGTTCGATATAAGGCTGGAGAACCTGCTTGTTGCAAAAAATACCAGTGTTCACCATCTAGAATCCGGAATGAAAAACAGGGTAATCCAAAGAAAGAGACAGATTTTGGATGACATACTTGACAGATGAGTTAGACGAACAGATCCAGACCTACTCTATGGGATTCCATCTCCTGGTTCTCCTCCAATATCTTGGTCATTTTGCCGCCCATGGATTTAGCTGCAGTCATCTTTCGCCTCCCTATCCAATAGTACGTCTCATCAATGGTATCCTTGGCAATCAATACCACTAATTTGCCCGTATCCTTTCTGCCGGTTCTGCCACGCCTCTGAACAAACCTGATGGAACTAGGTACGTTATCATAAAAAATTACCTGGTTGACTTCTGCTATATCCAATCCCTCCTCGCCCACACGGGTGGCAACTAACACATCAAACAGCCCGTCCCTAAAGTTTTGCACGGTCTCTATCTGCGTTCTCTGTTTTAATCCTGTTGTGCCGGATTTGCCAATCAGTATTCCGGCAGATACACCCAGTTCTGTGAGTCGCTTGTGTATCAGTTCCACGGAATCCCGATAGCTAGTAAAGATCAACGCCTTGCCCGGAACGGATTCCAGTATGTCCTTGAGTTTGGGAATTTTTGAGTGCTCTATACCCTTGGACTGGGCCACCTTTGCAAGATGTATGGCCCTTGTAAAGTTTGGGTCGACCTCAAAGAGGTCCTTGACGCCGATGCCCTTCTTTGCGCGTGCGCGCTCGCAGAACTTTAGGAACGGCGTAATCCCGTGAACCTCCAGCATGTTCAGCGCATAGTGAATCCGGATTGCCGTAAACAGCGGCTTTGCAGAGGGCCTGTTCTTACTTAGCACGTAGGGTCTGGCTTGAAGCAGTGCTGAGAGCGACTGCTGCTGTGCCAGAGAAACTCCGTTGCTGCGCAGCTGGTCGTACCTTGCATCCAGAGCCAGTTTTAGCAGCTTCTGAATCACTTTGAGTTCCTGCGGCAGCTCCACAGATATCCATTCAGTGTGTGTATCTTGAGTGTACGGCTTTACATCATCGCTGTCCTCTGTTCTCTCTGCAACGCTTGATATTCGCAGCCTTGTCAGGATTTCAGTTGCCTTTTCTTTTTCGCTAGGCAGTGTAGCAGTCATTCCAACAAGCCGTGCAGACGAATTCTCAAACCTTTGGGCAATGCCGGAATACGCATAGTCGCCGATGGTTCTGTGGACCTCGTCGAATATTACAAGGCTGAACTGTTCGGATGAGACTATGCCGCGGTTAAGATCATTTCTGGCAATTTCAGGCGTAGCGCAAATTACGCTGCTGCCCCATAACTTGGCCCTCTTTTGTATTGTGTCCTCTCCTGTAATTAGTGACATGTCATCCAAGGTCAGACTGTTTTTTAGAAATTCAAAATGCTGGTTTACCAAAACTCTTGTAGGTGCCAGGAATAGTATGCCACCTGTGCCGTTTGCCAGATACTGTGCAATCACGTGCAGCGCCACCGCTGTTTTTCCAAGACCTGTAGGCAAGACAACGATACAGTTCTCTTTGACTGCCTGCTGTGCAAGGCTTACCTGATATTCTCGCAGCTCGACTGAGTCTTTTCGAATGTATTTTTTTTCGACAAACTTGTCCATCAGCATAACAGTGCAATCTTGTGGTTTTATTCTTTAGTTTCATCAAAAACTATGTACAGCTCAAGGTAATATCCATCATGCAGCGACCCGTATCAGGCTGATGCATGCATTAGATCGCAAGGCGTGCTTGCGCCTTCTGATTTTGAGGCAGTGCATCCGTTTTTTCAAAACAAGACACAATGATGCAATTTGGGTATCTTTGCCTTGACACGAAAAAATCCAGACTTGAACCTGCAGTTGACTGCAGCCTGATGGCATGCCTGTAAAACGCAGTACGCAGTTGCCAACAACAACAACAACGACGACGACTGTAACTGATCACACCTCATTTTGTGTCACGCACATCCACAATCGCAACACAGGATCTCAAATGCAGGTTTTTTTGGTATGGATAGCGAGCATTGGCATTTTTTGCAGTAGCGAGTCCTAACTGCCGCGATCATAAGACTTACAGTTTATTTGATCTCTTCAAAATCCACCCACCATACATAAACTCTCATATATTGAACAAACATAGATGAATCCTATGAGTGATTTCAAGCGACCCAATTGGGACGAATATTTTATGCTTCAGGCAGAACTTGCCAAACTCAGGTCAAACTGCATGACAAGACAGGTTGGTGCAGTCATAGTCAGGGAACACCGCCAGCTGGCAACAGGGTATAACGGCACGCCGCCTGGAATCAAGAACTGCTTTGAGGGAGGGTGTCACAGATGCCAGCTGCGCATGCAAGGAAAGATACGGTCAGGGGAGTACCTTGACAGATGTCTGTGCAACCACGCAGAGGCCAACGCCATCATGCACTGTGCAATTCTGGGAATCAAGGCAGGACTTGATAACACCGTACTGTACACAACATTTGCCCCATGCATGGAATGCACAAAGATGGCAATCACAGTTGGAATCAAAAAGTTTGTCTGTCTTGATGCGTATCCTGAAACAGATCACCAGCTGATGCAGCAGTCAAATGTTGAGATAGTGACTTTGGAGAAAGAAAGGATTGCATACTGGGCAAAGGAGCTGTTAGGGGAATACGAGGGATCAGGGTAAGATGCAGGAGATGTCTGAAACAAATGTCAAATCAATGGAACCCTGAATGCTGGTATCGGCAACATATGATGGCATCTTGAAATCTGCAGTCTTAAAGTTCTACGAGCCAGTATCCAAAAAACTATTCCTGTGGAGAGACGAGACAAACCACAAGCCGTACTGTTACTCAAAACTGACATCCGAAG
>JAKZUU010000149.1:0-11333 GCA_047516405.1 Candidatus Nitrosopumilus sp. | reverse complement strand
TTGGGGCCAACACACACGATACGCCGATATTGCTTCTGATAACACATCTTGTGTGCAGGGAGATTACACAAGTCAGAATATATGTAGGAGTGGGACGCAATCGTCTATTTCTGGCAGTAAAGTCGATTACGCATAGCTTCTAGTGTACATGAGATGTTCTGCTTTGAAATAAGGCACCAGATTCAATTTTGTTGCAGTTATCTGGACAGCTAAAACATTTTCAGCGCAACTATATCACTTGTAGCTGATGCCACAGACAAATAAAAATGAAGCAAGCATTAAAAAATGTCAGGAATATTCTTGTTTGGTAAAAGAAGTCCTTCTCAAGATGAGCAAGAGATATCAAGTAATGATCCAAAGATATTAGAAATATAATAATGATGGTCGGCGCGTTCTTGGATGATAATTTTCAGCCTATATTGCAGGATCGATGCAGTATACTGTCTAAAAAATGCCGATAAGTTTCAATATTATGACACAGCCAAGTAATAATTCATATACTATGAAAGTTTAAGAAAATAGTGCAAAAAGGGTTCATACTAATAGCATTGATTGTAGTTTCTGCAGGTTCAGGTTTGGCTTTTGCAGAAACGGAGATACAAGTTAGCGTATCACAAGAGAATATCGGACCGTTTGACTCTGTAATAATAACTGGAACGATCACAGATGTGGCAGACTATAAACCGGTGAATATTCTAGTCGTAGCTCCTGACGGAACTGTTGTGTACTCGCCATTTGTTTCAATTCAAGGTGACGGCGAATTTAAAAGACTGCTGCATCCAACACTTCCTAGCTTTCAAACCGGAACATATACTGTAACTGTAAGCCATGAGGATACCGAAATTACGGCACAAACACAGTTTACAGTTATAGGTAATGGTAATATCCTAGGCAGCCGATCAATGCAAGGAATTGCAGATGATCTAGAGGTCAACCCAATTCAAGAAACGCTAGATGAAAGAGGGGGATTGACGATCTTAGCTGAGGCAGTAAACGGTTCTGATACCGTCATAATTACCGGAAATACCAGTTTGAAGAGGACAGATGTCACATTAATTGCAAGTTCGCCATCCGGAAACATAGTGACAATTGCACAGATTATTCCAGACGCTAACGGTGATTTTAAAATAGAATTAAAGATAGGAGTTCCATTGTGGAAACAAGACGGCATATACACAATTACTGCGAATCAAGGAAAAGCCCTTGAATATAGAGAATCAGTTCAAGTTGAGATCAGAGACGGTGTAGTGGTGCCAGAATTTGGAGTCGTGGCATCTTTGATTCTTGTAGTGTCAATCATCGCAGTGATACTAGTTTCAACAAGATCAAAACTTGTCTTGTCACCTAGGTACTAATTCTAGATGAGACGGTCTAGTGATGTTTAATCCAGATATCATAAGAACAAAGAAGTACATATTGCTTGAAACATATAGAAAAAACGGCCAGCCGGTTAAAACTCCTGTGTGGTTTGTCATAAAAGACGATTCTGTAATTGTAGTTACAAGAGAGCAGACAGGGAAGATAAAACGTCTTAGAAATGATCAGCGGATAAGAATTGCAGCGTGTTCTGTTAAAGGGAAAGTTTCAGGACCATGGATGTCAGGAACCGCAAAGATTGCAGCGGAGGATGAAACCTTGAAAGCTGTGAAATTAAGGAATAAAAAATATGGATTTTTGGCAAAGATTGCGGCAGTTCTGAGTAGGAAAAAAGGCAGTCTTTTGGCAATATCAATCAAGGTAGATTAGCTGATTTTTGCAGCAGTAATGTTTGTCTTAACTTGTAAGCAGTTAGTGCTGCAAACCCAAAAACTATTGCCAGTCCCATATATGCCAAGACTTGACTGTACTGTATCAAGACTGCAGACACGCCGGTTCCAACTAAGCTTGGAAGCAAAGACAGTGCGTATAGCCACCAACCGCAACAGCCCAAAGGAACCAAAGAGAAGAAAGAGAAGAAAGAGGTTGCAGTTACACTCCCGGTTCCACCCCCAAGAGATTTTCGCTTTATGCCGATGTTGCATCCAAGAGATTTGCCTTTTTCAGATAGGAATATCTGTAATCCAATTCCAACGCCCATTCCAATAATTACAATTGAATTTAGCTGAAATGCGGCACTAACTGCAGCTAATGGTTCAAGTGCAGGGGTAGTAATGATGACTACAAGTAAATAGATGACAATGGTTGCAACACCTACAAGTGTGGCCTTGAGAACAGGTTTCATTTACGGATCGCCGTACAGTAAAGTGTCAGGGTGAAATGCCACCCACTCAAACCAGAATCCAGGCTCGTTGGGTATTCGCTTTAACTGCTTTCCTGCATTCTCACCTGATATGGATAACCCGTTGTAGTCCCACTGAGAGTTAGTTTGGATATCTGTAATAGTGTCATCAAGAAAAACAAAATCCAAGACATTACCGTCAAGTGTTCGCTCAAATGAACGAGTGTTTTGTGGAAATAATGAGACAAGCAGTATCGGAGCATCGCCAATTGAATCGTTGATTAATACCTTTGATTCTATATCATTTTGCGCATATGCCTTGTAGATGTTATCTTGAGTGAAACCAACGATTATCTCTTTGAGGCCCAACCTGTCGTCTCTGTGAGATACTGGGAACATTATTCTGGGTTCCGTGTAATAATTTCCGTAAGGATCGGTGTCGTACGGACGGATGGCGCCCGTATCAGTTGTCAACACTGTGGTGTCAGGATGAAGTATCTTCCAATCGCCCCAAGCGATTACATCAAAGGGAACTAGATCTAATGTGTACCCGCTTAGTTCTCCTGTTACTGCCAATCCAAGCGCTTGACTCCAATAAGATTCTGTAAGTCTGTCATACATCAACAGATTGCTGTTGTATAACTTCCCAGATGTTCCAAACTCTACTTCTTGTCCGTCGATTATTCGCTCAAAGACTTGATTGGTATAGCACAGGGGGCAATAAGTTACAGAGACAGGTATGCCGCCGATTCTATCATTTACAATTTCGTGCCAAACTAGGATAAAGAGCGGATATGCTTTTGCTTCACCGTTAATGTGCAACCCAATTACAGTATCAGAATCAGACACAAAGTCAGAATCTGAAACCTCGGCAAATACAGGATTGTCAATTGACGGAATGCCGTCTTTGGGAGGTCCGCCGCCTCTTATTTCTGAAAGTGGGATTAGATGCTTAACACCGTCAGTCTCCATTAGTGTAAATTCTTCAGATGGAATAGATAGAGTGTCGGATTTGGCAGTTGCAGGTTCGTCGGATTTGGCAGTTGCAGGTTCAGGTGCAGGTTCATCAGATAAGAAAGACGCAGTAGTGATGCCAACTAGAACAGCAACACTCAATCCGGCAACTGCTAGCAAAGCAATAATCTTTAAATTCAATACGAATTAATTGACGTTGTAAAGATATTAAAAAATTGTTCTAAATTGAGACAAAATGGTTAATGGCTTTCAAATGTACGCAGATAAGATATTTGAGGGAAACTAACTAGAAGAGACACCAAGTCTAATTTCCAGATAAAAACACGTACAGTTGACTAGCAGTACAAACTGCTTAAAACACGATCATATTGGCAAGATTCAGTCATACGCTACAAAGCAATGCGGCAGTATCAAATACCGTTAACCAGATTATCAGATTATAGCAGATGCGTGTTCTGCACACATGTCAAAAACTACAAGATCTATTTGATCTGTTTGTTTAGTTCTGTAAGGAATTTTTTAATTTTAGCCTTAGGCACTACAGCACCACATGCTTTATCATGGCCTCCCCCAGAGCCGCCAAGACTGGTTGCCAAAGGGTTTACGATCTTGCCCAAGTGAACTTGGCAGTTTTTTGAGCCTCGAATTGAGACGGCATAAATGCCATGATCAATTCGTTCTTTATACGCAACACCTACATCTTTCCCAGATAGTCCCATCACAAAGTTAACTGCACCACTTGCACCGGCATCCAAGATTTCCATATGGCCAAGATTTTTCATCTTTTTCATCCCCTGCTTTACTTTGGCGATCATTTGAGACAGCCTTTCTACTTGGATTTGTGCAAATTCAAAGGTGTTCGGTATGTCATGCGGGAATTTAGAATCTGCTAATTCTTCAACTAGATAATGCAAGTAATCAGGTTCTTTTTGATGGCCCACAATATTATAAGTCAGTACAGTCGCACTAATCAAGGCAAACTGCCGGTCATAGATTTGAAGCAGCTTTGAGGCAATAGGCCTGTCCTCCATATAGTCAGTAATGGCAGCACATGTTGCAACAAAAGAAGCGTGATCATTTAGTTTAGAGGTGTATTGGTTGTAAACTTGAACAGTGGTACACTCGTTGATATCATGAATAACCTTTACCTTGATTTTTTCCAAGGATTCAACGACGCTGGGATCAATATCATGATGATCGATGTATGTAACTGAAATTCTATTTTTACGAAGAGCAGTCAAAATGCTGATAAATTCGTCTTGTGTTTTTTTACTCAATCCCAAATCGCAGATAAACAGTGACTTGAGTTTTGAATCTGAGACCACTTGGTTTAATGCATCCATTTGTCCTGGATAGTCAACAAGAATAGCATCGCCGCCAAAGGCCTGACGGATTAGTGCTGCAGAACTTATTCCGTCTGCATCCTCTTTATGAGAAATGCAGATAACCTTGTCTCGTTTTGGTTTAGACATGCGTTTTGTTGCAGGCTTTAGAATTTTTATGTCTGGTTTTTCATCGGTTTTTTTAGCTGGTTTTTCAGCTTGTTTTTTAGTGATTTTTTTGACCGCTGTTTTTTTCAGAGTAATTTTTGCAGGACCAGTTTTTAAAGCCTTTTTCTTTTCAGGCTTTTTAGTTTTAGATGATGATGGTGATGCCAATACGAATTAGAAAATTATAGGCCCACATTTAAATGAAGAATGCAAAGCTAGGATCTTCTAAAAGATTTTGTGATGCTTTGGCTAACCAGCGAACTAGAATCAAGATAGATGTCATAAAATGGCAGACCTTCCAGTTGAGTCTTGTAATCAATTGATTGGATTTTTTTTAATTTCTCAGGGGATGCGTGCAGTATCAGGTCATCTAATCTTTTCAAGCATTCTCGTTCTTTTGGAGTCATTTAATTTTTCATTAAAATTTAACATTTATGAGCAAAAGTTAAGATAATAGACTAAATAGTAAATTTTGCGTGTATAATTTTAGATAAAATATAATTAATGATGCGTATTAGAGGAGATATGGAAACAAAGAACATCGGTTTGCGCGGAATTGAGGTTGCAGACACCAAAATTTCAAATATAGACGGTGAGAAGGGCAGGCTCATTTATAGAGGATTTGATATTTTAGATCTTACAAAAAACTCGACGTTTGAGGAGACATCCTACCTGTTGCTATATGATGAACTGCCAACAAAGCACCAGTTAGACGAATTCAGGGGCAAGATGATTGAGGCCAGAGGCATTCCAAAGCAGATGCAAAAGAACATGGGAAATTGGAGAAAAGATGCGGATCCCATGGATATGCTTCAGGCATTTGTATCAGCACTTGCAGGGTACTACGACGAGGAGTTTTCAAGCAAAGAGGCCAGTTATGATAAAGCCATTAACTTGATAGCCAAAGTTCCCACAATTGTTGCTAGCTGGCAGAGGATAAGAAATGGATTGAGTTTGATAGATCCTGATCCGACGCTGAGTCACGCTGCAAACTTTCTATACATGATGTCAGGGGAGAGACCGGATTCTGAAGTTGAAAAGATCTTCGATATCTGTTTAATTCTTCACGCAGATCATACTTTCAACGCATCAACCTTTACAGCAAGACAGGTTGCATCAACTAGGGCACACATGTACTCGGCTGCCAGTGCCGCAATAGGGGCATTGAGCGGAGAGCTGCACGGTGGAGCTAATACCGAAGTAATGAAGATGCTCATGGAGATCAAACAGGTGAACAGAGTTAATCAATGGATTAAAGAGGCGATATCTACAGGAGAGAGAATTATGGGAATGGGTCATGCAGTTTACAGGACATATGATCCAAGAGCACAGGTGTTAAAAGAGCTCTCAAGAAAATTGGCAGAAAAAACTAAAGAGCCGTGGTTTGAGTTGACAGAGGCAATAGAGGCTGCGACAATTTCTGAGATCAAATCCCAAAAAAACCGAGATATTTATCCAAATGTAGATTTGTATAGTGCCTCAATTTACTACATGCTAAAAATTCCGGTAGATCTCAATACTCCAATCTTTGCAATTTCAAGGGTTGTGGGATGGGCAGCGCATATTATTGAGGAAAAGTTTGCAGAGGCAGCTCCAAAGCCGGCACTGTATAGGCCAAAGGCAGTGTATGTCGGAAAATACTGCGGGCCGCAAGGCTGCGAATACAAAACATTGGATCTAAGAAAGTAGACTGCCTTGTGTGTGTGTGCAAGTCATGGGTTTATTTTAAAATCTGCCAGCATGTGTAGTGCCTGGAAGTTCATGTATTGGAAATCACACATGGTTAATACCGAATTTTAGTGAAATATCCAAAGCAATGCACGGTTTGGAAAAGCAGATAATCGCACGATGTCTGTTGCGTAAAAATTGATGTTATCTGGACAGGCATGCAAAAAGAACGGGATTGCAACATCATGGCACGTAAAAAAAGAGAGGCCGACTAGAGATTGGCAGACATACATTGATTTGCGCTGCATGACAGATGCATAAACTGGTTATATCTGCACATCACAAATAATAAAAAATTCACCGATATTGTGCTTGGGCAATTCTGCGTATATTAGACGCTTTCAAGATTTAATGTTAGGTTAGATGCCTTTTTTTATCTTATTTTTTATTATTGTCCTGTTATACGCCACACCAAACCTATGCGTCTCATCCCGGGCATATTGCAAGATCTTCAGTGAGGGTCTATATTTTGAGATCAGGATGGGATCCCTGCGTGCTGGAACGTAAATTTCCTCGTTTTCTTTAGCAAGGGAGATACACGGCAGCTTTAACCCAAGGGATGTCAGTGATTTCATAGCAGCATTTAGTTGACCCTTGCCGCCGTCGATTAGTATTAAATCTGGAAGTTCAGAATCCTCTTCAAGCAGCCTATAGTATCTTCTTTTGACTATCTCGCTAATCATTGCAAAATCATCCCTGCCAGATACGGTTTTAATCTTGAATTTTCTGTATCCAGACTTGTCTGGAGTCCCGCCTACGAATCTTGACATCGAGCCTACTGCAAAATCATCGCCGTGGTTGGAGATATCAAAGCACTCGATAATATTTGGAATGGTGGGAAGATGCAGCACGTCTTTTAGTTCGACTAGTCCCGGATTGCCGCCTTTTAGGTGAATCAATCTGATATTTTTTAAGATGAGATTGATGATGTCTCTCTTCTTTCCTTTGGCAGGCAAAAGTATCCGTACGGGATATCCGGATTGCTCTGAGAGCATGGATTCCAACAACTCCTTATTTTCCGGAAGATCACTGACTAGAATAAATTTTGGAATTTTATGTGTGGAATAATACTGGTACAGAAAATTGGAAAAAGAGTTGTCACCTACCAGGTCAAAGAAGAACTTGTCGCTGTCCCTTATCACACCGTTGATCATTCGAAAGTTCATGACAACTGCAGAGTCCTTTTGGAGCCCTATGCCAAAATATTCCTCATCGGAATTTTCAATGTATTCCATCTTCTGTTTGGTTTGAAGGCTTCCAAGCCTGACTAGCGTGTCCCGAATCTCTTTGGCGCGCTCAAATTGCTGTAACTGTGCTGCCTGATGCATCTCCTCGGTTAATTTTTTTGTAAAAACTTTTGTTTCATTTTTACCTTTAAGAACGTCTTGCAGTGCTGCGACATGTGCAGGGTACTGTTCTTGTGCGTCTTTGAATTCGCACGGTCCCTGGCAGTTTCCCAAATGATACTCAAGGCATACTTTTTTTGGAAGTGTTTTGCAGATTCTAATTTGAAATGTCTTTCTCAGGGTGCCAATCGTGAGCAGTTTTGAGCTTCCTTGGGTGAATGGTCCAAATGTCTTTCCCTTGCCTAGAAATTTGCCGTCTCTGGTTCTTCTTGAGACCAGCAAGCGAGGATACGTCTCGTCAGTGATTCTAAGATATGTGTATCTCTGTTGATCCTTCAAGTCGATGTTGAATTTGGGGCGGTGTTTTTTTATCATGTTCGATTCCAAAAGAAAGGCCTCGCTCTCATTGTCAGTAAGAACAAACTCAATACCGGAGATATTTTCCACCAGTTTTTGAGTCTTGTAGTTTTGATTCTTGTTAAAATAGGATCTGACTCGATTCCTCAGGTTTTTGGCCTTGCCAATGTAGATGATTTTTCCGTCGGCATCCTTCATCAGATAGACTCCGGGGTCGGTAGGAACAGTCAGTTTTAAGATATCAAATGTCATTTTAACAGTTTTTTCAGATACCTTCCAGTATAACTTCCAGGCGCGCAGGCGATGTCTTTGGGCGTTCCGACAGACACAATTTGGCCGCCCTCATCACCGCCTTCAGGTCCCAAGTCAATCAGCCAGTCAGAGTTTTTAATTACATCCATATTGTGCTCTATTACCACTACAGTGTTACCCAGGTTTACCAGACGGTTCAAAACATCCAATAGTTTCTGAACGTCTGCAAAATGCAGACCGGTTGTGGGCTCATCCAAAATGTAGAGAGTCTTTCCGGTGTCGCGTCTTGAGAGTTCAGATGCAAGCTTTACCCTCTGGGCCTCACCGCCTGAGAGCGTAGTGGAGGACTGTCCCAGTTTGATATAGCCCAATCCCACATCGTAGACTGTCTGCAGCTTTCGCTTGATTGCAGGAACATTCTCAAAGAAATTCAGCGCCTCATAGACTGTCATGTCCAATATGTCCGAGATATTCTTCCCCTTGTACAGGACAGACAGCGTTTCAGTGTTGTACCTCTTTCCTTTGCACTCGTCACATCTTACATATACATCAGAGAGAAACTGCATCTCAATCTTTTTGACGCCGTCACCATCACATGCAAAGCATCTGCCGACTGGCACGTTAAATGAGAACTGTCCCGGAGCGTATCCGCGCTCTTTTGATAGTGCCGTGTTCGAATACAGTTCCCTGATCGGGGTAAAGGCACCGATGTAGGTAGCAGGATTTGAACGGGGGGTTCTGCCAATTGGGGACTGATCGATTGCAATGACCTTGTCGATGTTTTCAAGACCGGTAACATCGCCGTGGCGTCCGGATCTGATATTTTGTTTGTAAAAATGGTTCTCCAGTGTTTTTAGCAGTATATCGTTAATCAGGGTGGATTTTCCAGAACCTGAGACTCCAGTCACAGATACGAACAGGCCCAACGGAATCTCAACGTCGATGTTTTTGAGGTTGTTCTCAGATGCGCCCCTTACAACCAGCAAGCCTGAAGGATTGCGGATTTTTTGAGTCAGGGTGATCAGAGACTTTTTTTTAAGATAGTCGCCGGTTATGGATTTACGGCTCCTTAAGATTTGATTCACCGTTCCCTCAAATACTACGCTTCCCCCATGAATGCCTGCACCCGGACCCAAATCTATCAGCCAATCTGAATGGCGTATGACCTCCTCATCGTGTTCTACGACTATTACGGTATTTCCCAGATCCCGTAATTTGTGCAGTGTCCTGATGAGTCGGGCATTATCGCGCTGATGCAGCCCGATTGTAGGCTCATCGAGCACGTACAGAACACCGGTCAGGTTGGAGCCGATTTGAGTTGCCAACCTAATTCTCTGTGATTCGCCGCCTGAGAGTGTAGAGCTGAGCCGGTTTAATGTAAGATAGTTCAGTCCGACATTTTTTAGAAATTCAAGGCGTTCTTTGATCTCCTTTAGTACGTCCCGTGCTATGTATCGCTCGTTTTCAGTTAGCGTCAAAGTAGAGAAAAAATCATAGCAGTAATCAATTGACATGTCACATACATCCATTATGCCTTTTTCGTTGATTTTGACTGCAAGGGATTCCGGTTTTAGTTTTTTGCCGCTGCATGTGGGACAGGGTGTGTCCATCATGAATTGTTTTAGCCATTCCCGCTTTGACTCAGAATCAGTCTCCATGAATGCGCGCTGCAAATTTTTCAGTACGCCCTCAAATGTGTTGACGTGTTGCCAAGACATATCTCCTGATTTTGAGCTGTAGTTGAAATCAATTAGATCAGATGTTCCGTGCAGTATGATTTGGAGATGTTTTGAGTTTATCTCGTTTATGGGGGTCATCAGATCAAAGCCGAATTTTTTGCCGACTGCCCTTAACGCCTGGCGTCTGAAAGATGAGAACCGCCCGCTCCAGGGAATTATTGCGCCGTCCAGAATTGATTTTGTCTTGTCAGGTATCACAAGATCAGCGTCAAACTCCATCTTTACCCCAAGGCCGTTGCATGTTTTACACATGCCAAACGGAGAGTTAAACGAGAAGGATCTCGGCTCTAGCTCACCCACAGTCAGTCCGCAGTAAGGGCAAGCATTATTCTGTGAAAAGATTTTCTCTGATGTTCCATCAGATATCATGACATCGCCTTTTGATGCGTTGATTGCAGTCTGTATGGCCTCAAAGAGTCTGGATCTCACAGATTTCTCGGCGGTGATTCTGTCAACTACGATCTCAATGTTGTGCCATTTTTGCCTGTCAAGGGCTGGAATCTCTTCGTCCAGGCTCAAAATTTCGCCGTTCAGACGTATTCTGGAATAGCCGTCTTTTTTAATTTGCTCAAACAACTTTTCATATGTGCCTTTTTTTCTCTGAATAATAGGGGCCAAGACAAGTATCTTTTGCCCTGAAAAGTCGTTTAACACCGAATCACATATGCGCTCTATTGACTGTGTGGAAACCTTGCGGGAGCAGTTTGTACAGTATGGGATTCCAATCCTTGCAAACAGCAGCCTCATGTAATCGTATATTTCAGTTGTAGTTCCGACGGTGGACCTGGGATTTTTGCTGGTGGTTTTTTGCTGGATGGATATTGCAGGGGACAGCCCCTCAATGGAATCAACGTCAGGCTTGTCCATCATCTCTAGAAACTGACGGGCATACGATGATAGGGACTCTACGTATCGCCTTTGGCCTTCGGCATAGATTGTATCAAAGGCCAACGTTGATTTTCCAGACCCTGACAGTCCGCTAATGACTACTAGTTTGTTCTTTGGAATGTCGATATCCACATCCTTCAAGTTATGATGCCGCGCCCCACGAATTTTTAGTTTATTTTCTGCCATCCTTGAATTCAATCTCCTTTCTTATTCTTTTTATTTTGTCCCTGCATTCGATAGCATGTTCAAAGTCTAGCTCGTCAGAGTATATTGTCATTTGCGCCTGCAGATCAATGATGTCGTTTTTAAGATCGTGGACTGACTTTAGTTTCGAGTCATC
>JAKZUU010000148.1:0-3364 GCA_047516405.1 Candidatus Nitrosopumilus sp. | reverse complement strand
TGCTCAGAATGGCACGCAAGCTCGGTCCGCTGTACGAACAGATCAAAAAAGAGGTACGCCTGTTTCCGGTATGCAACGGGGATGAGAGTTCTTGGCGCGTTGACGGCGCAAACCATTGGTTGTGGGTGGTTGTAACAAAATATGCCGCCCTGTATCATATAGACAAAACCAGAAAAATCGAGGTACCAAAAAAGATGCTTGGCCCAGAATATGAGGGGGTTGTCGGATCCGACTCGTGAGGCGCATGGAATCATGTCGGAGAAAGACATCTAAAATGCCACGTACACTACATCTGCAACATCAAGGAAACTCTTCTGTATCACTCCCCAAGTGCCTACTATAAGAGACATGCGCGAACACTCAGGCACATACTTGAAGACTCACACATCGATGCCACGCCGGGAGGAAAAAAGGCGCTTGCGGCAAAGAAAAAGTTGGACAGGCGCATTCTTGCCCTTCTGAACAGACTCGAAGGGGAGACAGACAGGCATTGCAAGAAGATGTTCAAGAGGCTCAGAAGAGAGAAAGACCACCTGTTTACATTCCTTGAGGTTGACGGGGTGGAATGGCACAACAACTCTGCAGAGCGAGGCATCAGACCGTGTGTCATACTGCGCAACAACAGCTACGGAAGCAGATCCAAGGAAGGTGCAGCGGCCATAGCCGTGTTGATGAGTGTAAAGCAAACATGCAAGGCAAAGAAGGATAATTTTCTTGATGTCATGCGCACACATCTGATCAAAACGTGTCAAAAAACTATCTAGTTACTAAAAAAGGGTATGTGTGGCTTAGTTTGTTTCGCAACCTGCCATAGTTCTGACCTGATCGTGTAGCATCTCGCCTATACTTTCATCATACCATTGAGATCACTCTCTGAGTTATGTCTATGAACTGGTTATAGCGCTGGATCTTCAGCGCTATCTCTTGAATAATATTATCCATCGTTTTTGCCCTTACCGAACTTCCAAATACCCTCTTGAATGCTGAGAAGAAGATCTCCACCTGCCATCGCGGACCGTATTCTGCGCGTTTTTTCCACTCGTTCTGGTTTTCCGTACGTTCCTTGATGTCCATGTCGTGAAATTTGGCAAGGTTTGTAGTGCTGCCGCCCAGCTGATCAAGCGCTGCAATGCCGCGTTCCCGGCTGACCCCTTTTGCCGTGTATTTTGCATTACGTCTTATTTTGATGATAGGTGTAATGCCATATTCTTTGCATGTCTGAAAATTCTCCCTGCTGTCATATCCTGCATCTGCCCTGATCTCAATCTTGATAGGTTCTGGGGACGGCTCGGTACCTGCCTCCATGACTGCTACGCGCCGCACATCAGGATCGATCCCACTGCTCTTTAGTGCCTGTCTTATCAGGGGCTCGAACTGTGGGGAGTCGCCAATCTTTTCATCTGTTGCCGTAAATCCCAATACCCGCATGGTATCCTGCTGTACCATGACACTGAGCCTTATGAAGCCTGACTTGGTCTTTATCTTATACTTGCATCTTATGTAGTCGCCCTTGGCAGACGGGGACATGCCGGTGCCGTCTATGATAAGCTGCAGTATACTGCTTTTACCCTTGACAGTTATGGTTCTGTCTGTAAAAAACACATCCAGGCTCTTGGTTCTTCTCCACAGGGTAACGTGATCAGGCGCATATTCCTCACCCAGAGCAGCTATTGCCATTCCTTCTGCACACCTGAGCGCAATGCCCAGCTGCAGACGTATTCCGATTATGGCCATCACCAGGCACTCTGAATAGACGAAAGGATGGCCGTTTTTACCATTATTCATCTGTCCGAGTTCCTCATCCATGTTGTCGGGAAGATCCAGATGTATCATCTTTCCCCGCTCCACGTACCTTGCATCGTTTTGCGCATGGCTCATGTGTAGCCGCGACTTTTGTTTGGTTCTGGCACCATCATGCGTCATGTCTGTTCACCCATGGAATACGGCACCCAACTAATTTCGATTAACTTGCTGGAGAAAAGAAACTCACACGTAGCATTAAATTGTCTTCCTGCGGAGTATGGTTGGTGCGTATATCCTTTCATTTGTAGTGTTCTGAAAGGATATTACGCTCCATCTTTTTAAATACAAAAGTCAGTTGCAGTTAATCTGCAACTTGAATATCTATGACACTGTTTGGGGCAGAGTTATGAAACAAACTAGTGTGGCTGGTTACAGTAAAAGATGCCACATACATTGTGGTAAATCCAAGCAGGTCTGCCGTCGTACTTGACCTGCATTTTAGCAGGCTTTATGACATTCCTGTGGTGGTAGACGGGCATGCCGCATACAACAGGTTTGCTATCAGGCAAAGGTGCTGAGTTCATCTGTTGCGCGAGGCAGAAAAACTTGCGATAAGAAGAGGCGGCAACGATCTATGCCAGTATGACAGACTCCTCAGGATGTACAACGATATCAAGAACATGGACAGGGCCAGCGCCGCACAATGCAGGGACCTGGAAAAACACGTACTTGAAATTGCCATGTCTTACGGGGAGGCACACGAGTTCAGAACAACCATTGAAGGTGCAGCACTCTACCTGTTTACATTTTTGAGATATCCCGGTATGCCGCCACACAACAACGATGCAGAGCGGGACCTACGCGATACCAGCGTCCTGCAAAGAAATGTGCGTCACAAGTTGTGTGAGCCAGATGGGGTGAACGTGTTTGCAGTGCTTGTGTCAGTCTCCCACACATGCTACAAGCAGGGAATATTTCCGCGCATCGCCGTGGAGGAACTTATAAAGAATCCTGACTGGAGCATATTCAAACCGCCAAACATTGAGAAAAAGGCAGATGCCGTAGCAGTTGCCGCCATATCGTCATGAGAGTTACTTGTCATGTATACAAAATTAGGCTGTACGTCTAGATTACGTTATTTCTAGACCTGAGTATATACCGGAGAAGAACCAATACATCAATATACTTTAAAACAATGTGGAATGATGATAATTTGGCAACAAAAAGAAATACGTTTAAAACATTTTTCTATTTCCGTATTGGTTATGCTATATATCTGGCATTTCTTATAGGAATTATCAATTTTCTTACAACAAGCCATTTTCTTGCAATCAAAAAAATTCCAGAAATAATCAGTATTTTTCCAACCTTCGAAATCTACATAATCACCGTAATTTCGATTGGAATTCCGTTGGTAACTTTAGTAGGCTGGCTACATTTCAAAAGAGTCGGAACTTATTCAGCAGAAGCTGCTATCCAACAACAAGCAGCACCATATAATTTCATGTATCAACCAGGATACAACAAAGAGGTTTTTGGCCCTGCATATTTAGAAATTTTAAAAATGAATAAGAAAAAATTAACAGGAGAAAAATTATCTGAATCTGATCATGAGAAAATC
>JAKZUU010000147.1:0-8803 GCA_047516405.1 Candidatus Nitrosopumilus sp. | reverse complement strand
CTGCGTTCCTGTGCTTCGCGCATTGATAGGTGATTGCATCTTCCGATCCACCAGAAACAATCCGCAAGGAGGGGCGTTGTCCAAATCTTAGTTTCTCAGGCCTGTTTGATGTAAATCATAAAGGTTCTGTCGGATTGTCAGGATCTGACCGGATCTCGTTTATTGCTCCTTGATAACTTCACAGAACCACATATTCTGCACTGGGTAATTGGCAGGTGTTTTCATGTGATTGTGAACTTGGGGTGTTTTCAGGATCTTCTCCGAATTGCAGCGTCATAGAGTGACGTCAGAAAGTCTTTGCAATTTTCAAAAACATTAGAAACACTCATAGCTTGAGACATTTATAGTACATCGTGAAAAAACAGCATGCAGAATTAATGTCTGCATACAAGCAAGAATCAAACTCAAAAACAAAAGAACGGATGCTTGCGGTGTTCAATGTTATAGAAGAAGGCGAAACAATCCCAACAATTGCACGACTGTTTCATAAATCATACAACTCAATTAAAAACTGGGTGATGCGATTTAAAAAATTTGGAACTGCCGGACTGTATGAGGAACCAATATCCTGACGCCCAACGAAAATAGTAAATCATAAGATTACAGAATTTTTTGCAGATATCAAAAATGGTATTTTTCCAAAGCAGCTTGTACGCCAGATAAAAAAAGACGCCGGCGTATCATATACAGAATCCGGGATACGTGAGATGTTGCGCCGCCATAACTTTACTCCAAAGGTGCCGGATTCTACACACAAAAACAAGGCAACCAACAAAGAGATTGAAGAGTAGCAAAAATCCTTGAAACGGTGGATTTCGTGCGTAAAACGAGACGATTTTGAGCTGTATATACAGGATGAAACAATGCTGTTGCAGGATCATGTTCCAAAGCGCGGCCCATGGTCGCCCAGGGGCTAAAAAGTATTACAGATTTATTTCGGAGATCACCAGAGACAGGTGATTTACGGTGCAATATCGGATTCGCATCAGTATTTCCTACAGGAAAAAAATTCAACGGCTCTACGTTTCTTAAATTTGTCAAAAACTGTTGGAGCGAAGTGACAAAGCTGCCATTGCAATGGATGCCGCATCTCAACATAGAACAAAGGAGTTTAAAGAATTTGTAAAAGAAAACAGCCATCGACTGCGGATAATGTATCTTCCAACAGAGTGTCATGAACTTAGCACAATTGAAGAGTGCTGGCACTAGTTAAAGTTTCGACCCTTCATGTATGAATATCACGAACATGTAAACGGGTGCGCACGAGTAGCAATGAAGTATCTAAGAACTGCTGCGTTCAGTCAGAATATCGAACAATGCCTTTTCCAAAAACCAATTGCAAAGACTTTCTGACGTCACTCTAGCCTGACTGACAATGCACATCTCTGCTCAATACAGTTTTCTATTGAAGGTGTTTGATATGGTGTTAAAATTCAATTGGCACACCTGATCTGACACGACTTTGGAACCATTAGGCGTGGTTAGCAATAATTAGGAAACAGAGTTTAATTTATTACTTATAAAGATATTGCCAATTTTTTTGTTTTGAAATATGCATGATTTGATGTCATGGCAAGATAAATGCCGTTAAAATCATAGTCTGCAGATATCCAAAATCGATTCCTGTACTACAGATATCTGTACTGCAAAGATTCTACAGAGTTTGAGCTCATATCTGACTCAAATTTTAGATTCGGTAAACAGGTGTACAGAAACTTTGCAACATGACAAGGACAGGTCTGATGCAAATGATCTCAACAGACATCTGGACTGTAGCAAATTACATTGGATGCAGTTGAGATGCCAAAACCGATTCACAAGGAATGGTAGACATGTGCGATAATGATATGCGGTGCCCGTGGTAAAACACTTGCATAACGCTTAAAAATTCTACATCATACATCTGTTGCAGGTGCCATAAAAACACTCGGCAATCAAAGGCAAGACAATGCTAAAACATCGTACAGTCAAAAAAACTGCAGGATCAAAGGTGGCAGGATGTCGGTCATTAAGATCACATGAGAGAAAACAGGCAGAAATGAGGCTGTAAAATCGATTGCAGAACCATGCAGCAGATATGCCTTACGTTAATTTTTTGCTGCCGGCCATGTAAAACTTTAGAGGATGTACAGATGTCGGTCAACAAGTCGATGTGTATGTGTAAACTTTGAATGTTTCAGCAACAGATTAAATGATCAGTCAATTGTTTGTTTGTTTGTTTGTTTGTGTATCAAGCATATTTGTTAAAACGGGCCATTTTTTTCTTGTCAGGATTCTTTACTCCAAAGATTGATTGTCTTACCGAATTGGTGGCGACTCTGAACTCGGGAAAATTTGCCAGCAGTACTTTTATCGTAATTGACTTGCCGGCATCAGGATATTTTCTGGCAGGAATAGGAATATGTGATTTTATCAGCGGTTCCAGATGCGTGATGTTTCGGTACACATTAGAATTATCCAGATTAAACAGCAGTCCCAAAATATCGTGGCTGGTGTACATCCTATGATACATCAGAGTCATCATGACTCTGTCTCTGAGATCTAATTGAAACTTGCGTCCGGCGCCTATCTTTCTGCGCCTGTCTGTTTTTGCAAGTCTTTTGGATTCTGCAGCGCCATACTGTTCTTCTATTTCAGTGTACAAGCAATTGAATTGTTTTAGGTACAACCCGGTTACGGACCTGAACAGTTTGGGATTTTTTGCCACTTGGGAATATTTTAGCATATAATAGATAGTATGGCCTAGTTTTAGATCTTGTGGTAAGTTAAATCACATTAATTTATCAAATTTTGTTAATTATATGAAATACTTGCACCACTATACCAAAGACACAGACAGGTATGAGGGCATCAAAGTGCAGCAGGCAAATACCATCTTGTTTGTATTATGGGCGTAGTGGCAACAGACTACAAAATTCAGACAGACTGCAGGATCATAAAAGAACAAAAATCCAGATTTATCACAAATTTCAAGCTTTGAATAAAGTTTTTATGTTAAAATTCGTGAGGATGAGTTGTAATGAGCAGTAAGAAGAAGAAAGCAGCACCGCTTCCGGCATCAAGCGGGGGTCTTATGAGATTCTTTGAGGATGAGACCAAGGGATTCAAGATCAGCCCGATGATCGTAGTAACAATTCCAATCAGTTTAATAGTACTTTCATGGGTAATCGACCTGTTTTTCGCTCCTTGAATGAACGATGGAAAAAGATCCAGATAATGTTTCAAATATACATAAAAGATTTTCCCTTACTCTAATAAACCCGTCCTCATACTATTTTTCGCTGGTAGTCTCACTTGCAATCAGCGTCATAATTTCATTGACAGTATACATTGGATATCTGAGCGAATCGTCGATGGAGGAGGTGTGGTATAGAATACCCATGGTTGTGGCAGTGCTGGCAGTATCTCAAATTATCGACAGGGGATTTTCAAAAAAGAGAGAGTACTCTAAATCACTGCACTCCTCGCTGTTTGGAAACATGCTGTGGGTAGTTACACTACTAATGGGACTGCTTGCAAGTGTGGTGCTGGAAAAAGAGACATCCCTGTTTTTTATAACTTTTGGAATGTTGTTGTTTGCCAGTTTCAGGATTGGAATATACACAACAACGCTTGGCGTGGATCTTAAAAAAGCCTGGATGATATGTCTGGTGCAGCCACTGGCAATGTTTGCAGTATTGATTCCGTACGAGTTGTGGGTGCCAATACTAAGTAATGCACTGGCTTTGGCATACGGGATATCTTTTCTTGTAATTGCCAGCGTGTGGTCAGTTCTCACAGACAGGGCCGGAAGGCCAGGAATGGAGAGTACCCACAAGACAATACAGGCGTATCTGGCATCGCAGGGAAATGATTTTGCAGATGCAGAAGAGATAATGGAGAAACGCTCAAACGAGACAAGGGTGGAGACATCACAGATAAGAATATCATCCCGGGACTGGCAGGGCAAGACAGAGTTTACAATGGTGCTGCCTGACATACATCCTGGCCCGTATCACCCCGTGGGAGGCAGCAACATCCCATATATGATATACAAAAAGATGTCGTCATCATCAATGGTGATGCACAGCATATCGGATCACTCTTTGAATCTTCCATCAAGGCATCAGGTTGAAAAATATCTGAAGAGCATAGACGACAGCACAGTAATGGAGGAGGGACTGCAATGTACAGAGCCGATAACTGTTCAGGTGAACAAGGCCAGGGTAATAGGCATGCTTTTTGGAAGAAACCCCCTGCTGTTTCTGTCACTGTCCCCGCACGGCATGGAGGACATTCCAAGCTACATGAAGACTGAAATTACACAATACGCAGAGAAGAAAAATTATGCCAAGGCCATGATAGTTGACTGCCACAATGCGATGGGCGATGAGATCTCAAAGGAAGACGGGAAAGACATGCTAAAGGCTGCAAGGTCGTGTCTTGATGCACTAGATACACAGGATGTGTTCCCAATGGAGTTTGGATACGCCAATTCTGAAAAGATGGATGTATGGACAGAGGATTTGGGAATGGGAGGACTGGGAGTCTTGTGTCTTCGAATCAACGAAAAAAAATATTTTTTGGGATGGGCCGATGCAAACAACATGGAAAATGGCATAAGGGAGAAGATTATCGGCATATTTGAAAGGCACGGATACGACATGATAGAGATTTGTACCTCAGATACGCATTATGCGCCGGTCAAGGCCAGAAACAGAAACGGCTACTATCAGCTTGGATTGATCACCAGTGCAGAAAAGATTGCAAGGTGGTACATGAAAGTTGCAAAGAATGCAGAAAAGACGATGATGCATGGAAGATTTGAGATACTGGAGAATGAGACAAGTGTGCTGGTCATGGGCCAGAGCATATACGAGGACTATTCAAAGGCCCTTGACAACTCGCTGAAGATCACAAAGATGTTTGTAATCGGCTGTACGACGCTGTTTGTAACTAGTCTCTTTTTATGATCCTCATTTGATCAAGGTTGCCGTAAAATTCGTCAATAAAAGAGGAGAACTGGAATATGGGAACGATTGGAACGTTTTCAATAAAATTGATCTTGTCTTGATACAGCGTCACAATCACAGGGACTGCCATGGCACCCTGCGTCTTTGCGACATACTGTACCGTTCGCCGAATCTGCTTTCTGACGGCAGAAGACAGAGAGGATGGACTGTAGCGTTTCCAGTGCTTGCAGTCGATAAGAACTGCAATGCCCATCCTGATTCCGACGACATCAATCTCCATTCGAGGCTTTGTCAGCATCATGTTTTTTATTACTGCAAAGTTCTTTGAGGACATGATTTTGCCTGTCAACCCTTCAAAATCCCTCCAGTCCAGTACTGCTGCGATCTCATCTATCGGAGACCCGTTTTCAAGTAACAGCGTGGCAATCTGTAACTTGTCGCCGTCTTGAAAATGATACGTGTTATCCTGCCTTGTGCCAACACCACTTTGAGCCAGATCGTTTAAGATTGTTTCAGAGTCAACAAGATTGATTCCAGTAACGGCGTTAAAGTCTGCAGCAGAGACACCTCCGACTATGATTCCGTGCAGTCCAGATATCATTTTAGGATGAAACTTCAATTGTAGTCGATATTCCTGTTGGGAATATAGGTTTTAGCGAGATAAAACGAAGAGATGGCAGGTTACAAGTCAGCAAATGATGCTTTATGGCGATGCCAAGATTCTCAGCAAAGGTGGTAGGGCTCTTGCACGTAAAGGATTAGATCTCGTCGTCGTCGTCGTCGTCACCATCGTCATCATCATCCTGCAAACTCCATGACATGTACTCAGTCCGGCCCTTCTCACACTACAAGAAATGTTTTATTATGCATCTTTGGCAGTATAGACATGACATGGTTGCCAATCCTCGTGCTAGCTGTCCTAGTCATATCGTTGCAGGTAATGCAGTACGACGAGTCATTTGCACAGGAAGATGACAAAAAGTTCTTTGAATCAGTAAAGTTCATCCAGTACCTGGATGAAAACACGGCACTAGAAGAGGTAAAAAACGGAAATCTTGACACATATTATTATACAATTTCGCCAGACAGGTTGGAAAATGATCAAGGCAGAGGGGATCTGCAGGTCTTTGATTCGACTGGAGGCTCGTTCAGCATTCTTGTAAACCCTGCCGAGGCAGAAAAGTTCAATCCGTTTTCAAGCAGGGACATCAGGTTTGCTATGAACTATCTAGTAGATAGAAAGTTGATAGTAAACGAGTTGATGGGTGGATACGGCGCACCGATTGTATCGTATTATGGCCCCTCAGACCCGGAATATCTCACGGTAATCGAGCAGCTTGAGACGTTTAGCTTCAAATACAATCCCGCACTTGCAGAGAAAGTCATCTCAGAGGTACTAACAGAGAAAGGCGCAGTCAGAGACGGCGATGAAAACAGATGGCAGATCAACGGAGAGGACATTGAGATCAGAATGTTTATCAGAAGTGATGACCATGTAAGAAAATCCATCGGAGAGATACTGGCAGTCGAGCTTGAAAGGATGGGATTTGCAGTCAAAAAAGATTTCGGTGATCTCAACAAGGCCTTTGTCGTGGTGTACGGATCAGATCCCGCCGATCTGAAATGGAGCCTGTACACTGAAGGGTGGGGCCGTTCGGCGTTTGTAAGATATGATTCTGCAGGACTAGGACAGATGTACGCCCCATGGTTCTCAAACATGCCCGGATCCAACGATCCGTCCTATTGGAACTACAGCAATGAGAAACTGGACACGCTTACCCAAAAGATATACACAAGTGATTTTGAGACCTCAGAGCAGAGAACGGAACTGATTCAAGAGGCGGTAGTAGAGGGGGTCAACGAGTCAGTCAGGATTTTTCTGGCAAGCACCGTTGATCAGTATGTTGTAAACCAGAATGTAGAGGGAGTAGTAAACGACTTTGGAGCAGGAGTTCCAAGCAGGTTTACGGCAATCAATGCAAGAGGGGACCACGAGGAGTTTGCAGTAGGGGTAAAGCACATCTATCAGGGCGCATGGAATCCGGTCATGGGATTAACTGATGTGTATAGCAACCACATCTGGGGTATCATATCAGATCCTGCAACGTTTAAGCATCCGTTTACAGGCGAGGCACTCCCTGTCAGGGCAACATGGGAGGTGGAGACTGCAGGGCCAAGCGGGAAACTGGATATTCCTGAAGGTACAACCATATGGAACCCGTCACAGCAGAGGTGGGATGACGTTGGTGGCGGCAATGCGACAAGCAAGGTTACATTTGATCTAAAGTTTAGCAACTGGCACAACGGTGAGGAGATGAACATGCAGGATATTTTGTACGCGCTGTACTTTGTTATGGAGTGGGGGACTCAGACTGATGCAAACGACAGGACTTTTGATGCAGAATTCACTCCAAGGGCATCTCAGAGCATACAGACAATAAGAGGGATAAACCTGATTGACGACGATACTATTGAGGTCTATGTCGATTACTGGCACTTTGACCAAGGAGAGATAGCAGAGTGGGCAGCGATGTGGAGTTCCGTGCCGTGGGAGATTACAGCTGCAATGGAGAGTGCGGTAATTGATGGAAAGGTCTCATTTTCAAGATCAGGGGCCACAAGCAAGAATGTAAACTGGCTGTCGCTGATAGTTCCAAACGACTCACAGATCATCAAAGAGTATCTGCAAGAGTTCAAAGATACAGACCACATCCCACAGCCGCTCCAAGGCAGTGGCAGTCAAGATACGGGATATTACCAAGACAGGTATGATGCATCGATAAAATGGATAGAGGATAAAGACCATGCAGTGATAAGTAATGGTCCGTTTTATCTAGAACTGTATTCGCCAGAATCAAGAACCATCACGGTAAAGGCCTTCGATGACAGCACGTATCCGTTCAAAAAGGGGGAGTGGTCGGCATTTGAAAAAACAGAGTTTCCGACAATCAGCAGTGTGCGAGTCGGCGACATAGTAAAACGCGGGGATGCGCTATCAATCTTGGTGGAGACTGAAAATTCTGATTCAGTATGGTATTTCTTGACAAATACGCAAGGTGAGGTAATAGCATCAGAGACTGTGAAGATAAGTGATGCAGGTATGACGGATGTAACGGCGGCGACGACGAAATCTGCAGTTACGGCAACGAGCATCAACATACCACCTGAGATTACAGAGAATTTGGGAATTGGCGTGAACAATATCAAGATATTTGTAGTGTCAGACTCTGTGCTAAAGCCGGATTTTTACGAATCAAGTTTTATTGCAACTAGTGGCAGTACCCAGCTGCCAGAAAGCACACAAAACAATACACAGGTTTCAGAAGAGCAGTCAGGGGATGGGATTTTAACGGCATTGGTAATAATAATAGTGATAGTGATACCGGTAGGGATTGCAGCGGCAGTGCTGTATAGAAAAAAGAAAAGACAGGCGCTTTGAGGACTCACCTGAGATGCCAGATTAGAATAAGAATCTGAGTGCGTTGGTTGTGTGTCTTGTTCGTATTCATCTGGTGTCGGTTCGTTTGTTGTCAGTTCACCTGATATTGGTTCATCTGATGTTAGTTTGTCTAACATGGATTCCTCTTCTCAGATGGATTTGTAAATGGCAGTGCAGGCAGCCACATGATGATGATGATGATGATATGCGTGATTCTTGCAATGCCGGCACCACACAGAGTAGTCAATGGTCCAGTCTCACAACTTTAAAGGCATTTTAATTTCCTGTAAAAAAGATTCCAAGATCAGTTGTTGGAGCCTCACATCAGACCGTAATCCCGAAGAATTGGCTCTATCTGAGACTCACCCTCAACCTTGGAATACTCATCGAGGAGATTTTTATTCAAGTCATA
>JAKZUU010000146.1:0-3215 GCA_047516405.1 Candidatus Nitrosopumilus sp. | reverse complement strand
TACGGAAAAGAAGACCTTGAACTAAAAGCAGAAACTGACAGGATCGAAGAAGAGACGAACCGTTTAGAACGCAGTTACTCGGATATGAAAGCAAAGTATGACCGGAAAGTTCAGGACTGCCAAGATTGATAAGAGAATAGCGGCGGCGCAGCGTACACGCTTGGAACTGATAGAGCGTCTGGAGCAGTACAACCTCCATGCCAGCGACGATGCCAAGGTATGAATCGTTTTAGATATATACTGCCATCTCTTTTAACGGGCCCAGACCGCGCATCTTCCATGTTGTGATACATGTGAAGAGGTATCCTGGCCATTCCATGGTGTCCTCTAATCTGATGGCGCCCCGGGTTTTACGGTGTATGACGATCTCGCACAGCCCGCGTTCTGCGGCGTTGTTGGTTGGCGGAATGCGCGGATCCTATATGAATCTGAACAGATCCTCGTACGCGTTGTCAAGCTTGATGCGAAACTTTTGCAGATCCTCGCAATCGGTCCGGATTTTGAGGATTCCGCGTATGCGCCTGCGCAGATATTTGTACAGCTTGCGCCTTGACTCAAATGTTTCATTGTCTTCGGATCTGGATTCGAACATTTCTTGGGCATCTGTCCCGCGCTTGTACGCATTTGTGAGGACACGCAGCATCTGTTTTGCCTCCTGACAGTCAGGGTTCTTGCGCACGAGATCTCTGATCTCGCGCAATATGTGGGCCCAGCACCTCCGAATATTGTAATCCTTGTACGCAGTCCAGCCATCACATACAATTGCGCCATTCCAGTCAGTTCCCAGCACCTCTCTTATGACGTCCTTGCCTCTGCTTTCTCGTATCACATACAGCGTCTCTCCAGTACGGGGGTTGAAAAATATCCGCGCCTATACGTTCTTGCCGTTAAGTGAGAAGGATGTCTCATCGACATGCAGCAGGTCTGATGCCTTGACTGATTCCATGATATGCAGTCTTTGTGCCCATGTTTTTGCCTGTCCTCGATAGAATGTTGTGTATGGTTCCGGCAGCCATGGATATTCCGTATCGCATGATCTCTGCTGCATTCATCCTGTTCGGCATGCGACACGCAAAGTTATTGACAGCCTCTGTTACAAGATTGCGGCCATATCTTCCATGACTTGGGATCACTTTGTATGATATCTTCTCAGATGCAGGAAGGACTGCCTCGTTTTTGTTCTCACTGCCCATGATCGGGCAGCTCTGAGGATCTTCGGAATTCTCATGTGTCTGCACTTCCAGCTCGATTCCACTGTGACCGCAGTTAAGGCAGCGGCATGTGTTTGTGGTGTGCTGCGTGGTTACCGCCTTTACTTTGGGAGGAATATCAGTGATGTCTTTTAATTCTATGTTGGTTACCTTAAGATCCGAGGTGCCACACATGGGGCACATCTCCGGCGTGTGCGTCTTAAACTTCGTGGGTTTGGGACGACTGGTAACCCCCGGATGACCCTTTTGTGCGCCCGGTTTCTTTGGCTTGCCCTCTGGCTTGTCTGGTCTGTCCCTGCATGTTCTGTTCTTTTTCTGGCCTATCGGCTTTTTGGATGATGGCGTGTGCGGATTATCATGCTGCGCCAGTCTGCCCTCTGTTTTTGCAAGTCTGACACGTAGGTCTTCCATACCTTTTTCGAGCGTAATGCGTTGCTGTTTTTCTCGGTCATACTTTGTCTTGATCTTATCATAGTTGAGTTTGAGAGAGTTCATCGCTTCTTTGATCCTGCCATATTTTGTTTTAAATTCAAGGTATCTTTTTCTGTAAGTTGACTTGGTCAATACTTTGATCGCAAAAAAAATTATTTAATAATCTAAAGCAGATTAGAATTATCTTTTTGTAAACAAGTTTAATATGTCATATTTCTATCATATGCTCAGGTCAGGCGTGAAAAATATGCCTATGTCACGTGAACAATTACAAAACCGTTAACTACAAGCGATATGTAGACATTCTGTGACTGTGTCGGACATGAAAAGCGATAAAAAACATGATCAGCGCATATGGCGTACGTGGGCAGTGGTTTTATGGAGCGTTGCGGCAGGATGTTTCTTGATTTTGATAGTTGACAGCATTGACAGTACGGTAGGGATTTGGCTCGTAGGGGTAGAGCTTCTTACCATATTCAGTATGGCGTTTGGGATGCTGTTTTTTGCCATAGATCAGAGGAACAACAGCAAGTACGGTAAGAGGCCACGAGTGTTGCTTGGGTTCTTCATGGCTATTATATTCATCATCTGGCCGATTTGGACTTGGAATTTGCCTGATGATGGTCCGGTTGTATACGGCTACTGGAAATTTAGTGGGACGATTATGATGGGATTGTTTGGCTTCACGGTTGCGGCGGTCGTCCTACAAAAATACGCGGCCAAACGCAAAAGTGTTGACAGATTTTTCAAGTTCGCCCGTAGGCTTGACGACCTTTCATCCTTGGTAAAATATGTGGCTATAGTCATAAGTGCAATTGCTGTCGTGGCTATATGGCAGGTGTTAGCCGATCCAGATATCATTGCACAGATCGTTGCATGGATGCTATCATTTATTTTGGGAAACACAGCCTCAGTGATTTTCAAGAAAATAAAAAACTTCTTTCAAGAAAAACCCGGTTCTGAAACCGGGCAAGCCGCCGACGAACCGGTGACTCACGCACAACTGCTGGCTTTGTTGAAAGTAGCAATCGAGACATCTGACAACACAACCGTAAAAGTGAATAAAATAATTGCCGCAATTGAACACATGGCTGATGATTTAGGTAAGCCGGGTCCGTAGGCAACTGTGTCCACGACGTCAATCTTTCGGCACGTATAGATCAACCGGCTTCATTTTGTTGATCCACCCAAGTTCATAAGTATTTCGTTTTTTAAAGCGACTTTTGGCAGGTTTGAGTACAATCCATGTTGTCAATACGTGTCTGTAAAAGCATGCTGAGTTTTTACAAGCAGATAAATCCGGTTCTTATCAAAATGGTTCTGTCTGTGCCCCACAATTTTTTATCTGCTGTTCAATCATGGCTGTTCTTGTGTGTTTAATTGAGCGGTGTGTGGCATCTATTTAGATAACAACAAATGAATGGACATGCATACTATTCTGATTAAAGATCCGGACACTTTCTAGAAAAATCGCCAACAGTAGTTACATGAATTGATAAATCAATACGATTTGTGGTCCCCTCTGCGCAAACATCCTCATTAGCATCATCTGATCAAGCTTGTGTATGCGCG
>JAKZUU010000145.1:0-15651 GCA_047516405.1 Candidatus Nitrosopumilus sp. | reverse complement strand
TTCGGCGACAAGTTCACATGATGTTTCTTTAAAAACTCTGAAAATAACTGATTTACTTGATCTCTAAAAAAATAAGTCAAATGTTTTGTTCAACACTATACACACAAAGTGTGCGAAACATTTTGTCCAGCGCTATGCATGTGCCGCAGGAAGACAGGATTCGGGCAGCTTGGAGATCTTGATCATAAAACACCTGTTCATCGCTTACGGTTCCCTGTACCCCATTTTATACACAAGCCTGCATATGGTTTTGGATACGTCTTGCATGATTGCCATGATTGTTTTTGGTTCCAGATTTGACTCGTAAAAATTTGAATTCGGCAGACTCGCTTTTGAAAACGAATCGAACACCTATTTATCACTTTGTTTTTTGCAAATTTTATTGCATAGTTTGCCAATGCCCTGTGGCTTTTGATCTGTCCATTCTGTTTTGCGGCGACAGCTTTTATTACGCATGACATTGTGCCCCGCATCATCCCGCCTGCCTTGTGATTGTCCTTGATTTTCAGGTATTTTTCCGCATTGCAGCTGTAATGCAGTACCGTGGATGCAAACTTGTCCGCATCGTTTTTGGCCTCATCAATCCTCGCTGATATCTACAAGCCCTAAAATCTGCCCGGAGTGTGCATCCACTTGTATCTTTTTGATCTCTTCCCGCAGAAAACCGGCATCACATACAACCGTCCATACGTCTTCTTCCAACGTAGTGGATATCAATCTAAATGAATCATGATAGTCTTCTAAAAAATTTTTGGCCAGTTCTATTGCACCTTTTGCATTGATGCTGGTTGCCACATAATCGCTTCCTGCGCCTCCTATTTATCCATTAGGTAGTGGTTCTGTCAGGTCGTCCTGAGCCGAAGAGATCAAACAGGCTGTCTTGAAACAGCTGGACTCTGGTAATGGAATATGTATCCTTCAAATTTTGCACCGGCAGGCTCTTGCACCTGCCATCCTCAGCTCTTCGGGTTCTCCGGCAGTATTCCGTGTGGCCTGAACAGCAGTATGATCAACACTATTCCTCCCAATAACAGGTAGTCAAGCCATATGATGTCAAATGGCACTATGCCGTCCAGGGAGTCGTTGTAGTATATGACCAGCTTGCGGATGACTACAAATACCAGTGTTCCGACCAGCACGCCCTTGTTGTTTGCAATGCCCCCTACTATTATCATCACAAACGGCAGAAACGTCCAGTTCAGCCTGTTGTATCCGAATGCCACGACCCCCTCCACATATGATGCGTACAGCACCCCGCCGATTGCCGCAATCAGTCCTGCAAACATTAGTACCTTTATCTTTACTGCCGTCGTGTTCCTGCCAAGTGACTGCAAGGCGACCTCGTCGTCCCTTGTCGCACGCAACAGACGCCCGACGGGGGCCTTGGTAAACTTTGTTATGACCAGAAATATCACCAGTGCAAATGCCAGCAGGACAAAGCTTGAGAGCACAAACCTCCATTCGTTCGGGACAAAGGCAAGAAAATCAGGCGTGGTCACACCCAGCGTTCCCCCGACTATGCCCTTGCTGTTGATTCCGATTATTCGTATTATCTCACCGAAGGCAAGCAAAGTTATTGCAAGATAGTCCCCGCGCAGCCTGATTGCAGGATATGCCGACACAAATCCCAGCGCGGCACCCACTGCCATTGCAACTATCAAAGTCAGCCCGAATACCAAAAATCCTGTCTCAGGATGCAGTGCAATATGCTCGTTTATCAGGGATATGAGTTCCAGGTTGTTGTCTACCGGGTCCAGCTGGGAGCTCAGTATGGCAGTATACATATGTATTGGCAGCATGCCCATCACAAACGCGCCTCCGGCAACTGCCAAGACCTTGCCAAAGTTTGGAATTCCTGTAAATCCGAACTCTAGGTTCAGGCTCATGTTGATTATCAGATATATCGAGAATATTGCAATCAGGTCGGATAGGAAGATAAACTCTGAACTGATCATTTCCTCACCCTCGCCCACAACTTCTCAAATATGACTGATATGCCTTTTGGGAACAAAAGCAGCGTGAATATGATGAACAGGAACGGTATGATCGGCCTGTAGGGTATCACCCAGTAGCCAAGGACATTGGCCAAGACGCTGGTGCCAAGTATCTCGCTGAATCCTATGATCAGTCCCCCGATGATTGCACCATATATGCTTGAGAATCCTCCCACGATGCTGCCTGCAAACACGCTTGGGAGCATGATCACCGACAGCGAAGGGTCTCCCTGAAACCACACCGACATCAGGACGCCTGCAATCCCGCCCAGACCGCCGCTCAAAAACCACGAGAATGCAAATACCTTGTTTGTATCGATTCCAAACGATCCTGCCAGATGCGTGTTGTCAATTGAGGCCCTCATGGACATGCCAAACCTAGTCTGATACAGCAGGTAGTACAGGCCTACAATCAGACCCCCCAGTATAACGACTGATACTATCAGTACCATCGGGGTGCCGTCTATCACAATGTCATAGCTTCTCAGGGTAAAGTCCCGTGATACAATCTTGAATGTCTGAAACAGGTAGTCTGCCAGTATGTTCATGACCCCGACCATCAGTATGTCAAAGGACAGTGTTGCAATAATCAGTGACAGGTAGGTCGATCCCTTCTTGATCAGGATGCGCAGTATCCCGTAATACAGGAACAGTGCCACGGCACCTGAGAGCGCAAACGCTATGGGCAGTGCGACAAACGGATTTGAATCAAAAATCCGCACGACGATCAGCCCCATATACATTCCAAGAACCGCAAAGGTGGTGTGTGCAAAGTTGGGAACGTTTGTTATCTTGTATGTAAGCGTCAGTCCTACACACAGCACTGCAAGGACACTGCCGTATATTATGGCATCAACCAGTATGATCAATTTATTTTACCCCTAGGTACTTGTCTGACAGGTCGGGATCGTTTAGCAGCTGCTGCGAGTTGCCCGAATACCTTACGGTTCCCGTGGTAAACATATAGCAGTTCTCGCAGACATCAAGGGCGCTCTTTACGTTCTGCTCGACTAAAATTACACAGTTGTCCAGCTCCTTTTGCACCTCGATTATCTTCTTTAGGATCAGCTTTGCGTTTTTGGGCGAGAGGTTGGCAGTGGGCTCGTCAAAGAGCATGACCTCCGGCTTTTGGGTCACGACCATTGCCAGCGCCAGCAGCTGCCTCTGGCCGCCGCTGAGGTTCTTGGCCAACTGCTTTTCGTGATCCTTCAGTGTCGGGAACAGCTCGTATATGTGCGTCAGGTCCGGCTTTCTCTTGCCTGAGCCGATGATCAGATTCTCATAAATCGTCAGTTCGGGAAACACGTTCTCCCTCTGGGCCATGTACGATATTCCAAGTTTTGCAATCTTGTATGTGGGAATGTTTGTAATGTCCCTGTCGTTCCAGGTAATCTTGCCGGAGAACTTGTCGCACAGTCCGCAGATCGACTTTAGCAGTGTGGATTTGCCAGAGCCGTTGGCGCCAATAATTGCGGTGAGGCCCTTTCCTGCGGCAAAATCAACCTTGTGCAGGACCTCGTTCTTGCCGTATCCGCTGGTTAAGAGACTGGTTTTCATCATATTATCATCATCACCCAAGATAGGACTCTATAACCTGTTTGTTTTGCAGTATTGTCTCTGGCTCCCCGTGCACAATAATCTGTCCCTCATGCATGACAAAGACATGATCCACATACTGCAGTGCAATGTCAAGCCGGTGCTCGATGATAAGAAACGTGGTGTTTTGCGCCCCGCATATCTCTCGAATCTTTTCAAATATGGTGTGGGCAAGCTTTGGTGCAATCCCGGCAATCGGTTCGTCTAGTAATACAAGTGTAAAGTCGCCCATCAGGGTCTTTCCCAGCTCCAGCAGCTTTATCTGGCCGCCGCTGAGATCGTATGCAAGGTGATCCTTCAGTTCCAGTATGCCCAACGCATCGAGTATGCCCAATGCCTTCTCTGTCAGCACCTTCTCCTCGTTCTCCCATTTGTTTGGCAGCACCCAGTTCAGAAACGACTCGCCCACATGTGGACGTGCCATAAGCAGGTTATCAAACAGTGTCAGGCTCATAAATAACTTTGGCGTCTGAAACGTTCTGATGATTCCTCTCTCAAAGACCTTGTGAGGCTGCAGGTTTGTTATGTCTTTGCCAACATACATCACCTTGCCTGACTGTGAACGCAGCAGGCCTGATACCAGGTTAACCAAGGTCGTCTTGCCCGAGCCGTTGGCACCGATCAGAAGATTGACCTTGTTTGGGAATATCTCAATACTTGCGCCGTTGATTACGTTGTGCCCGTCAAAGCTCTTGTGCAGATCGTGCGTGCTCAGATTCTTGAGACCGTCTTTACCCAGGTCGGGCGTGCCGGGATTTTTGAGATCAATTCCGCCTAGTGATGTTTTATCAAAACCCTCTTCTGAATCATGTATGTTCGTACTCATGGGCAAACAAAGGTGATGACTATTATCGGCATTGAAGTGACTGGACGGGCGTCATGAACAGTCGTACTGGAAATCGTCATTAATACGATGATGAGATCATCATATTTGAATGATACTGTCAAGCTGCAGAATTCGTTTGGATTAATTAAATTGGTCTGGGTAACGGCTGTATCTTGAATCATTAGCAATATGTTATAATTTTCATATTTATCATCATCATCATCATCATTATTATCATCATCACTGAGTGCCCCAATGACGACGGCCCTGTACGAAGTTTTGGGATGCCTTGAGACTGTACAAACGCCGGGTGTTGTACCGTCGAATCCCATACAGTTACATCTTACATGTCTGCATGTATCATCTGCCACTGCTGCGTATATGCTAAATCTTGCGCCGCCTCTGACAAGGCCGGTTTTTTGCATCTGCTGCCGTGCATCTGCCTGACAGTCAGAAAAGACAGTGCTGTTGTTCAAACAAGTTTTAAATTTTGATTGTTCTTGGCTGCCTGAATCATGCCTGGTGTGCAAAACAGACGCGTCTGCAGCTTTACTAGGGCGCAAAGATGCATTGATCGGTTGTACCATTAGTTTTGGAGAGTAGCGGCATGTAATATCACCCATCACATTATCGAATAATTTGAAGTTATTTAAAGTTGATCCGGGTAAAATTCTGCTTTCTATTTGGGTGTTATATGTACGACAACATGTTTGATCATGCATGTGCATCCCCGTCGTATCCGATCACATTCTGGCATGTCAGATCTAGTTTACTGTTATGTGTACCGTCTAATGCCGTATTCTCTCAAACTATCAGAATGAAACAAGCTTGTTTTTATAAAATATTTGAAAACCGGGGGTTCGGTTCGTTTGTATGCCATCTTGACGGCAAATTAAATCTTAAACTGAATTCGAGTCTGTTGCTTGTAGATGCGTGGCTGGCAACGCTACTACTGCTGTCACCGATACAAGATGGCGCCGCCCATCAGACTTGAACTGACGACCGTCCGATTAACAGTCGGATGCTCTACCACGCTGAGCTAGGGCGGCAACACGGTGTCTCTTGATAAAAGTGATTTAATCTTTACGAATCCTGTTTTTGGGCTAAAATGGCTGGCAGCAATCAATTAAACTTTGTAAAAAATTCTTTGATCTCTTGCGAATAGCCCTCAATTATCTCAATTATCTCAATGTGCTCCTCCGGCGTCGTCTCTCTCTTATGTATGGCCTGAAAGGCGGCAAGTGCCGAACCTACCATCGTTCCTGTAAAGAATCCGCATAAAAAATCGCCTTTGTTTTTACAATTCCACACCTGCTCCACCCTCGGCGACACGCCGGTTTTTTTATACAGCTCCAGCGTATTTACGATCAAATCCGATGTCTGCTTTGCAAAGTCAGGATCAAGTGTCATGATGTGGATATATGGATGCGGACAGACAGGGAGGTGTGGCCCTAAATTCCTTTCTTCTTTTCAAATACGTAGATGCCATCCAAAAAGACCCTGTGATCCTTGTTTTTTACCTTGGTTTTCAGTTCAATGTTTGCTGCAGTCTGGGTGATATCTGTCCAAACCTCGCCTGTAAGAACAACGTCCTCGCCCTTGGGTGTCACCTTGGTGTTTCCAACTATGTGTGTAACCCTTGGCGCACGTTCTCCCTGAAAATTCTCAACGGAGATTGTTTTTCCATTGACCTTTACTGTAATTGGAAAGTGTGCATAAACTATCTTCATCTTTATTGTATATCCCACAACCAAGCCTTCGCAAATGTTTCTGATAATTGAACGCGCAGTGTGTAAAATTGCATAGTCCTTCTTTTTTGTGCCTGCCGCTTTCAGTGTTATTTTGCCTTCTGCAATTATAATGTCTACGGGGATGCTGCGAAAGCTCTTAAAGGTCTTGCCCAGCGGTCCCACAAATCCCAGCATGCGCTTGTTTAAAGTTACCGTAACGCCTTCAGGTATTGCTACCACCTCGTCTTCAAATTTCTGTGCTCGATTAGTAGACATATCCGATTAAAAATCCTCCAATTCCCTTTTGCACTGCCTGATGGTGTGACATCACTCCCTGGTTTGTTGTAACTAAAAGCATTCCCCTGTCGTATGCCGGCAGATACTGCTGTTCCCAGCTATTGTATTCATCGTTTTTCACTTTGAATCTTGGTGATATTGCCCCGCATTTTGTTATCTTTGCCAATAATTTGATCTTGAATTTTCCTCCCCTCTTATCATCGATGTGCTCAAATTCGCCGATGTATCCCTCCTTTTGCAGTGTCTTTAAAACCTCGATGCCCAGTTTTGAGGTTGGAAGAATTATACAATTGTTCTTTCTTCTGGCCTCATTGTTGTATAGTGTGACAAATAGGTTGGCTAGGATGTTTGTTGCAGGCATATCTCTCACTTGTTTTTCCTGAATCCCAACGACGGTGCCACCTCTCTGAAGCATCGTCTGCATAGCGACAGATCATACTTTTGGATAACTGCAGTATAATCTCCACATCGCTTGCACCATCTTGAACCTCTGCCAAAATCATGCTTCTTTCGCCCTGTGGCCTCGTACGATCTGTCTTTTGCCATTATGTTACAGTGACTCCAAATTCCCTGGTTAGATAATCCTTTGCTTCTTGACTTTTAATGATATGTGCTTTGCCTACTCTGGCTTTGTGCTTGCTTCTAGTTCTAATCCTGTAGCCAGGCCTTGTCAACGCAATTGAGATTCCAAGACCTAAAATTCCTATCTGGGGATCATACTTTACACCTGGAATATCAATATGTTCGCCGATTCCAAACGAATAGTTGCCAAAATTATCAAACGATCTGCCTTTGACTGTATTACCTTTGGCCTCCAACAGTCGTTTTAGCAGGACTACTGCATCCTCCCCGCGAACAGTCACTGCGACACCGATTGGCTCCCCTTTTCTTACTCCCCAGTCTCTCTGCGCCTCCTTTGCATTGCGTGATGAAGACTTTTTTGGTGTGATCTGTTCTAGTGCCCTCTTTGCAATAATTATCGCATCTCCGGATCTTCCTACACCCATATTGAGAACAATTTTCTCAAGTGAGATCTTTTTCATTGGGGATTCTGTTATCTGCGACATCATCTGATCACTTTAGTTGAATTATCGGCTCCTCTCTCCCAACAGGCATAATGATGTCTGCTGGAATCTCTATCTTTTTATCTTTTAATGCCAGGACGACTCTCTTTGGAAGTATGAATGTCCCTTCCTCAATGGTTTCAATCCTGCCTATCTGTCCTGTGTTGTTTCCACGTGTTACCAGGCCCTGGGAGCCTGTCTCTAATTTTATAACTTCAAGAATCTTCTGCTCCGGAATTTGCATCAGGCATGCATCCCCGACACTTACAGCGCTGTCTGATATTACGCTGCGGCCGTCATGAAATCCTATCTGCTGTTTTGCATCGTTGATTGTTGTCTTGCTGACTACTCTGACGAGTTTTTTTGTCTTCTCCGATTCTTTGATCTTTATTGGCTGCAAGAGTTTCTCTTCTGTTGGGACCAGACGGTAGACATCTGAGATGTCCTTTAGTTCCACTACATCCATTAATCCGATGGAGTGATGCAGTGATTTTCTTACAATGCCGTCGACTTTTACACTGCCTGAATAAATTGAGGTTTTCGCCTCCCTCAACGTTGTAACTATCCTCAGCGTGTCCCTTAGAAATACTGCAGTTGGTATGGAATGGTTCTTTTTATGCGAACCGGGCTTTACCGTAATTACAAATCTCTTGTTCTTTCTGGTAATTCCCCAGAACTGTGGGGCCATCTGGCGTTTGAGTTTTTTACTGCCAGAGATGCTTACCATTATGCTTTGTCCTCCTTGGGTTGGAATATACTTGTTTCTTTTGGTTCCTCAATATCGTTTTTTGTTTCAGAAACGTTGTCGCTTACTAGATCATCACCACCACCACCACCACCTGCTAAAATATCATCATCGCTAATCTCTAAAACATCATCATCATCGTTCTCTACAATCTCCTTGTCGTCTTCTGCAACCTTTTTGTCACTTTCTTCTGCAACGCTCTGCTCTGCATCTTTTTGTACATCTTTAATCTCTGTCTTAGTCGAAGACTTTTTTTCCAGTTTTGTGATTCTCCATCTGTCACTGGTGTTAAGCGATGTAATCAATACATTTGATGCATGTGTATAAACATCAAATTTTTCTCCCTTTGTCTTCTCTTTTTTGGTTCCCTCGACTGCAACGCCATTACTCTTAATTGATACCTGGGACACCTTGCCGTCCACTCCCTTGAATTCGCCTCGTAATATTTTGACAGTATCTCCCTTGAGGATTCGTGCACTCTTTTTGTGGTATTTCTCAGAGAGCTGCTTTGACAACGGACTTGCAATCTGCTTGTTCTTTGTTTGAAATGTCGCCTGATAGATCATCTTGTTGCGCATCTTTGTCGGTTTCATGTTATTATACCACCATTGATGCCAAGTTCGCTACCCTGGGCCATTTTTCTGAAGCCTCTGCAGCTACTGGTCCCTTGATACCTGTTCCCTTAGTCTCCCCTTCAGGCGTGATTATGACTGCTGCATTGTCCTCAAAGCAGACTCTAACACCGTTTAATCTGCGAACTGCATACTTTTGCCTGATTATTACCGCTCCGTGAACCTGCTTTCGCAGCTCGGCCGGTCCCTTTTTCACCACAACATTGCAAAAATCACCAACTGATGCTGATGGCAGTCTTGATGCTCGGGTCTTGTGTCTTGGGACGTTGATTATCTCCAAAATCTTGGCACCTGAATTGTCTGCACATACGATGTTTGCGCCTACTGGCAACGACTTTGTAACATATGGGCGGAACTCTTCTACTCCCTTGCCTGCCTGTTTTGCCATTATTCCCTGGTAACCTCCACTACCACATATGATATCGATTTTGATATCGGTCTGCATTCCGCTGCAAGCACACGATCACCTGTTTCAACATCTATGCATACCGGCACATGTGCATGAATCGTGCTGGTACCCCTGGCGTATCTCTTGAACTTGTTAAAGTATATGGGTGAGTCCTTTTGCAGTGTTATGGTCTGCTTTGCCTTGCTGCCTGTCACATTGCCTGCAAAAAGTTTTCCTCTTATTGACATGTGTCCGTGGAACGGACAGTGTCTGTCTGTACACTCTTCTTTTGGCTTTTGTACATCCAGTCCTATATTTCGTGTCGTTGTTGTTGCTGTCATTACCATCATCACTCCTCTATTCTTTCATTCCTATTCTGTCATAGGGTCTTTTTATAATTTTAGATCCGTTAATTATTACCGTATCGTTGCCTTTGCCGTCTCCGTGGATGTCAAATTTCCAGTCACATGTGGATTTTGCAACTGACTTGAGACCATTTTTGGTATCCACTGTAAACATCGATCTTGTCTCATCGACAATTTTTCCGTTTAATCCTACAATCTGGGGATTGGTAGATCTGACAATACTGACATCGAGTCCTATGAATTCATGTCTGATGATGTTCTCTGCTGTGATCATTTTTCTTTGTTCAACTCGTTTATTCTGGTTAGCATTCTTGCAATGTCATGACGCAGCGGTTTTAGCTTGCCGCTCTTCTTTCTGAGCGTCCCCTTTGAGCCGTCAACTTTTAGTTTGACTAGTTCGCCTCTCGTTTCTTGAATCTTACTGCGAATATCTTTTTCATTTAACTCTCTGATCGTCTTCATCTTTATTCTGCTCATTTCAGCTTGGCCTCCTCCTCTTCTAGCGTCTCAATTGCCTTCATCTTTTCTGCCTCCATTGCAATGTGTTCTGACTCTGTTCTGGCCTTTATCTCGCCTGCCGTCTCATCACGCATCTTTCCGGTATCTTTATCCTGAACCTGTCTTCCCTTTTTTGGTTTCATGCTCCTCATCTCAAATTCCGGAACAAACTTCTCTTTTCTTGCAATTCTTATCCTGATGCCTATCAGCCCCATCGCAGTCTTTACATGCGCAATGTCCTCATCGACGATGACTTCTGCGTGGTGTCCTGCACGTGGCAGTATGCCTGCAGTATGTTTTTCAAAGGCTGAACGGTCGCCTCTGAGCTTTCCAGATATGGTGATCTGAACTCCCATCGCGCCGCCTTCCATTACCTGCTTTAATGTCCACATTGTTGCCCGCCTGAATGCCGTTCCACGTTCTAGATGGGACGCCATTCTGTTACACATTACGCTGGGCGTCAATTCCGGTTTTTCAATTTCAGTTACAGATATTTGAGGATTCTTTAGTCCAAAGTCAGTGGCAAGCTTTTCAGTCAGGGCCCGGATTCCTGAGCCCTTTCTGCCAATGACTATTCCCGGTCTTGTTACATGCAGTGCAACCCTTGTCCCTATCGGGGTCTTTGAGATCTCTGCATGCGAGAATCCTGCATCCTTGATTGCCTCACGCAGATAGTCTTTGAGCAACATCATGTTGTAGTTATCTTTGATTACGTTTTTTACTGCCGACATCTCTTATATCTCCCTTGCCACCAGCTCGACATGGGTCAGCACATTATTTTTTGGCGTTGCCCTTCCCATGGCACGTGGGATAAATCTCTTTACTGTGACTCCCTTGTGAACTGTGGCATTGACGATTCGCAGTCTGTCCAAGTCCATTCCCTTGTATTCTGCATTTGATTCCAAATTATCCAAAACCTTGATAAACTCTTTTGCAGTCTTTTGTGGGTATCGTCCTGCCATCATACCGGGGTCTGACTTGTGCCCTACCTGGTTTTTATATCGTCCAAACCGGACTGCCCTCTTTTTGTTGATGACTGCCTGCAGGTAATCGCGTGCCTTTTCAATTGAAAGTCCCTTCAGTGACACGGCCACCTCGCGTGCATGCTTGTGTGACATGCCCTTCTCCCTAATCGATGACCGTACGTGTCTTGTTGCATCGTAATATTGGAAAGCATAATTGTATCTACCCATTGCAATCACTTTAATGGCACGTAGAGACTGGACCTTGATGCTCCCACTCCTGGGGCACCGTGTGAAACTCTCTTGTTTGTTATTACGTACTCTCCGAGGTAGTGTCCTATCATCTCTGTTGTGATGTTTACAGGCTGGAACTCTTTTCCAGAGAATACGTTTACTGTGATATCTACCATGTATGGCAGTATAATTAGATCCCTAACATGTGTCTTGATAGGGTTTTTTGGCTTGCCTGCTTTGGCAGATTTTATCTCCTCGATCAGTTTTCTCTTGCCGTCTGTAATACCCCTGGTAAGTGATCTTCTCTGTCTTGAGTTGAAGAGCAAAAACAGCTTTTCAAATGAGAGAGCTTCGAGCTTCTCTTTTGGGATGCCCCTGTATAAAAATTTCTTAACCATCTCTCTTTCTCCACATCTTCAGTACACTTTGAGTTTTATCTGCCATATTATAGCATTCCTATGTTTGTTGCCAGATCTCTGGCCTTGGCGGTGTCGTGAAACTGAACAAATGCTTTTTTACCATAAATGGTTCTTGCAGTATTTACCTTTTTAACATCCCCTTTGTATAGTGTTTTAATTGCCAGTGCGATATCGGACTTGTTGGCAGAGCGTTCCACAATAAAACAGATCTTGCCCTCTGACTCTACCATTGCAAAAGTCTTCTCTGTGATGTACGGCTTTATAATTATCTTCATTGCCTGATCCACGTTCATTGTACATTCACCATTGCTGCCACTTTTAGATGTGTTGATTGAATCTCTCCAATTTCTTTGATAGCTGATTTGGAATAAACTGTCAGTCTTATGGGATCAGAACCAGGTGCCAGATCCAGTACGCTCAGATCCTTTGCACTTCTCACCTGCACGCCAGGTATTGCGCCAACTGCCTGCTTTAAACTTGCAGTATTACCAGTTACAAACAAGACGCTTGTTCCAACCTTTTTAGTGCGGCCCCTCAGTCTTGACTGCCCTGAACGCACCTTTCTGTTCTTGAGTCTCTTGACATCATCTGCCAGTTTCAGTGAATCCAGTATTGCTGTGATCTCACTTGCCTTTGAGACTGATTCGATATCATCAGATAATATAATCGGAAACGACTCTATGCCGTCAACTATGTGGCCTCTTGATTCCACCAGTTTTTTTGATGCAGTAGCTGCAATTGCAGAACACAGTGCCAGCTTGTTCTCTTTTTTGTTGAGTTTTTTGTATATTACCTTCTCCACTATTGGCGGGTGTGCCTGTCTGCCACCTCGAGTTGAGGCTACCTCTCCTCCCTGGCCCTGTCTTCCGCCGCCTCCGCCTGACATTCTTGCAACACGTGAGACGCCCTGGCCTGTGGGGGGATCGTTAGAGTCTGCCACCACATCCATTCCTGCATTTGGTTTTCTTCCCTGTCTTTGGAACTTGTGGGATGTCAGGTTTGTAAATGCCTTGTGAATCAAATCTTTTCTGTACGGTGTTGAAAATACCGGTGGCAGTTCCATCTCTTCTTGTTTTGTTCCTGTGATTGTGAGGACCGGAACAACGACATTGGCAGTCATTTACACTACCACCTCTAAAATTTTGGGCTTGGTGACCCTTGATGGTGCGTTTCTAATCTGTGCACGCATCTTAATCAGCCGCCTATACGTTCCTGGGACTGAGCCCTTTAAAATAATAAAATCTCCCTTTACCAGACCAAAGTGCTTGTAGCCCCCGTCGGGGTTGATCCTCAGATTCGTATCTGATTCGGTATTGCTCATTATCATAATTCTTTTGTCATACTCCGTTCTCTGGTGGAACCCCATCTGTCCTGCTCTTGGAACCGTATACATGACACTTTGCGGTGAAATTGGTCCTAATGAACCTACTTCTCTGACTGTCTTTCTTGACTTGTGCTGTTTCTTCTTTACTCCCCATCTCTGTATTACGCCTTGCCATCCCTTGCCCTTTGTGATTGCTGCAACATCAACTGTTGCACCTGTCTCAAATATCTGATCAATTTTGATCTCTTTTCCCAGTAACTCCTTGACATGTGTAAATTGTTTTGTAATGTCTCCGCCGCTGACTAGAGCCTCAAATATGTATGGCGTCTTTTGCTCAAGTCCTGCAGTTTTTGGCGAGACTGCAACTATGGCAAAGATCTTTTTTATGTGTTTTAATCTTTTTTCTGCATCCTGAATCGATCCTGCAACATTTTTTATCTTGATCTCTTTTGCAATATTCTTTGGCATATACTCGGCATAGACATCAAACTCTGCATGTTCTCCGTCGTGATCCTTAGAGTATCCCCTTATTCCCAAAATCAGTATCGGCGGGGTTGCAAGTACTGTTCCAAGGCTGACTAGCTGCTTTCCCGCATTTGGCACCTTGTCACGGTCATCGATACTTACGATCTGCACACAACCTGCCTTGAAACCACAATGGGCCAGTATCTTTGGCTCTTCTGCATCATTTTTTGGCCACGACCTGATTCTTGCCTCCATGCTCTTTGCACGGCCCCTCGGTGAGTATGCAAGACTGCCTCTGCGTGGAGAATGGCGTTTTCGGGCTCCCATGTGCTACGGTGCCCAAACTCCCTTTATTAAACCATGAGATGTCGTTAACTGGCAAAAAAATTTAGGTTAACCATCTTCTATGTTACATCGTATTGTTATGGCAATGCCGACTCTGATATGGTATTCCAGATGGTTGTTATGCCTATAATTATTCCTATGATGCCCATTCCTGCTGCCAGTAACAAAAAGTTCTTTTTTTCAGACATTGTGACTATACGCATTGATTACTGCAAGCGTTCCAAGTACTGCCTCTTCCAGTCGTATGGTCTGGGTTGCCTGATCCGGGAAAAAATTCAACGTTCTTGCATTTTGCACATTCTTCATCCTCGCCCCGATTATCTCATGAACGCCTTTTTGGGGCGAACCAAATACTACAAGCGTGTCCCTGTCTGAATCCGTGTACTTTGAGACCTGTTGCTTTGTTGCAGTCTTTCCCTTTCGTGATGTGATGATCGTATCCCCTCCCCACTCTGATAGCAGCGAGTAGAGGTTTGCCCTCTCCTTTACTGCATAACCCCAGTATGTGGGAATCTGATCTGCTGATATCTCTTTGACTGAAAAATTTGGATGTCCCTCTTTGAACTGAACAGTCACTCTTTTTCCAGTTACGGTGCTGCCAAAGAACGGCACAAGTTGGTTTATTCCAATATCGACAAACCGCTTCCCCTTTACACTTACCACTATCCCCTCTCTGATGTCTCTGCGGCTTATCTTTTTAGAGTCGGCAGGTGTGATGTGGCTTGGAATTTTCAACGGCTGCAGCACCCCTGCAAACTTTAGATCGTTGAGCTTGGGGAACAGTCTTCTTCTTAAAAATTGCGGGGTCTCTAGATATCTTAAAATCATTGTAATCAGTGCCGCATCGGCCTTGTTCTCTCCCTGATGGTATATGTAGATGGTATCTACTTTAAAGATGGCACAGGTCCTTGCCAGCATCGATATCTTTCTTGTCTTGTCAATCTTGAGTGACTCGTCAGAGAGTGCGGAGGTTGGAATGGCAACAGATAACTTCAATAGTTTACTCTCTCATATCTTTTTTAAGCATCTACTTTTTGTCGTCTGCATATTTTTCCTTTGCAGCGTTGGCATACTCTGTTATTTTCTGCTCTGCAACCAGTTCGTATATCCCTGTCTCTGTTTTTATACATGACATCCTGATGTGACTGGTTCCGTCCTTGTCCTCACTTGATAGGTATATGGCAGCTGCTGCAAGCGTTGCCGCATCATCCATACTCAGATCAGATGTGTATGATTTTTCCAGAAAATCCGTAACTTGATCCGAACCAGAGCCGATGGCTACTGCGTCATAGGAGATGTATGTCCCACTGGGATCAGTGAGGAACAACTGTGGCGTCTTGTCCACCACCCCGCCGATGATCAGTGCAACACCGAAAGGTCTTACGCCTGCATATTGGGTATATTGTTGAGATTGATCAGCCAGATGTTTCGCTATTGTTTCAACCTGAGTTGCCTCGTCATAAATCATCTGGTTGCTTTGTGAAAAATATCTTGCATTGTCGACCTGGCTTCTTGCGTCTGGAATGTATCCTGCAGCTGCGACACCTACGTGGTCGTCAATCTGGAATATCTTTTGCGCAACATCAGATATCTGTAATTTTCTTGGTCTTTCTTCAACTGCAATAACGATGCCTTGTTTGCATTTTATGCCGACTGCAATTGTGCCTCTTCTTACCGTCTCGATGGCATATTCTACTTGGTATAGTCTGCCATCAGGTGAAAATACCGTGATGGCCCTGTCATAACCTTGCTGTGCTGGCATCATTT
>JAKZUU010000144.1:0-14604 GCA_047516405.1 Candidatus Nitrosopumilus sp. | reverse complement strand
TCAAGCTCATGGCCTCTTGCTAATCATGCCGCTTATCTTTGCACACGTATTGTCTTGCAAGCCCATTTATCGCAGGCTATTTGACGGCTATTTTACAAAATTTTGTCTTGGTATAACTTGTTTTTAGAAAAATGTGTGTGCAAGTTGGCAGCAGTTTGGTTTCCAATAATAGCAGATTGTTGTCGCAAAATCGCTTTTCGTGCCTAAACTGCGTTTAAGAACTGTGTATACCAAAAATGAAAAATTAGTGTAATATTTCTAGCTGACAATCCAATTTTGGCAGTATAATACACACAATACGTTTTGATCATGTGGGATGGGGTCAATAGATTTTATGTTTCAAATTGCGCAGGACATCTCACGCATAGCTTAAGCTGGTTACATGCTGTGTGGCATTACACTCTCTCTTAAATGGCTCTGTACAAAATCTTTTCAACATCAAGGCTGGGTTTTGCGTGCCTTGTATATCTGGCAATTGCCCTGCGCAGTATGGCCAGACTGGTATGCGGCACGTCAAGCACCTTGCGCTTGAGTTTCTTCCAGTATGGCTCAATTGCACTGATCTCAGGTGTTGCAACCGGGAGAAACTTTAGCGTCAGGCCGTCTATCATCTCAACGAGCCTGAGTATCATTTTTGCACGGTGCTGCGGGGCTTTGTCAAGTATAATGCAGATCTTCTCAAACTTGCGTACTGCAGCCTTGAGGAACTTGGCAAAGGCGTGCATGTCAAACTTGTAGTACTGTCTGAACATCCTCCTGCCGTAGATGGTAATCAGTCCAAACACTATGGTCTTTGAGTGTGAGCCCGTATACGTGTAAAATGCACGTATTCCTTTCCTTGTGTAGCCTCGCCTCCGTGCTCGAGGTGCTGCAATAGCTATGGATTCATCCTGTATTGCAGTGACTATTCCCTCATCGTTGTTTTTTTATGACATCTGCAATATCTTTTTGGAACGTATGGATCTCTTCTACAGGTGCCCTGTTTGCATGCACCCTGACTGGAATCTTCTGGGAGTAACCCCATTTTCTTAGCAGGTAGCCAACATGTGTGATGGAGTATTTTATCCCTGCATTCTTCAGGATATAGTCCTGCATCTCCTTGCCCGTCCAGGTGAGATTCTTGCAGGTATTATTTCGAATATTCTTCATGATTGCCTTGTCTACTTTGGGCGGCCTGCCAGTGCGGTGTTGGACATACAGATTATCAAATCCTGCCTGTCTGTATCTTGTGTGCCACTTGTACCCCCACGGATCAGATTTTCCAAGGGATCTGGCAGCCTCGCGTACGTTCATGCCGTCGCGCTTGATCTTGATGATCAACATCATGCGATCCTTTACATCACCGTCTGTTTCGGCGGCATATTTTTTTAACATCATCTTATATCTCATTGATTATCTATCTAGGAATTAGATTAAAACATGCGTGGTCAAAAATGTTAAATAATTACACGAAATTTACGTTATTGGTATACGCTGTAGACTTGAGAGTTACGCCTACAACTAATTATCTTAGGATACTTGCATCTGACAAGTCAACAGGTGTCAAGTATCAACAAATTTTTTAGTAGTATGGGGCTGACAGTCCAACGCATGGACTGCCAGCTTGTTCCCCGACGGTTTGAATTCGATGTCACAGCTACTGAGTGAACAACACGATTTAAACGTTTGAGATTATACTGGAACTGTCATTTCCAGATCCGCCTTGCAGCGAATCCCATAACATGATGTAAAGGACGCATAAATTAAAAGGATTATTAGTTCATCATTTCAATGAGACTTGATGCAAAAAGAGGCTATCGCCGTCATGTTCGCATTAATTGCACTGACTGGGATCTCAGTGAATCATGCATATTCTCAAGAGATAGGCCTTGCAACATTTCAAGAGACTGTGCAAATTATTGTAGACAAGAGTGTGTCACAAAATGTTACAGCCTCGATTACTTTGCAGAGCAGCAGTATTCAGGAGATCAGAATTCCAGCTCAACTAGAACAGCAAATCAGAGAGAATGAACAGATAGCAACTGTAATTTTTACAAATCAAGATGAGTGTATTACAAGCATAATTGACAAGTCATGTATTATAATCAATATAGCTCTGGATCCAGAAAATGACGGAATTTTTGCCATTCAGGATGCTGCAAGAGAGATTTCAAAAAAGTATATTGATGAAATTAACCAGGTTTTTAATACAGATGCAATATTTCATTCAATATTCATACACAGCGGCGATCAAACAAACAGCGTACTAGAGAATTCAGGAATAGTTTCAGGAGAAGGGGTGATTTCGGCAGTTTACACCCTGCCTATGGAGAAGACCAGCTCGATGTATGAAAAGATATCAGCTATTCTTATTCCAAAGATAATTAGAGAAGAGGGAGGATTTTATGATATTGCAAAAAATTTGTCGTCTGACAAAAATGCAAAGATGACATTTTCACTGATTCCGGCGGATTCATACTCACTTTTACAGTTGAATTTATCAGTTGAATATCCAGATGCGGCTTTAGGAATTTCAAGAATTAGCCCGTTAGAATTTCTCAAAGTTGACAAGATAGACAGATCAGGCTATTTTTCTGGCGGATTTTACCCTCTGAACTCTCTAATTCAAGTAATAGTAGTCTCACCTGAAAATACAAGCGTTTCAGACGTTAAAGGGAATATTCTTGCAACACAGGTTGTTGATGATGAAAAAATTCCACTTTCTGTTACAGAGCAGGGATGGATTTTTGATCCAGAGCATGGAAAGACAATACAAGGAAAGTACATCTTTGGTGAAGAAATAAGTGTAAGCAAAGAGATGTTGGAATTTTCTCTGGGAGAAGTGATAGTTAAAGCAGAAAAAGAAAGTATTCAAACTGAAGAGCCGGAATTTGACGAATCTGTTGTAGTGTTGATCATAATTATAATAGTTGCAATAGCTGCTGCAATGTTTTACCTTAAAGGATACAAGAAATAGTCATACCAAGAGAACGGCTGCTGCAAACACCGTCGTCCATTTTCCGTCCTTGTCACCTTTTGCAGTTTGAGTAATGTTGTGAGTGTTGTAGATCTCACCTGAGATTGACCACTGTTGTCTCTTCTCATCCCAGTCCTTGTCAGCGTCAAATGGAATTCCAAGAGATGATGCAAGCATCTGCGCTGCAATGTCCTCAGCGTAATCGCCCGCTTGAGTTTCATTCTGTCCAAAAGATTCGTATTCAGAGAGGTAGCCATATTGGTCCTTATCTTTGGGTTGCGCAAGACCAACTGACGCAGCACAAACCCTATGGGGTTCGTTTGTTTGATTTTTTGAATATATGGTAAAAAGAATTTGTCCAGGTTTGATCTTTGTCAATCCATCTTTTTTAGAGAGTAGTTTTGCCTGAGGGGGAAAGATGCTAGAGATTAAAACAAGATTGGTTCCTGCAATACCTGCATCCCTTAAGGCATATTCAAAACTAGTAAGTCTATCCTCATGAACTCCTTTACCTTTTGTGAGAAACAAGTTTTTTGCAACTAAATCCAGCATTTCTAAATTGTTAGAAAAAAATTGTTATTTATACTTTAAAACAGTTTACGGTAAAACAGGCAAATGTGTCGTATTTGCTTGCCAACCAGTCTACGGTACTGAATACAGATACCAGTCTCGGAGAGAAACCGCCAAACATTCAGAATTGCATTGCAGTATCTTTTTATCGTTGCATGATTTTTTGCGTGTGGTATAAGAAATAACGCCTGATGTGATCTCTTGTGTTCAGTTCGTTTTTTTTCTGTTTGGTTTTAAACCGGCTCTACAAACATGTTCGGTAGTCAGATGCAAGTTTTTCAAATAATTCAAGTGTAGATACAGTTACGTCATGATTAAGAAAAGATAAAAATCAATCCCAAGGCATTCTGAAGTCATCCCGAATTGTAAGGCCTTTTGATTTAGACTGTTACAGATGATGTTTGTCGAGTTTTGATATTCGTTTGACACTATAGAAAATATCATTGTTAGTGTTATTGTCAGTGTTTTGTGTTATGTGATCTTTGAGATTCCAAACATTGGTTTTTTCCAGTTTGATGTGTTGCTATTTTTTTTTTTTTTTTGATTTACTGCATGACAATTTTTCTGGATTTAGCAGGCATGTAAAGTGATACAAGAATCTGTCTAGTCAGAACCTAGTTTGTTTCTCTTTTTTTTCTTTCTTTTATCAGGAGCCCTGGGGGCTTGCGTTAGAAATATGAACACAAAAAATGCACCCAGACCAATATTGATGACGCCCAGAAAAGTAAGCATTACGATCATGGAGGGAGGAGCAACAGCCAACCCAAAAAATATGCCAATTCCTCCAGTAACAAAAAACATGATCATTAGAACCTTGACTTTGATGGGTTCAATGTACTTCATAACAGGTGTCAAGACAGAGCATTATTAAAAATTGGCGGTAAATGTAACAATCTTTAGCAGAAATTTGTTTCAAACAAGGACAGGTAACACTTTAAACCGTCAAGAATTCCATCTTACATCGTGCCAATGTAGCTCAGCCTGGTAGAGCAACTGACTTGTAATCAGTAGGTCATGGGTTCAGATCCCGTCATTGGCTTTTAAATTTTTCAATATAAAATAAAAGACAGTGTCAGGAAAGACCAAGCGGCGCACGTTTGAAAAAACCTTGCAATCCAGTCATAAATTTGCAATAATCACAAAAAATAATTTTCGTTTTTTTTTTTTGAACTATGGCGCAGATAGTGCCAAGATATCAATAGGAATAAGTATGACGTGTATAGAGTAAAAAAAATGAGTTCTAACGATTCAGGATCAGACGATGTAGAACAAGTGTCAAATGAGCCAGAAACTGCAAAGACAGGGTCAGGCAGACCAGAACCCAATCAAAAAATATCAGTTAAAAAATCAACTTTTAATGCATTAATCATCGGTGTAATCATACTGGTTGGGGTCACCGCTTTTCTTGCAGGATCATACACGTCAAGTTTGAATTCTGATCAAATTTCTGCAAAAGATCTTGAGGAAGCATTTGCAAAACTAGAGCTCAAACTATTGCAGAATCAGTTGCCCGCCAATCAACCAACATCGCCGGTAGAAAGGGCAGCAGACCCGGTAAGAATCTCAATGGATGATGATCCGGTGATAGGGGATCCCGATGCGCCAATTACAATAATAGAATTTTCAGACTTCCAGTGTCCGTTTTGTGCAAGATTCAATGCGCAAACGCTTCCGTTGATTTTTGACGAATATATACAGCAAGGAAAAGTAAAACTGGTTTTCAGGGACTTTCCACTTCAGAATATCCATCCAAACGCATTACCGGCGGCAATTGCTGCAGAATGTGCAAACGAACAGGGCGGATTTGTAGGAATGCACGACATATTGTTTGAAAGGCAGAGCCAGTGGAACAACGTAGACACAGCAGAGGCATTATCCTTGTTTAATCAGTATGCAAAAGACCTGCAGTTAGACCAAACGGCATTCAGTTCGTGCTTTGGCAACGGAAATCATATCACAGAGATTAACGGGGATCTCAGGGATGGCAGAAACTACGGAGTTACAGGGACGCCGGGATTTTTCATAGGAAATGATCATCTAGGCTATGTTGAATTAAAAGGAGCCCAGCCGTTTGAAAGTTTCAAGAGAATTATTGATGCACAATTAGAGGCATAGCCATAACAAGCGTTTATTAGACCATTGTTGAGGGTTTTAATTATCGGAATAATGACGAGTAGGCAATGTGCTTGTTCGGCATTGCTAAAGAGAAGAAAAAAACATGACAAAATTTCAAGATTTAGGATTAGACGACAACATTCTGAAAGGAATTTCAGATTTGGGCTTCAAGGAGGCGTTTCCAATTCAAGAAGCTGTGATTCCAGTGCTGCTAGCAGGAAGGGATGTTGTAGGACAGGCACATACAGGCTCTGGAAAGACGGCAGCATTTGCATTATCAATGCTGCAGGAGATTCAGCCAAAGAAAGGAATTCAAGGGTTGATCATGGCCCCGACAAGAGAGCTTGCAATGCAGATTTCAGAGGAGTTCAAAAAATTTGGAAAATATACGAAAATCAGAGCTGTGACAGTGTACGGAGGACAGGGAATGGGAATACAGCTAGATGCGTTGCACAGGGGAGTGGAGATCGTAGTTGCGACCCCCGGCAGACTGATAGATCATCTCAAGAGAGGCTCAATTGAGCTAGGGGACATCACACACATTGTTTTAGATGAAGCAGACACGATGCTTGACATGGGATTTATAGACGATATCCAATTTATTTTAGATTTGGCCCCGGAGGACAGAGTAATGTCTCTGTATTCTGCAACGATGCCGACGGAAATTTTAAGGCTGTCAGAAGACTATCTGAATAATCCAAAACAGTTCCTGCTTGATGCAGATGACTTGAGTGGAGAAGGAATAGATCAGGCATATCTAGTAATCAAGGACAGGGACAAATTCAAACATCTGATTGATTTTATAAAGACGAAAAAGGGACAGTGCATCGTATTTTGTTCAACAAAATACAGGACAAGGGATGTCGCAAAATTCCTACATCAAGAGAAGTTCAATGCCGTAGCTATTGAGGGCGACATGTCACAGCACAGAAGAGAACAGTCCATGGGAAAATTCCGTAGCGGAAAGGCAGATATTCTTGTCGCCACAGATGTTGCTTCAAGGGGTATAGACGTTCCAAGAGTAGGGCTGGTGATAAATTATGATGTTCCCAATCAAGAGATGGTATACTTTCACAGGATTGGAAGAACTGCCAGGGCAGGAGCAAAGGGCAGAGCAATAACATTTGTATCGTACTCATCGGTAGGAGATTGGAATATCATTAAACGCCAAATCAAGGTGCCGATTGCAGATTTGAATCAAGAGATGGGAATTGAAATTTCTATCCCAGATCCTCTAAAGAGACAGACATCATCAAGAAGATATGGCGGTCAGGGAAGGTCTAACTACTCCAGAGGTGGAAGCAGAGGAGGAGGAGGACGTTCCGGCGGATATGGAAGATCAGGCAGAGACAGATACGGAAGATCCGACAAAGGAGACAAAAAATATGACGATAAAGGCGGCGGCCGAAACAGCTACGGCGGCCGTAGTAAATGGTAAGAACTGTAAAACTTAAAAGCTTGAAATAGATAGTTACTGTAAGATAATGCATAAAGGATTTATTCTGCTAAACTGCGATCTAGGGGCAGAAGGATATATTGTAGGTGAATTAAAACAGATGGAGCATATTACAAACGCATATCTCACTTTTGGGGCATACGACGTAATTGCAGAGATACAGACTGACGATCAGAACAAGTTTGAGAGGGCAATTGCAACAATAAGAAGACTCTCAAGAGTGGTAAGCACCATGACATTAAATGTGATAAGTTCCGAATAATTGTTATAGAGTAAAGCGAGGATTGTTTCAAATTGCAAAAAATTGACTATGAAGGAACTGTTTGGGTGCTAAACTATAACAATCCTAAACCGTTGCTGGATCACGCTATTTACATGCTGGAAAAACACGGAGTAAAACGGGAAGACATGACAATTACAGAGACTCCGACTGCGAGTGTGGGTGCAATAGTAGTAGAGATTTGGCCATACGAGCTAGTCATAGGAAGGGTAAGAACAACTAGAAATGACTCATTTATCAGCGGGACAGAGTTTAAAATTGAGTTAAAGCTAGATGAAGACGGGAACTATGTAGATTATCTATGAAAAAAAACAAGATCCAAAATATCGTAATTGTAGTAATTGCTACTGTGATAATTGGATCAATTATAGCATACAATTATGCGGCAGAACAGACCAGACAGAGAGGTCTACAGTTTGGAAATGAGCTGTCACAGATTCAACAAGATGTGGCAGATCTGCAAACAAAGTTTTATTCAGAAAAGATCAAATGGGATGAAGGCGATATCTCAAAAGAAGAGCTGCTGGAATTTTATGAAGAGCACCTAAAAGAGTTCAAAGAAGTTAATGCAAGGTATGGCCAGCTGACGCCTCCAGAGTTGTTCAAAAGTTCTGTAGAACTGTTCAAGATCTCAGCTGAAACCCAACTGCAAAGCGACATAGAGTATGTCAGATGGATAGAGACAGGAGATGGATCAGCTAAGATAAGATCAGATACACAAATTCAGGAAGCTTACGAGTATGAAAATTTGGGACTGGCAGAGTTCCAGGCGGCAAAAAAAGGTGTAAAGAACTATGACACGCCAGAACAATTTTCAGCACCAAAGGCGGATCTCAACAGAAAGGTCATCGAGATCTCAGAGAACATGAAAAAAAACTGTGACGCAGAATTTTATAACGAATCAGGCCAGTTTGATTCAGAGGAGACAAGGACAGAGTGGTCCAACTGTTATGACGATGTCGAAGAATGGAAAGCAGAACACCTGTCTTAAGTGGCAGATTCAATGGAATAAATCAGAGATGTTTCATGCAGGCGACGGCGCAGTAGTTTTGCTATACATGTTATGGATAACAGGACAGATTGTGACAGGAAATGTGCGTATGTGAAGATTGGTCTTGCAGTATACCGTGTCACCCTATGCCGTCTGGTCTGCCAGATGAAGTGTCAGGCCTTGACATTTGTCAATCCATGGAGGCGCTCTGCAGCAGACGTATCACATTGATCCATTAGATTTGAATGTTTTTTTTAAGATCCGTTTGCAGGCAGCGTTACTGACTTGATTCAGAAGTGTCATTTCACAAAATGAATCCAGATGTATGCAGGACGAGTTGTTTTTGTTTGATTAGAGACAAAGTATGCGCCTATAATAGGCCGGATTTTTGCAAGATATCCATAGTAGGGGACAATTCTTCGGACAGAGAGCGTTTTTCAAGTGGGGTTGGTTTTGAAAATTTAACTTGAAACGTGATCGTAAGCATGTCTTGATCGGTGTGAGAAATTCTAATAGAGTGGACTCGGCGATTAGTTTCAGACAGGAAGTTTTCCCATTTTTGCAGATGCCCCTTAACCCGAGTCACCTGCTGTTCGACATTACTTAATGTAGTATCCAAATCAGTATCAAAAAGACGGAATTTGACAAGAGGAACCATGATGATTCCACCTAGAATTTTATCATGATTTTTCAACATGGATGCAATTATTACCTCGGAATTCTCTTTTGGAAATATATTCCCATAGTTAGGATCAAAATATCCCGCAACTCGTTTTTTTGAGTCATATATTAGAAAAAAATCTTCCTCAGAGTCTAACTTCCACAATACATAGAGGATAATTCGCAAATAAATAAATGATCAACCAAAGACAATTAAATAAACTGCAAGGTAGATAATGATAATGGCAATTTCAAAAGAAAACAGGGACTTTATAGACAGTCTAATCGACTATTACATCAGCGAGTCTGCATCATACAGACAGATAGCAGAAAATTTTGCGCCAGAGGTGGAATCAATTCCAGATACGACGTTTGGCATCATTACAGGATGCGCATATGCAGGATTTTTGCAGATATACCAAAGTCGACAGCAAGTGCCAAGTGTGGAGGATGTACAAGAGTTCAACCAGATCATAAAACAGCGGGCTGCGTTGATCAAAAAATCTGTTATAGGTCAATCAAAAGACGGGCAACAATATAATCAAGAGACATCTGAACAAGAGACATCTGAACAAGTCAAACAAGATTCGGCGACTTGATTTAAAAAAAATGATGTTTGTAACAATGCAGGATAGATGCCAGTGTTTTTGCATATTTTTCAAAATTTGTTTTGGATGAAAGTTCGGATACAAGACCGTTACTGTTTTACATATTGTCATTGGAGAAGAGATATCACATGAACAAAATTTTAATTTGCTCGCATCCATAATCGTTCAGATACAACAAACCACAAAATTCATCCAAACGTGAATTGATTTTTGAGCAATTAGTAGAGTTTAATTTCAGCTATTGCCAGCCAAAACCATGAATGTAGATGGTAGCAAGATCATATTTGGGTTAGGAGTAGGTGCGGCAGTAGCAACAGCGGTAATAGCGCTGTATTTCTCGATTCGATAAAGATAAATCATCAAGGAGTGTCAACAAACCAATGTCAGACACAAATGAGTTTAGAATTACACAGATAGTGGATAATGGTAAAATTATACAGCTGGCGCTAGTTGAAAACATCTCAACTGAGCCAATTTCACAAAAGCAGCTGATCATTGAGAGCGTTTCAAAAAAGCTTGATTCTGAGACCAAAGAACAGGTAATGCCGTTACTTGAGGCGATTTTACAGGCACAGCCAACAGTCAACGTTAAATCATATCAACAGACACAGATAGCGATCACAATGCCAAAGTCAAGATACGACAAGATGGGAAGGCCGCAAGTCAACAGCGTCATTGAGATAGATCTGAAAAAAGTTTAGAGATGTGCCTTTATCTCATCAAGTGTGTGTAGGGGTAAGGAACAGGTAAAATCTTTGCAGACAAAGACAGTCGTTTTATCTTCAAACGATTTGCCAGCAAAGAAGGGATACTCTGAGAGAGATTCCAGTTGGGGCGGATTTTGAATTGCAACCAAGATAGAGTTTGGCAAGTAGTCCAAAAAAAGCGATCGGCATATTTGAGAGTTTTCAGTGTTGATGATGGTGATCTCTTGAGGCTTTTGGATATACATGCATAGAACATTCAGCAGATAGCCAAATGCGAATGGATTTTCAACAGTTCTTTGTGCCTGAGCTTTCATTATCTTTGTGGCGATTTCAAGAAAAGTAGGTTTTTGCGACAGGTGGTATGATCTAAGCATTACATGAGCAGAGACTGAATTTCCAGATGGGAGAGACAGGTCATAGTTGCTTTTGGGTCGGATGATTAATTTTTCATGATCGTCAGACGTCATAAAGAAGCTGTTCGTTTCAGAATCCCAGAAATGACTAATGAGATGATCTGCCAACTTCAAAGACAGTTTAAGATAATTTGGGTTAGGCTCAACTTCAAATACATCTAACAAAGCATTGGCAAAATAAGAATAGTCCTCAAGATACCCGTCAATTTTTGCAGTTCCGTTTTTGTAGGTTCTCAGCAGTTTGCCGTCAGCGAACAAGTTTTTTTCAATAAATGAGATGCAGTCTTTTGCAGCGTTCAGATAACGAACATCATTTGTTACCCGATAGCCTTTTGCAAAGGCCGTGATCATAAGAGAGTTCCATGAGACCAGTACCTTGTCGTCCAGTCCAGGCGGAACTCTTACAGAACGAATATTTAGTAATTTTTCAGAGCAAGACGCCAAAATTTTACGAACCTGATCTTCTGAGATTCCAAAATTAAAGGCGACAGCAGAGATATTGATATTGTTACACAAGATGTTGTTTCCTTCCCAGTTCCCGCCGTCAGTCACATCGTAGTAAAGGCAAAAGAGATCAGCATCATCTTTGAGAATTTCCTTGATTTCACTCTTCTTCCAGACATAGAATTTTCCTTCCACTCCTTCAGAATCTGCATCGTATGCAGAATAAAACCCGCCTTGCGGGGAAGTCATTTCACGCAAAACAAAGTCGAGTGTCTTCTGCAAGACATCAAGATAGAAAGAGTCCTTTGTTATCTGATACGCTTCAGCATAGTTTACAGAAATTAGTGCATTGTCGTAAAGCATCTTTTCAAAATGAGGGACCAGCCACTTTGCATCAGTGGAGTATCGAGAGAATCCACCCCCAATTTGATCAAATATTCCACCTTTTGCCATCTTGTTGAGGGTTTTGAGTGCAAATTCATTAAATTTTGAGAATCCTGAAAGTTTGGCGTATTGAAACAGGAAAGACACGTTTGCAGCATTTGGGAACTTGGGTGCAGAGCCGAATCCACCATATGTAGCATCCCCCATTTGAAACAGGTTCATGGCTGCCTCGTCAAGAATAAGCCGTCCAAGTTTTGATATTATCGAGGTCGGTTCCTGTTGCTGCATGGCATCTATGAACTTTTCAGCAGATCTTATGACGTCAGTCGGTTTCTCATTCCATGCTTGTGAGAGCTGCCTGCAGAGGCTCCCAAAACCTGGACGGCCATAAGAATCCAAGACAGGGAAATAGGTACCGGCGTAGAACGGTTTTTGATCAGGGGTTAAGAATATGCTCAGAGGCCATCCGCCCTGGCCTGTCGTCATCTGGCATACTTTTTGGTAAATATCATCAATGTCAGGACGCTCTTCCCTGTCAACTTTTATGTTAATAAAATTCTCGTTCATGAATTTGGCAACGTCTTCATTTTCAAACGATTCATGGGCCATTACATGGCACCAATGGCATGAGCTGTATCCAATGCTTAGAAAGATTGGCTTGTTTTGATCTCTTGCCTTTTTCAATGCATCATCATTCCAGGCATGCCAGTCTACAGGATTATTTGCATGCTGGAGCAGATACGGACTGGTTTCATTAATGAGATTGTTTTCCACCATAATAGTCAAATTTGTTTGTATATTAGTGTCTAATTAGGTATTATTATTATTATTATGATGATGATGAGGACATACTATCCCCAAATGCCCTTTCCTTCAGTTAACTCATAAATTCTAACGTTGATCTTCTTTAGTAATTTTGTTTTAGATTTATCTGCTTTTTTATCATGGCTGTAGTCTTTTTTTGCAACTAGTTCCTGCAGTCGTTGCAGCTGAGACAAAGAGAGCTTGTTAAACTCGCTTTTGGAACTGGTAATAAGATGCAATAATCTTATTCTTTCACGATCCTCATTTGAGATTTCAACCACATCAGATATTTTGAAGATTTTGTAAATAAATCTTAATGCAGGTATTGAAAATTAATTATTTAGATCTTTAGCGTCCGTTTAAGTGCATTTCCTGCTGTCATAAGGTTTGATTCAATATTGCCTAAGAGTGTTTTGGGATTAAAGAAATTTCAATACAAATCTTAAAATTTCATAGATCTTTGTGGTAAATATGGAAAAAATGCGTGCGATGGTACTTTCTGAATGTGCAAGTATCGAGACCGAACCTTTGAAGCTTACAGAGATTGACAGACATGAGATCAGGAGGCCTAACGAAATTTTACTGAAAATTGAAGCTTGTGGGGTATGCCACTCACAGCTTCATGGAATAGAAGGGGATTGGAAAGACATAGGAATTCCACCAACACTTCCCACTGTCCCAGGCCACGAAGTTGTTGGAAGAGTGGTTCAGATTGGAGAGGCTGTCACAAAATTCAAGGTTGGTGAAAGGGCAGGCATCACTCCGCTTTTAGAGGCATGCAGGAACTGCCAATATTGCAAGGAAGGAAAAGAGTATCTTTGCGAATCATCAGTAATAGTAGGCGAATCTTTCAAAGGAGGATACACAGAGTACATTACAGTTGCAGAAGATTTTGCAACAAAAGTTCCAGAAAGTATGAAACCAGAATACGCGGCACCTCTATTTTGTGCGGGGATTACGGCATTTAAGGCAGTTAAAGCTGCAGAGCCACAACCAGACAAAAAAATCGGAATTTTTGGAATTGGAGGAGTGGGCCACATGGCAATACAATTTGCAAAAGTAGAGAATTGTAAAGTAATTGCATTTTCCAGATCACAGAATCACCTTGATGTTGCAAAGAAATTAGGAGCGTCAGATGCAATGGTATTCTCTGAGAATCAACAAGAATTTTTAGATGCAGTGAAGGAAAAACACGGCATGCTGGATGCTGCCATTGTGTTTGCACCTGCAGATATTGTTACAGATACTGCAATAAAAGCAGTGAAGAAAGGAGGAATGATCGTTATTGCAACAGTAGGCAAGAACCCGACATTTATGGCATTTGAAGAAAAAACGATTAGAGGCACACTGATAGGTTCAACAAAAGACATGGAAGAGGTCATAAAGATATGCGAAGAGAAAGATATCGAGGTAATCTCGCAGACATTTCCGCTAGAAAAGGCAAACGAGGCACTCAAAAAACTAAAGAATTCAGAGATATCTGCAAGGGCAGTCTTGATTCCATAATTCTTGGGTTAAATATTGGAGAGATGTGTTTTTGATATGAACTGCAAGAGATGCCACCACATGGATCAAGCACATGTCTTTAACAAAGCCAGCAAATCGATTATCAAGGCGGGCAAATGCCAGATTCCAACATGCACATGCCAGCAGTATTTAGATCCCATTCAGAAAATTGACGAGGATCTCTTGTAACGATTAATATAACAAAATTAATTTTATGTCAGTATGGACAAACACAAACCATCAGATGAGATGATAAAAGATTTGGACAACTTGTTATCAAAGCTCAACGCCATGGAGATTGTTGCGTCAGACGAGCACCAAAAAAACTCAATAAAGGTTCACAGAGCGCTGATAGAAAGTCAGATTCATTCGATCAATGAATTTCAGCATTTGAAGAAAGCTATAGATCTGCTAACGATGGAATTATTTAAGATCCAAGATAAAGTTAACAATCAATCCTAGTGTCACTCAGTCCACAGCTAGCGCATCTGTATAGTGTAGAGTTTTTTAGAGTTTTTTCATACTTCATTTCAGAGCCGCAGCAAGGGCATACAAATTTTTTAGATTGATCGTTTGTGTTTGTGTCATCTGTGTTTGTGTCATCTGTGTTTGTGTCATCTGTGTTTGTGTCATCTGTGTTTGTGTCATCTGTGTTTGTGTCATCTGTGTTTGTGTCATCTGTGTTTGTGTCATCTGTGTTTGTGTCATCT
>JAKZUU010000143.1:0-3668 GCA_047516405.1 Candidatus Nitrosopumilus sp. | reverse complement strand
AATCGATTAAATCGTGATAAATTAGATCCAGAAACATATCTCAACGAGATGACAAGAGCACATCTTAATCGTGGAGCCATATCCCTAAAGCAGAGAATTGGTGATTTTGCAGACATATATGGGTTTATGGATGAGATGGACGTCAGGACATTACGAGTAGATGGGACAAGTGGATGAGATGGCGACAAGATCTGAGAAGATAATATATCTGGATTCTCATGCAACCACGCCCGTAGACCCAAGGGTTTTCGATGAGATGAGACCATATTTTACAGAGAAGTTTGGTAATGCATCAAGCATTGATCATTCTATCGGGTATGATGCATCAGTTGCAGTAGAGGAGTCACGAAAAAAGATTGCAGACGCAATAGGCGCACAGTCAAATGAGATCATATTTACATCCGGTGCTACAGAGTCAGACAACATAGCATTAAGGGGGGTTATCGGCAAAAAAACCAATCAAGCGCATATTATCACATGCGCTACTGAACATAAAGCCATACTAGACACTGCAAAAAGTCTGGAAGATGCAGGTTGTCACATAACATATCTGCCAGTAGATGAATTCGGAATGGTTGATCCGCAAAATGTGGCAGATGCAATAACTGACAAGACTAGACTCATATCAATAATGTTTGCCAATAACGAGGTGGGAACAATTGCAGACATTGCAGAGATAGGAAAGATAGCCCATGAGAGAAATGTGTTGTTTCATACAGATGCAGCTCAGGCAGTAGGTCATTTAGAAATAAACGTAGATAAGATGAACATTGATCTGATGTCGTTTTCATCTCACAAAATTTACGGTCCTAAAGGAATTGGAGCACTCTACATACGCAGTATTATGCCACGAGTTAAACTAGAGCCGATATTTGGTGGCGGGGGACAGGAGAGAAACATCAGATCTGGCACGCTCAACGTACCTGGAATAGTCGGTTTTGCAAAGGCAGTTGAGATATCACAAAAAGAATACTCAGAAGAGAATGTGAAGTTTAGAAGATGGACAGATCATATGATGGAAAAGTTTGCAGCGGCAGACGGCACACTTAATGGCCATCCAATGAAACGGCTGGCACACAATCTAAACATGCGTTTTGATGGAATCGAAGGTAAAGCTATCATAAACTCTGTATCAAAGCGACTGGCAATATCTGTTGGTTCTGCATGCACCACACAAACAGTCGAACCCTCACACGTACTATCGGCCATGGGCCTAAAAGAAGAGCAGGCTCATTCATCTATTCGTATCGGTTGCAGCAGATTCAATACGGAAGAAGAGATCAATATTGCAGCTGATGAAATCTTGACTTGTGTAAAATTATTGAATCAAATACGAGTATGAATTTGAAATAACTACGAATGAAAAATAACAAGCTGTTTTGTGCGCCAAAATTTACGCAAGAGTAATAAGGCATCTGGTTTTATACATACCCAGCATGAAACCCAGTCCAACACACAGTCCGAAATTTGCACTAAAATTAATAAAACAGCATGAAAAAGTAGCATTTAAGATCTCTTAATTTTCAATACACCCAGACCTATCTGTACTAGTCCTATGACAACTAACAGTGCAGCTTCAGATATCACGTTTCGTCCTGTCTGGGCATCTTTTTGAGGATCTGCGTTTCCAATTACCACCACTCCGCCTATAATGATTAGAATTCCTGTAATCATTAGCATGATGCCAAGACCTCTAGACGGTTCTTTTCTTGAGATAAAATATGCAATAAGAGGCAGCAGCAGCGCAGGGCCTCCAAGCCCTATGCCTCTTGCTGTATGGTCAAGCGGAATAAATCCCTGCTTGTCCTCGTCGTCTGTTGCAGTATACACTGCTATCACATCTGCTCCGTACACTATCAACAACGCTATGGCAATACCGGTCAACACTAGTGCCGCTTTAATCATTGCCATGAATACACATCCTTTAATCAACTAATAAATCTAATCAGGCGATGATGGCGATGGCGATGGCACCTATAATGGAACAACTGTCATCCTCACCTTCAATCCCTCCAGCCTCTCCAAGAGCGTCTTGACTGACTCGCCATGCAGCCCCACCAAGTTGACGTGCCCCAACTTTCGCAGGGGTTTTGAGATTCTCTTGCCGTACATCTTTAGGAACACGCCGTTTTTTTCCATTGCCGCGCCGTCTCCAAACGCGTCGCTGATCTTGTACTCTCCGCTGAACTGAGGACTGCCCAGAATATTATACATTACAGTGTTATACAACAGGTCAGTATCGCCCAACTCCAATCCAAGTATCGCCCTCAAATGTTGCTCAAACTGCGATGTCTTGCACGACTGCAACGTATGGTGTCCCGAGTTGTGAACTCTTGGCGCTATCTCATTTACCAGCACATCCCCCTCACGCGTTACAAACATCTCAATGCCAAACGTTCCTGACCCCTTGAGAACCGACATTACATTTATGGCAATCTCTTCGGCTTTTTTGGCAATGCCCCCGTCTTTTATCCGTGCAGGCACTATGCTCATACGTAGTATGTTGTTCTGATGCACGTTCTCAACTAGCGGATACGTCTTTATCTGGCCCTTTGTATTTCGTGATGCAATGACTGACACTTCCATCTCAAATGGCACAAACTCTTCGAGCATTATCGGCTCCCCGTTGAAATAGTCATATGCTTTTTGTACATCTTCAAATGAATCAATTTTAAAATTACCCCGTCCGTCGTATCCCCCCTTTCTTGCCTTCAGCAGTCCCCTGGAACCAAATCTTCGAATGCCCTTGACAACATCCTTCACATCGTGCACCATCATGAATCTTGGAACTCTTATGCCGTTATCAGAGAGAAATGATTTCTGCAAAAACTTGTCTTGAATAACCCTTAGCGTCTGAGGGGACGGGTTTATCTCAGCGTATTGCCGTACAGACTCCAAGACATCGCTGTCGCCTGACTCTATCTCGTATGTGATAATGTCTGCCCTGTCTGCCAGACTGACAATTGCGCCCCTGTCTTTAAAGTCGGCGACAATCTGTTTTGCGCCCACATGTGATGCAGGGCATTGAGGGCTGGTAGGGTCCAATACAACAACATCAGATATTTCTTTGGCCATCCTCTCATTCTTTGCGGCCTCTGCCAGCATCATACCCAGCTGCCCCCCTCCGATTATTCCCAAAACTTTTGCCATACCATACAAAAAAAACAGGATTAAAAATATCTAATGCTGCAAGGTAAATTCTTACTTGCACCGTGTTTTTCATCTAGTTTTGTTACTTTGCCTGTCAATTCCTGACTGTGTGCTGGACTGGGTTTCATACTTGGCATGTATAAAACCAGATGCCTTATTACTCTTGCATAAATTTTGGCGCACAAAACAGCTCGTTATTTTTTACGAATCTCATTTTTGCCGGAATAAAAAATGAGGTTGTGTATTGTTTCACAAGTCAGTTTCAATCTCTTCCAAGATAACCGGTGCCTAGTAGTACGTCGTCTCCACCGCACGAATGACCCCGTATGTTTTCCTCGTTGCAGACAACATACCGACCATCGCGGATGCGTTTATCATGCTCATCCCTGCATGCCAAGTGCATGTTTTCACGTGGTAGTTCCCAGTTTCGTTTCGGGCCTATCTTGCCACAATACAGGCATATTTTCCAATCGTCACTCATCATTTTATGTGTCGGAATTACGTATAAGGGCAACGAA
>JAKZUU010000142.1:0-5273 GCA_047516405.1 Candidatus Nitrosopumilus sp. | reverse complement strand
ATGAAAAACAACGTGTAACTGTATGATAAAAAAGCCCTTGAGATCAAAAACAACTACAGTTACAATACAGCAAGCTGGTAAAAACACAAGCAAAAAAATCCGAGATCAGAATCAAAAGTCGGCTAGAATGCGCAGACAGAGAGGATATCACTGGGAAGATACCCTTGTAAAACGGTTCAACAGTGTAACTGGTTGGAAGGCATTCCGGTTAGGGTCACCGAGCATTGGATTGCCTGATGTGCTGGCAGTCAGCACTCGCGCTAAAACGATATATGCCATTGAGGCAAAATCTGGAACTAGCACATCGCTGTTTGTACCTGCAGATCAGATTCAGCGATGCCTGTCTTGGATTGAGACATTTGATATTTACAAGAAGGGGCAAGTGGTGCTGGCTTTCAAGTTTCTCTCAAAGAAACGTATTGATATTGATGTGTATGAGAGCAGGGAGCTGCGAGAGTTTTTTAAGATTTGGGATACGTCGTTGAGGGTGACTGACTGTGTGTGCAATTATGATGGCAAGTTTTTTGCAAAGACAGATAAGAACACTGATAATAATAATAATAATAATAGCGGCAGCAGCAGTAGTAGAGGTAAAACCGAGATACGCCTAAAGAACTGCGTTATGCCATTTAAACGCAAAAAACAAAAGACTGCCTGATTTTATGCAGCATATTGGTTTTGTTAATGGTTCAGATCATTTTTAAATGCGTGCGCGTACGGTAAAGTAGCAATGGCCGATGATAACAATGATGATGACAATAACGGTGATGATAGCATCACCAATGTAAATATTGATGCCGAACAAAAAATAACTGAATCTCTGCTTGAGACGGTATCAGATGCAAATGTCAGCTCCAGAGTCAGTTTTGAAGAGTTTACCGACGAACGGGTTCTCATCAGCCACGATGCCTTTGGCAAAAAACAGATGAAGATTAAAGTGCTAGAAGTCTCCGATGAGAATCCCGTCTCGCAATGGAAGTTCGGAGACCGTGTAAAGATCACAAAAATTCTTGTAACAATAAAGCACCTTACGACACAAGAGCTAGAAGAGGGAGAGTTTGATATAGAGGCCATAGAGCTGGAGTTGGCAGAAAAACGACACTACACATCAACGAATAGGTGGGTTCCTACCACAGACATAAAAAATGGCTACGTTGTGGGATCAATGCACACTCGGCTGATCAGTGACGCTGCAGCGTTGGATTACATTGTGTTTTAGTTCAGTCCATTTTCACGATTTTAACGCAAAATGGCTTTGTGCAGGCACGTAATAGTGTAACAGATATCGTAGCTGTTAATGGTATGATACATATTTTTTAGTTTCTAATATTTTAAATAGACACTATGCGTAAACAATGTGCAAGCACTCTGTTTTTCGCAGTGTCTAGAAAAATAATATGCCACTTTTTAACTGTCATAGCGCATGTGTTCTACCTTATAATATGAGGCAACTTTTTGTTAAAGTTCTTTTGTCTTTTGATTTTTTGTGTACGGTTTTTGCGTCAGGATGTAAAAATCTTTTTTGCATCCTTGGATCTTCAACATCCACTCGGATCTATCATATTTGGAAAGCTTTGAAGATTATCTCAAAGATCTAATAATTATGTTTGCCAGCAGTGTACCATACTGTAACTCCCTGTGAGCAGGGACAACCCAATTTTAGAGGTCAAGTCCTGATACAAATTTGAGTGGTTTGAACTTTTTTGATAATTTTTTGCGTGCTGATATGATGTGTGTAATGTCACAGGCTTTGGATATCTCTACAAGGATATATCTGAAAAATTCTCAAACCATCTTTATGACAAATTTGAATTAATATATCAAAATACAGGCCATGACATCCAAACAAACGATCTCTCGCTGAACATTGTAGTATATGAAAATTATATCCACTAGTCATTTGTGTCTGCCTCTATCCGTTGCGGGTTGTCTGTCCTGATCGCCTCTGTAGTCTTCTTGGCAGAAAACGCTTTGAGTGGGGTCTTGTAGTTGTGCATGTCCGGCAAAAAGCAAAGTCGTCTCTTGTTGCAGTGCCCGATGCACTCGAACAGGCTCTTGCAATGGTGTATCTTCTCCTCATGCCTTTGTGGAACCGTTCACGCTTGCCGTTGGTGAGGGTGATACGATCTTAATTGATCATCTCTATGCCCGGGTTCAGCAGCTTGTTCTCAAAGAGGGTTCCCATCATGGAAAAGTCAGACTGTCGATGAGAAACGTATCTAGAAAGAAACACAACAGATACGACGATGAACGCCTGCTGGGCATAAAAATAGACGGGGATATGCTGCCAGAATTTATCAGCGATATAATATCTACAAAAGAGACCGCTCTTGACATATCGCTGGCGCAGATTGGCAGGAGAAACAGCGAGTCAAGCCCATCGTGGACAGAGATGGCAGTAGGGCTACGCGACAAGTACGGTCCATTCCGTCTTGCATATCTTGAGATGCTGGTTCGTGCAGCAGATGTATTGGCAAGTAAAAAAGAGAGAGAACAAGAAGGGGCAGTTACATGAATAGGTATATACTAAAAGGATGTGCGCCAACTCTATTTTCAAACTATCTCAAAGCAATGGGATTATTCAAACTTATTGCAGAACAGAAAGACTCAAAAATTACTGCCTGTTGGAGCAATGACAGACTGATATTAAATACAGAATTAAGCAAAGATGAAATAATTGAGTTTGTTTTAAAACAGTACAGACCATCACCCATAGCTGCTCCGTGGAATTGTAACAAGTATCAAAAAGCAATTACGCAATGTAAAGATGTAATCGCATCTGAAAGATTCAAATCATACAAAGAAACAGTAGATCGAATTGAAGATGTTATTCTAGAATTCTGTAAAATTACAAAGATTGAAAAGTTTGAGAAATCCAGCATAGATGAAAAAACAAAACCTCTGTTTTTGAGGTTGTGCCGTAACACTTTGCCCGATGATGCAATACCTTGGTTTGATGCTGTCTTTGTTTTAACCGGTCAGGATGTAAAGTATGCACCTATGTTGGGAAGCGGTGCAAATGACGGAAATTTTGATATGGCTGCAAACTTTCTTACAAAATTAAAGATGTTACTGGATGACAAAAATACAGACCAATCTAAAACATGGCTTGAATCGGCACTGTTTGGCAAAACTGTAAAGCTGGATGGGGCAAATATGGTGGGCCACAATCCGGATGGTGCAGGCGGTCCGAACTCTGGAGCAGGCTTTGAGGGCAAGCCGCTGTCCAATCCATGGGAGTATGTCCTGATGATGGAGGGAACTATAATGTTTGGAGGCAGCATTGCAAGACGCCAATCTATGAATACTGACAAGGCAGTATTTCCATTTACCACAAATGCTACAAATATCGGATACGCAACTGCCTCTACTGATGATGGCGGCAACAATGCAAGAGGGGAGATCTGGCTTCCCATATAGCAAAACTTTACCACATACAAAGAATTGGTACATGTGTGCAGTGAAGGGCGAGTTCAACTTGACGGAAAGCAGGCAAAGACCGGCATTGAGTTTGCCCGCGCCATAGCAAGTTACGGTGCAGAACGTGGAATATCTGCATTCCAACAATTCTGCATTTTAAAAAGAAAAGGAAAGGCATATCTTGCCATCAATGCTGATAAAATACGCGTAGCGTATGAACCGGCAGTCCACCTGTTAAGTGAAATGGATACATGGTATAAGCCCATAATTAAACAAAGCACATCAAAGGGCGCATCTGCATCGTTAAAACGCACGGTTAGAAATCTTGATAATGCAATCATGAAATTCTGCAAATACCAGACAAAGCAACTCATGTTGGAGGTTTTGATACTTGTTGGAAAGCTAGAGGGACACGTATCAAGGTATGAGGATCTAAAGATGACACCAAAGTTATCTGCAGACTGGCTTGAATACTGCTATGATGGTTCAGTAGAATTTAGATTGGCCGCATCTGTTGCATCAATAAGGTCAAAAGACTCTGTTAATAGTATTAGGGCGAATACAGTTAGCTCAGAAGTAACTGTAATATTGTATGATTGTATGCAAGTATTATGAAGATTGCCACGAGCCACCCAAGCCATGAAATATTTAGCAATTCTTTTAAAATATGCGACATTGCATGTTAAATAAAAAGTGTAAGAGGATCCATTAATGATACACCATGAACGGACTCAAACACTACTTTAGATTAACAAAATTTGGATTTAAACCTAGCTGGTTCACATGTTTTGCATGGAACTGTAACAAAGGTAAAAAGATGAGAGGTGTCAAATGACTGACGGGCCACTCCTGACAAATAGCATGCAGCGTGGTTTTGTAAACAACTCGCGACAGCGTGCATCTGTCATGAAGGATGTGGAAGGCGTGTTCAATCCACATATCCCGTTCTCCAAAAAACCTAACGCAAGATACGGTCCTGCCATCTTTCATGCCATCATGATGGGGGCTGCAGCACTTGGCGTCTCAATATTCGGATATACTGCGGCCACACGGAGATGGAAGACAGCATCATACATGCTTGCCAGAGGCCACCGCGAGGCCCCGTGCGGGGAGTGGATCTCCAACATCTGTCTGAGGGTTGATCCCTACGGTATGGCAAAGTCACTTGAAAAGGTAATGGCTGCCAATCTTGAGAGGCTGCAATCGCTTGGGCTGCTTTCCGGAAAGCGAATCGACATTGCCATAGACATGCATCTGATACCACGCTGGGATCGCAAGCACGGGGCCGAACTGGTGCGCTCAAAGAGCAAGGGCAAGACGGGCAGTTTTGAGAGGTATATTGCAGCGCAGTGTCTCAAGCCGGGCATGCAGATGGCACTTGCGTTATTGCACATGCCTGCACTTGAGGATACGGCGTGTTATGTGCGCAAGACTATTTCAATGTGCAGGAGAACAGGTGCCAAAATCGGAACAGTCATGCTTGACCGCGAGTTCTTCTCTACTGATGTCATCAGAATGTTGGAGAATCTAGGCGTGGATTACCTGATTCCATGCGTCAACACGGCCAATGTTGTAAGGGCCATTGAGGAGTTTTCCAGGGGAGAGCGTCCTGCGGTATCTGTGTTCCGTATAGCAAAATCCAAGAACGATTATGTAGAGTACATAATGCACATAACGAAGCGCAAGAAGAAGAGCAAGAAGAAGAGCAAGAGTAAGTCTTGTGTGGAAAAACCAGAAGAGAAATACATTGCGTTTGCCACAAACAGGCCGGACATCGATGTCAAATGCTACTCTGAGAGATGGATGATAGAGACCGGTTTTAGAATGATAGAAAACCAGAGAGTAAGAACGCG
>JAKZUU010000141.1:0-22222 GCA_047516405.1 Candidatus Nitrosopumilus sp. | reverse complement strand
GACGCAGGCCAGACTGGGCGCAAGTGAAGCAATGATGCCGAAACCGTCTTTTGAGGAAATTCGGCTAGTCGATGTATGCTCAATGCGAAAGACAGAGTGCTTGCACGTTCTTTACGCATAACGTCTAATATCTACGCACTTACATAACAAATCTGTGACATAACACTTTCGTTATATAACAGATTTGTTATAGAATGAAATGTAGGCGTAATTCGGAACAAATTACAAAAAGTAATCGATCACAATGTTGCAGCCTAATGTAGATGTATGGATAAACATTCTGGATTTTTACACTGTTTGGAGTATCCATGATCCTTGATAGAAGCAAGGATGGCATGTCACGTCATAATTTCGAGGAATTTTAGACTAGTAAATTTTGCCAGCTGCACCACTGCCAGATTGCTGTGCAAGCTCAGGCATGCGCCTTTATGTGTTGATTATTGATTTTGAATACAATCAAGCAATATCAAATGTCATCAGATCAGTGTATCCGATAATTTATGTTATCGATATAACTTATCCGATATTATTTTATATCGGATAATCTTATCTGGCATGTGACAAAATACGCAGACATGTCCACTTTGGTCCACAACCGGATAGTTGATAAAAAAAGAAATTGCAGTCCATTGACAAGATCACTCCAGAAAAAATTGAACATATACGTGAGAGAATGCACGTGGATTTTGTATTCAACAGCAACAAGATAGAAGGCAGTACTCTGTCAAGAGGAGAAACGGAATTGATTTTACGTGGAATAACTGTCGGTAAACAAAGTATTCCAGATGCATTGGGCGGAAAAGATCTAGGAGATATTTTGGCAGCTCAGAACCATTCAGAGGCAATTCAGCTAGTTAGAAAGATGGCCTTTGACAGCACATATCAGATTACAGAAGAAGACATCAAAAAAATACACAGGATAGTAATGAAAGGAGTAATAACAAGTGCCGGAGAATACCGAGACTATGACTTGGAGGTAAGAGGGGCAGGGTTTACACCTCCTCCTTTTTACGAGATATCTGAGAACATGAAAGAATTCATTGACATGCTAAACAATAATTCAGATGAACTACACCCTATTGAGTTTGCAGCACAAGTACATTATGATTTTGTGTGGATACATCCTTTTGAAGATGGAAACGGCAGAATGGCAAGGTTGTTGTTAAATTTGGTTTTGGTAAAAAGTGGATATCCATTTGCAGTCATTCAAAGTGTGGACAAAAAGAAATACTTGAAAGCACTAAGACGGATGGATCTCGAACGCGAATTTGAACCATTTTTGATCTACATTGCAAGATGTGTTGAGCAGACCCTTGATATCTACTTGAATTCAGACTTCAAAGAATCAAAGGAAAAACTGCTTTCGTTATCTGAACTTGCAGAAAATACCCCCCCACTCAGCAGATTATTGGAGTCTGCTTGCCAGAAAAGGACGAATAGATGCCATAAAGGAAGGCAAAACCTGGAAGACCACTAAAAAGATCATTAAAGCATATTTGGTTGAACAAAAGAAAAAGAAGAAATAAATTTTAAAAAAAATTGAGTGGCAGGCATGCAAACTGGTAGTTTGAACGCATGCAAAAATATCGTCGTCGTAGACCCGGCGATGGACCGAGGCAGAATCGTACAGGCAGGTGTTCTGTGCCAGGAATAATTTGGAGACAGAGTTTATTTTTCAACATATGCAAATATTCAATATTCATATTTGCAACTGACAGAGACATTAGACCAGATTATTACTGCTGGGAGACATGACTTACCGTTCAATCTCAACAAATATGTACTCTTTTTTTGATTCAGGCAGTATTTTCATGATTTCTTGCTCAATAATATCGGTAACTACCTCAATCCTGTCAGTATCCAACCCATCAATCAAGTTGACTTCAATTCCCACTATTGCAACTGTGGGACTCAGATGCATGGTTTTCATAGCCACCACCTTGTTTACCTCTGGAATAAGACTTACCACACCTATGATTTGATCATGCTGTGGGGACGAGATTGACTCTCCAATCAGCAACCCCCTGTTTTCCTTTGCCAAGAAAAATGCAAATGTCATTAACAAGACTCCAATGATTATCGAGCTTACAGCGTCATAGAAAGTATTGCCAGTGATATCTGTAAGAAATATCCCAACAGCTGCAACTCCAATTCCCAACAGGGCGGCAGTGTCCTCTACCACCACAGTCAAAATTGATGTATCCTTGCTGTGTTTGAACTCTGCAAACAGAGTTGACAGTCTAACCTTGTCTCCTCTCTCTACGATCGGTTTTTTGAATTGGGCAAGGGCAATCCTTAATGCATTGCCTTCAAAAGCAAAAGCAATTGCCAGCACAATGTAATTGATCATCGGGTTTTCAAAATGATGATCCCCTCCCAATAAAGACGAGAAGCCCTGCTCCAAGGACAGGATTCCAGATATTCCGAATATCATAGTGGCTACAATAAACGACCAAAAGAACTGGGATTTGCCAAAGCCGAATTGGTGCAAACCGGTTGCCGGTTTTTTGCTCAATTTAATCCCGTACAGCAAGAGAACCTGGTTTACTGTATCTGATGCGGAGTGGTATGATTCTGCCCACATGGAAGCGCTGCCAGTAAAGGCAGCTGCGATAAACTTTGTAACTGCAATTCCAAGGTTTCCAAACAATGCGGCATAGACTGCCTTTGTAGAGCCTGTTGCCAAGTTTGGTCTACATTGACTCCTTATTTGAATCGTCTTCTTTTTTTAAAATCCGCAAGATAAGGGCGGTGAGCGCCAAAGACTGAAAAGTTACTGCAGAACAGTTTTTGTCCCATATTGAAGACATGTTTTTTATTTTGTTACCCAGATTGATTTCCCTATTTTCCAAATTATTGTCTTGATGTTAATTTATCAATTTTATTTTTTATTGTCATTATTATTATTATTATTAGAAACTAATTTCTTGAATCTATCTTTTAGAACCGCCTATACAATGAGCACAGTTGTCATATCCTTCCAAATGTGCCTGAGCCAGAGTGTCAGGTTGAAAATATTTTTTGTTTTCTGGCTTTATCCTGTCTATCTGACAGGTTGCTTGGGGATCTAACAGCATGTGTACCTCCATACTTTTTTTATTTCCCATGTAAACCATGATTTATCCAGATACAACTTACTAAAAAGTTTGAATCTCTCACAATTGCTTCAATTTTATGCATTCGTCTTCGGATTCGGCTTTAAAGTTATAATCAAATCCAGTCTGCTCAAAGCAATTCAACTAGTCATTTCGTGTCAAATCAGTTTTTTAACTCATTAGAGATGACTTGACATGAGTTTTTTTTCTCTTTTTGTAATCTTGTTACAAATCCAAATACAAGAGATCCAATACCAATAATCAAAGATTTATTTTTCATATTCAAGCAATCCAGAAGGATATTTGATAATATTCTCCACCATATTCAAAAAAAGCAGAGTCAGACATAGCACGATAGTTTTCATTCCACTGATGTACTTGTTTAAATCAGATTGAGATAATCCCGCATGAACATCTATGTTTTCCTGCAAAGTTTGCAAGCATCTCGCTTTTTGAAGCGATTTTTGGCAGGTCTGGACACAATTCAGATTGCCAGCACCCGTATGTAAAAACAGATTGAATTTTTACAGACAAACAATCTTGTTTCAACCAAAACTGCTCTGTTCATGCTCAACAATTTTTTATCTGCTGTTAAGCCGTGATCGTTTCTGTGTATTTAATCGAGCGGTGTGTAACACCCATTCAGATAAGCGCCTATCAACAGGCTCAAATGAGAGAAAGACAGGCATTGCAAAAAGATGTTCAAGATGTATCTAACATCACAGCAAAGATGGAATCCTGGAGCTCTTTTCGAATTCTGAGATCTCCTTGTCGTACATCAGGGTCTGCGTGATATCATCGATGCCCTCCAGCAGAATCCTCTTTTTTTCAGGCTCTATCTGAAACGGTATCTGCCTGCCAGAGGATGCAACCGTGATCAGTTGGCTATGCAAGTCGACTGTGATGTCGCCGCGCTCCTGCTGCAACTCCTCAACTGTTTCCTGGTTCAGTGCAATCGGCAGCAACCCGTTCTTAAAACAGTTGCTGTAAAAGATGTTGGCAAACGAGGGGGCAATGAGAACTGAGAACCCGTACTCTAGCAGGGACCAGACTGCGTGTTCCCTGCTTGACCCACAGCCAAAATTATCACCTGTCACAAGTATGTGGGAGTCATCGTACCTGGAGTCATTGAGTACAAAATCAGGTAGCGGCTCATTGTGCTCATCGTACCTCCAGTCAAAGAATAGAAACTTTCCGAATCCGGATTTTGTGACAATCTTTAGGAACTGTTTTGGGATAATCTGATCAGTGTCAACGTTTACCTTGGAGAGCGGCGTCACAACGCTTGTTACCGTGTTAAAGGGATTCATAGCTGACTCAGATCCATATTCCGTACATCAACAAAGTGCCCCTCAATTGCAGCGGCAGCTGCCATCACGGGACTCAATAGGTGTGTCCGTCCCCCCTTTCCCTGTCTGCCCTCAAAATTCCTGTTCGAGGTACTTGCACAGCGCTCACCGGGAGACAGAATGTCAGGATTCATTCCAAGGCACATGCTGCATCCGGATTCCCGCCACTGAAAGCCTGCATCAACGAAGATTTTGTCAAGGCCCATCTGCTCTGCCTGCCTTTTTACCATCTGGGAGCCAGGAACGACCATTGCCTTGACGTGCGGCGATACCTTTTGCCCCTTGATTGCTCGCGATGCCTCAATAAGATCCTCCAGCCTGGCATTGGTGCAAGAGCCGATGAATACCGTGTCAATTTTTATATCCTCAATTAAAGTTCCAGGCGTCAGGTCCATGTACTCAAGTGCCTTCTGTGCGCTCTGCTTCTGGTTGGGATCGCCCCCGGAGAACTCGTCAGGTGTAGGAACTGCCTGTGTGACATCACACACCATGCCCGGAGTCGTCCCCCAGCTGACCTGGGGTGCGATATCGCCGATATTCATAACAAACCGCTTCTCAAACTTTGCATCCCTGTCGCTGAACAGCTCACTTTTCCAGCATTCAACTAGCGCATCATAATTCTTGGGGGTAAACTGCCTGTCGCGCAGGTACTCAAAGGTCTTTTGATCCGGTGCAATCAATCCGGCACGTGCGCCTGCCTCAATTGACATGTTGCATACAGTCATCCTCTGCTCCATGGAAAGATCAGTTATTCCCCTGCCCCTGTACTCGATGACGTGGTCCTTGCCGCCATCTGTCCCGATATGCCGGATGACTGAGAGTATGATGTCCTTTGCAGTGACTGCGTGGGGGTTTCCCCTCTCCCCCTCTATCACAATCTCAAATGGTTTTAGCCTCTCAAGCCACAAAGTCTGCGATGCCAGGACGTGTTCTACCTCGCTTGTGCCGATGCCTATGGCCAGCGCCCCAAAGGCGCCATGTGTGGATGTATGACTGTCGCCACAGACGATTGTGCTGCCAGGCAGCGTGATGCCGAGCTGGGGCCCGATCACGTGCACGATGCCCTGGTTGGGACTGTTAACATCGAAGAGTCTGATTCCAAAATCCCTGCAGTTTCTCTCAAGGGCGCGTATCTGCGCAGCTGACATCTGATCTATTATTGGCAGGGACCTGTCAGTCGTCGGGACGTTGTGATCCATCGTTGCAACGGTGAGATCAGGCCGCCTGACGCCCCTGTTGCTTGTCCGCAGCCCGTCAAAGGCCTGGGGGGATGTCACCTCGTGGACAAGGTGCCTATCAATGTATATCAGGTCGGGGGCGCTGCCTTGCCCCTGTACGACAAGATGCGATCTCCAGATTTTTTCAAAGAGTGTCTGTTCCAAGTTAATCCTTGTCCGGATGATAGTAAAACAGTCCGCCTGCCGCAATTATCTCCCCTATGATTTTGGAGAAGGGCTTGATGCCATACGTCTGGCTTGTAGTCAGATCGGTGATTTTGCCGTTTGTAATGTCAATGTCTACTCTGTCACCCTCAGATATTCCGTCGTATGCGTCCTGCTGTATCTCGATTGGCAGCAAAAATGCGCCGTCTACTGCGTTTCTGTAAAAGATTCTTGCAAATGACAGTGCCAGTACTGCCTTGATTCCGCAGTGCGACAAGGCGATGGGGGCGTGCTCGCGTGATGAGCCGCATCCAAAATTCTTGCCTGACAAAATAAAGTCGCCGGGCCTGACCTTTGAGTGAAAGTCAGGGTCCAGCCCCTCCATTGCATGGGTTGCAAGTTGTGTATAGTCATGCACCTTGAGGTACTGGCCTGGAATGATCACATCAGTGTCAATGTTGTCGCGTGCATACTTTATGATGTTGCCTGTCATCACAGTCATATTATTTCAAGTCCCTCGGGTCAGTTATCCTGCCTGTCACTGCAGAGGCAGCTGCTACCAGCGGAGATGACAGATATGTCTGGGACTCCACATGCCCCATTCTGCCTGGGAAGTTTCTATTCGTTGTGCTGATGCATATCTCGTCTTTTGCCAGGACGCCCATGTGGGCCCCGCAGCATGCCCCGCACGTCGGTGGACCTACTGTTGCTCCGGCATCAAGGAATATCTTCAGCAGGCCGCTCTCCATGGCTCTGCGGTATATGGAGATGGCTGCCGGCAGAACTTCAGTCCTGATTTTTACCGTTCTTCCCTTGAGAATCTTGGCAGCTGCCTGCAGGTCCTCGTACTTTGCGCCTGTACAAGAGCCAATGTATGCCTTGTCCAACTCTACTGATGGCGCCTCACGCACCACAGATATGTTGTCAGGTGAGAATGGTTTTGCAACTACCGGCTCTAGTTCCGAACCCTCATACTCAAATGTCTTGGCGTACCCTGCATCATCATCGCCTTTGACCAGACGGATGTTTGCAGCACCGCGGCAGGCAAGATAATCAAGAACCTTTTGATCAGGCTCAACGATGCCATTTTTTGCACCGGCCTCTGTAGTCATGTTGCACAGCGTCAGCCTGCTCTGCACAGACATTGCATCAACCCCGCTTCCTCCAAACTGCATGGTCCTGTAGGCACCGCCGTCAGTCCCGATATCCCCAATAATTTTGAGGATCAGGTCCTTTGCCATCACGTGATCAGGCAATTCCCCGTTCAGCTTAAAGTAAAGAGTCTCAGGAACCTTGAACCATATGTTGCCGTGCAGCAGCACATATGCAATGTCAGTATGGCCCAGACCGCACGCAAACGCCCCTAAAGCGCCGGTCGTGTTTGTATGCGAGTCGCCGCCAACGTAAATTTCCCCCGGCATCACCATGGCCTCCTCGTGTGAGATGGTATGGCAGATTCCGTACTGGCCCATGCCGTACTTGAAGTGTCTCTGTATGTCATAACGCTTTGTAAAATCCGATAACTTTACGATATTTTCAGCTGATGCTTTTTCAGCTGATGGGACAAAGTGATCTTCGGCCACCCAAACTTTTGTAGGGTCCCATAACTTGTCAACTGATATGCCCTGTTTCTGCAGCTTCTCAAACACCTTTATGACTCCAGGACCTGACACGTCGTGCATCATTACCTTGTCGATATCTGCAAACACCACATCGTCAGGTGCCACAGAGGAGCGTCCGGAACCGGAAGCGAGAATTTTTTCAACTATATTCATGATATAATAAGGTGCTCGGCGCAGAGATTAAAATCTTTTCAGAACAATAAAAAAGAGAGAGTAGATGATGAGAGTATGCAGTTGACTGTATTGCCGTTGCTAGCTGAGCGCCAGAATGCAGAGTTTGATCTCTTCGAGGCGCTGGTGCAGACACTAAGGGACAACGGCGATGTCAAATTCGAACAAGGTGATGTGTTGGTGATATCAACAAAGTACGTTTCAAACTCGCAGGGAAGAGTCATAGATTTGGACACGGTGACACCATCAGGGTATGGAGCAGATATCTCAAAAAAGTTTCAGCTAAGACCGGAGATCGCAGAGGTCATCATCAGGGAGTCAGACAGGATTTTTGGAGGCATCATCGGGTTTGTGCTGACATCGTCTGCGACTGACAGCATCATGGCGCCAAATGCCGGAATTGACAGATCAAATGCTGAGAGGGGCAAGGTAATACTGTACCCGACGAATCCATACGGTGTTGCAGAGCAGATTCGCAGAAAGATATTTTTGAGATTCCTCGTCCATGTCGGGGTAATCCTGGCAGACAGCAGACTGATGCCTGCAAGGGTCGGCACGTCAGGCGTTGCAGTGGCGTGTGCAGGGATGGAGCCGGTGACAGACATGAGGGCAAAAAGGGATCTTGACGGCAATCCGTTAAAGGTTACATTCCAGGCAGTAGCTGACAATCTTGCAACCATTGCAAACCAGCAGATGGGCGAGGGTGCAGAGTCAAGACCGTTTGCCATAATAAGAGATTCAGGCGCAAGGCTTACTGACAGATGTATCAACCCTGCAGAGATGGCAGTGCCTGACGAGCAGTGTGTTTATGTGCGCGGACTGATGTCATCGCCGTCGTAGCCGAGTCAGGCTTCATAAAGTTATAGAGTAACGGATTTTTCATGTTGGCAGGTGCATAGTTGACGATGCAAATATGCGCTCATTTTTACAGCCGGAATCTCTTTTCTCCCCAGCATCGTGCGTATGGATTTTTGCATTCCATTGACATTTTGGTACAGACAATTCCAGTGTATTTTTGAACATCTCCCATTGCCCCTCTAGGATTCAGACCCGGCGCGTATAGAGAAAAGCATACGACCTTGATCTCATCGCCCATCTTCAAGGAATTCTTTTAGGGCTTTGGACCTGCGATATGCCGCATTCTCAAGGAACAGGACGAACTTGCCGTATCTCTTGCAGATTCCTGTTAAAGACTCGATATAGTTTGCCGTGTCTACCTTGTCGTAGAATCTGCAGTACAGTGTTCTGTTGTCTAAAACACCTATAGAGTGAAACCCCTCCCTAGAGAGAATCGTGGGCACAGTCAATGGGATGTCTTTGAGGTACCCATCCATTCTGTATGTTCCAGCATAGGATATGTGAGGACTCGTCGCCTGTAAGAATCTTGTAGCCCCTGCCAGCGCAGTGTGTTGCTATCTGACTAGCTTTTTTTAAAACGTCATTGGCTACAGCGATCCCGCCTATTATACGCTTGAGATTCCATAAACATTCTTTGCGTGACTTTTGGTCTTGCCTCCTTTATTTGTGAGGGTCTGCCTGCCTCCCTGCATGAACTTGTCTTTCCAATCTTGGAATGTGGTCGGAGATATGTTGTGTTTGCGACGCAATTCGGCAGCAGAATGCCGGTATTGATAAATTCTATTACGACTCTTGTCTTGTCTTGCAGGTTACGTCTCTTGTTCATGCCATTCCTCTAACCTCCTGTTCCAAAAAGTATACGGATTTGATCAGCTTCGTTCTAGAGGGATTCGTACCATTTACGCATAAAGATCTTGTTTCTGTGAATGTGTTGACTGCCAATAGGATTAATTTACCAAACCCATCAAATGAAAAAAATGAGTTTTAAACTACACTTACGGATTAAAATTTGAACGGTGAAGTCAAAGTGCAATTAGTGCAGCAGTAATTCTTACGAGGTGGTATCGAGTTTTTTCCGCAACGTGTACACATCCCGGCAGCTAGACGGTCATTGTGCAGTTTTGCACACGCAGTGTGTGTCCCGTCATCAGAACCATCATCAATCGGTTTTCCGCACAATTGGCACTTTGTCATGCATTAACAGAATGATGTAGGTATAAATTAGTTCTCTGCAACGTTTTCATTTTTTCGGGTTTGTCATCTGACAGTATGAATGAAAGAATCTGATACCAACTGTATGTATTCAGACAGTTGATGCTGTCAGTTCCCGTACTTCCAACAACGGTATGGGATGCCCACATGTCTTGTGAACAGTTCTCTTCAACTGCCCTATAACGACCACAACATGCTGTGCGTTTGTCGTACTTGTTGCATTCGTACCTGCTGTCCAGAATCTTTGTGCGTTATTCACATGTCTGTGTCAGGGGAAGGAATACCTCAAATCCGTATCACCAGCGCAGATGTGGATACGGATGCGGTAGTCACGACGACGACGTACCGGAATGTACTGAATGCGACTACAAGGACTTTGATCCTGTGGGTGGTGCTGATCCAAACGACATGAGTGTGTTGTAATTGTGTTGCACCATACATTCACGAATTGTTATATGGATAGTGTTCGGATTAAAGATTCGGACAGATTTTCCAAAAAATTATTGCCGGTAGTCGAAAAAACTGTCCGGATCTTTAATCAAGTTACTATGCATGGTCTGCTACACATGCAAAGTGGCCAGATAAGATAGAATTACAGTTTGTCTAGGATTTCTCCATTCAGATACTGGTATGCAAAGCATACGTTTCACAAAAAATCTGTTTATCACCAAGGTTACAACGAGGATATTTTTACATGCGTTCAGAGTTCTTTACGGTCTTAATATATTGAGAATTTCTGTCTGATTTGTGAGAAGTTTTTCAAATCTCTTGTCTGTTCTCTCCCAGTATCTCTCTTCGCGCTCTCTGTCTTCTTTTCTGTTCCTCTCTCCTTGCTCTTTGATTTCTTTGATCTCGTATAGTATCTTGTTTGTATACTCCCTGTCTTCTCTCCTGTTCTTCTCTTCGCGCCCTCTGTCTTCTCTCCTGTTTTTTTCAACTGTCATCTGAAAACTTTGCGTTGCCTCCGTTGACTTGCCTAACATTTCAAATCCTTTGTAGATTTGTTCATACATAGTCGATGTAATACAATACGTCCAATCAGGTTCTTCACCCTTGTATACATTCAGCTCTGTCACCTTTGGTCTGACATCTTTTTTGAACTGTCGTATATCATTGGATTTGACATAGTTGTAAAATGCCAAGAGTTGTTCTTCTCGACCTCGAATTATGATCTCGACTTGGTCAACTTTAGTTGTATTGTTTGCAGGAATATTATGTGTAACTATCTTCAGACCGTAGATTCCGCTACCATGGTATATCGCAGAAGGCCTCATTCCTACATCTATCACAGAACTGCCCACACCTCCAATAAGATAAAATATCTTGGTCTGCATAACACATATTCGCCTTGCATCAACACGTACTGCTCTCTAATAGGGGTTGTGATATACGTGGCGTTGTCCAAATTTTTGATTCAAAATCAGCTAAAAGCTTAAAGATCACGGATCTCGCGCTCAGCTTGACGAGTAAAAAACGTGATAAAACACGAAAGACGGCAAGGACAACAAACACAAGAAACGCTACAAAAACAATAATACTGATGACCAGAAATGGAACGGGCTGTCTGATACTACAAGGAATGCAAGACAGGAAGAAGGGGCAAAGGCCGCACAGCCAAATTACAGATACAGGTCCTTGCCACTCTGCTATTTGAGATCCATCTGCCTGTCACTTCAAGTGAAATGCAAATGCTCTCTGCATAGCATGTCTTGCAGACTGAAAGTTTAGATGCCATTCATACCGTCAACATGTCTCGTACCTACAGACACATCGAGGAACTACGCTGTGACCGTATGTGCAGGCGTAAGAGACTAGGTCTCACCCACCAGGCCCACAAAAAATTCGATTTAGCATGAGTCAGACTCTCGCACTATGTTGCATCCGTCATCACATGCTTAAATCTACACGAAATGGCCAAAAACATCCGAGTGGAACCAACGCTCTGCTCAATCAAACGGTGGCTACCTAACCTCTTACATATCAGCTTGGTTCTCCTTTAAATAGAGGGGTTTAACATAAAAAAATAGTATGGAGTATCTTACGTCATATCCTAAGACAGTCTCTTACTTTGACGGGATAAAACACAAAATTGACGCAGATAGCAAAAACGGAGTCGAGCAGCTGCACATTGTAGTAAAGAAGAGTTTTGAGGAACTGACAAAAATTTTTGCAGAGGAGGGATTCACCAAAGTCAAATTAGAACACAAACAGCCAGACCAGATTGGAAACGGTCTGAATCTAAAGTTAAAGAAGCCATGGGAGATGCATGTCAGGATGATCGACTTGAAGAAGGGACTGATTGGAATTCATGCAGAAGTAGAGGTCTCAAGGGACTATCTCCAGCACCTGTTCTCCCAGAGAACACCTGTAGTGTACGAGGTGGAGGAGATATTAAAAAAATACCAGATCGATTACAACATTTGGCACGACAGGATCAAAAAGAATGTGCACGGTATTGTAGATAATTACAAGGTTAAACTGACGACTCCGAGCATCCCCGTATTTGCATGGAAGCCGATGTTGTTTGTAATTGGAACTATTGCCGCATTTTACGGTTGGAAGTACTTTAACACGATATAATAATAATAATCAAAATTTAAAATAAATTTAAACGCCCAGCGTTTCAGCTTTGGTCAGTTCCAAAAATACCTTGTCGCCAACTGAGAGAGCCAAGTCCTTGTACTCGTGCATTTCAAGTTTTAACTGAGTGATCCCCGACTGCATTCCCATGCCGCCTGCACCACCCATTCCGGACATCATCTTGTTTATGTCCTTCATCATGTCGTTCATGTTTGAGAACCCCATGACTTTCGGACCACCAAATGGTGACGGAAGATTCTTGGTTCCCTCTTTTAGATCCTTGATTAGTGACAAGGAGACCACCACGTATGGGGCGCCGTCAGGTGCAGAATCAATACTCTTTATCACAAATTCTTTCTTCATGCCAACTCTCAATATTTGCATAATTTAAAATTTTAAGATAAAACTGTATCTATTTGACAGGATTCGAAGATTCGGTCAAAAAAAGCGTGGCAACTATGACAAGATGAGAGGTTTGGCGTATCTGAGAAGCTGTTTTCAGGTTGTGGATGGATGTGCATAGTATTTGGACTAAAGATTCGGACAAATTTTCCAAAAAGTTATTGCTGTTAGTCGAAAAAACTGTCCGGATCTTTAATCATATTACTATGCAGACAGGAAGAATATTTCAAATCTTTTTTTTGAATTGCGTCTAGTCTGCTGTCATAGCATGATCAGTCACAGCTACACATCGACGTTGAATAAGAACTTGTAGTATTGTTTGATAAGACCGTTGCCTATCACGGTATTCTCTCCACCGGACTCGTAGCATTGAGTCCATGGTGTGTCCAACTCCCCGCCGGCGTTTCGGGTGATGTCAGACAGGTGATATCCAGAAAACTTGCCATAATTCTCATACACTGAATCAATGACTTTTCTCTCTTCATCGTCGAACTGCTTTGGTGGCGGTGATGGTGGTGGTGTGCATGGTGATGACGATGTTGTTGTACTACCAATAACACCGCTTCCCCACCGCTCAAATGCCCCATATATTGACGGTATGGTAGGCCCGTGGCTCCACGCCTCCACATCATCATAGAACAGCGGCCTGTCATGTATTGCAAGCATAAACCCGTGCGATATGTAAACGAGTTTCTGTACCTGCAGATGGGTTTTTGTGTATCTGCTCTTCTCTATGATGTAGCAGGCTACATCAAGTGCTGCGTTCACATATCAACCTGAAACGTGTCGCATAAAAACACATCGAGCAAAAGTCAACATACACTTAAATTCAGAAACAAGGTCTCCAAGCATAAGATCCTGTATTGACATTACAGATGGCCGCCAAGACGCAAAATAAGTTTGAGATCATGCCGGTTGCAAGATCCTTGCTAAAATACGAGTTGGTGGTGTTCTTCACAACTGCGTGCCTGCCGTCGCTTGTAACTGTCAGACGAATATTGGTTATGGCATCATCATCATCATCATCATCATCATCAATGGCCAAATTGCGCATGAGGTAGGAAGAGGAATGGGCGTTCCAATTCATCTGCGACGGATCTTGTCACGTCTTCTTTGCCGTTCAGCACGCATGTAGAGCACCGCACAAGATGGAGGCCGGACGGCACATGCGTAGGGACGGATAAAGTAATCTGATCATCTTGCAGTCAATAATCCGAAAAACTGCGGATTATCAACAAACCTGCCATTGTGGCCTTTCAAAGGTCGCGTGCGAGATTGTAAATCATCTTCACGGTTGGCACCATTTTCACGCACACTAACATATACCCGTGGCTTTTCAGCAGCTGGAGATGGTGTTTGAGCATGTCCGAGACGCCACTCACGGTCACCGAGCATCTCTGCTCCTTCGGTATACGGACCGTTTCTTGTGCAACCTCCTCAAGGTTGTCAACACATGGGAGAAAGTCTAGATCACACAAATTTAACAGGGAAAGATCCACATCATGTAAATTTAACAGCGTAAAAATTTGAGACTATCCCCTGATAACTTTACAGAACGCAATAACAATACTTTCAAATACAATTTTGAGTATCAGAAACCATTGGTCAACAGCCTAAAAACGACACTGCAGTACTATGGTATATCCCCCTGGGAGATAGAGGTTCTGTACGGGTTTCTGCACTCCCATTTCACCATAGTCCAAGACGAGATCGAACCCAATGACGAGGCGTTTGTCAGCTACCTCAACATGGACATACCGCTGGAGTTCAACGACTCGTTCTTTCAATGGTTTGAATTTAGGCGGTGGGAGAAGGTAAAGGCAGTCTTCAAGGAGATGAAGCGCAGAAGGGGAAGCAGGAATGCCTTGAAGGTCAGAATCAACTTTTCAGGAAGGCGGAGAATCATCTTTACAGTGGACAGCGAGGACAGGCAGTGGTTTGACAACGCACTAGAAAAGATAGACACGGTTCTGGAGATGTTGCCGTACCACCTGGACCCAGACAGGATACCGGAGGGAATTTCTGAGATCATCTACGGGTTTGACTCAAAGACTGCCAGATGGCGTCTACACACTGCGGCATCATCATCCCAAAATAAAAGATACACAATTGCCAACGACGTATGGGAGGAGATCATTTGAGATCCTTTTGCAGGGGTTCCAATAACGTGTGCAGTTCCTTGTACTTGGACTCTATAAAATCCAGAGCGTCATCGAGTTTTTTGGTTTTTCCGTACTTGTAACGAATGAGTTCGCGATGATGCCAGAACGTTTTGTCGCCGCCGTCACCAGCTGACAGTGTGGTAAAATAATCGGCGCCCTTTAAAGCATCAGGGAGTCTTGCATCATGAGGAAACAGCATGTCGACTATAAACCACTCATCGCCGTCAGGATAGTCAAGGCCCATATCTATGTCAAAAAATATGTGCAGCAGATCAGACTGCATAAGGCCGTCATCGTTGATCAAGGGATGCTTTACATGCGATCTTTTAAAATCCAGCTGTATCAGCTGCGGCTCAAAGAAGCCCCTGATGATGGACTTGCGAAATATTTTGTTTGCATGAACGACGTTCAACAAAGAGGTTATCTATAACTAGTCTATAACTTGTTAGGTAAAAGCAGTCCTAGACTTTTAAAGAGTCAAGGATTCTTGAGACATCAGATACTGCAAGGCCGGCATCATCAGAGATGACCTGCTTTGCAGGCGGATTCTCCATATAGTTGGGTATCTTGTCAGTCAGCCTGGTAGTAAATGTAGAGGTAACGTCATTTTGATAGAATATGCCAATTGGTATCTTCTCGCCCCATTCAAGGGACTTGGTCAGGGCCTGGGACATTTTTTCGTTGACCTGGTCTTGGCCGCTATAGTGGACATGGGGGTCATAGCCAGGATCATCGTCTAGTTTGTAGATTCTTGAATGCCTTGCAAGGGACTCATCGGCTGCAGGGTCTGCTCCGGCATACCAGTCCCGCGTGTTGATATCGTTGTACGTGGGGCACGGCTGCAGAACATCAAGGAATGACAGGCCCTTGTGCCTGACTGCCATGATTATCAAGTCTTTCAGATGCCTTACATCGTAAGAGTATCCCCTTGCAACAAATGTAAAGCCGCTTGCCACTGCCAGGCCTATCGGGTTGACATTGTAGTTTGTGTTAGGCGTTGGAAGCGACTTTGTCTTTTCGCCCAGTTTCAGCGTCGGGGATGCCTGTCCCTTTGTCAGACCGTACACGCCGTTGTCAAAAATTATGTAGGTCATATCCACATTTCGTCTGCCGGCTGCCACAAAATGGCCCGCGCCAATCCCAAGACCGTCACCGTCACCGCCCACTGCGACCACGGTCAGCTCCGGGTTTGCAAGTTTTCCCCCCTGCGCAAATGTGAGGACCCTGCCATGCAGAGTGTGAACACCGTACGTGTTGATAAAATGAGACGTCTTCCCAGAGCATCCAATTCCTGAAAAGATTACGGCCTTGTCCCTGGTAATCCCCATCTCAGCGAGGGCCATCTGCAGCGCATTGACGATGCCAAAGTCCCCGCATCCGGGACACCAGTCGTTGTGCACGTCAGTCTTGTAGTCAGAGAGCCTAGGCGCCATGATCGAGTATCTCCCTTTTTGATGCCTTGTTTTCAACTATCCTTTTTAGCGAATCGTAGATTTCGGTGCTGGTCATTGCCCGTCCTGTGTATTTCAATATATAATAGTCAATTTCCCGGGATATATTTTGATGGAATATCTTTCCGAACTGTCCTGAATAGTTTGCCTCAACATCAATTATGATTTCTGCGTCTGCAAGAAGATTCCTTACGTGTGTGGCAGGGAATGGATAGAGCAGTTTCACCTGGATGAACCCGATATCGATGCCTGCGTCTCTTTTTAGCATCTTCAGCGCGTCAATTATCGGACCTTTAGTCGAGCCCCAGGACACTATGGTGTACTTTTGCACTGCGGCAAGCAGTGATACCTGCTCAGAGAGCGGAATTGTCTGAAGAATCAGGTCAAGTCTTGACATTCTCTTGTCCATCATCATCAAACGATTTTGGGGGTCTTCTGAGATGTGGCCGTACTCGTCTGACTCATCACCTGTGTTCCAGAATATTCCGTTGTCAAGGCCCAGTCTTGAACGGGGGGAGATGCCGTCATTATTGTTGTTGTTGTCATCCCCCCGATCAAATCTCTTGTAATCAGTACCTGTCTCAATGACATCGAGCAGTTTTCCCCTCTCGATTGTTACCTTGCCAGCGTCAAACCTTTTACAGGTAAGAACAGAACTTGCAAGAAACTTGTCCATCATATGTATTACAGGAATCTGATATCTGTCAGAATAGTTAAAACAGTTTGCCGTATCATAGAAACTCTCCTCAACATCCCCTGAGGCATAAACAATCTTGGGAAAGTCTCCACATCCTGAAAATACAGCGAACAGCAGATCGTCTTGCCCGTGTCTTGTAGGCAGACCAGTTGACGGCCCGCTCCTCTGGTACAGGGTAACGACGACTGGAACCTCGTTTATTCCTGCCCACCCTAAAGCCTCAGTCATCAATGCAAATCCAGGCCCTGACGTGCAGGTAGATGAGCGTGTCCCAGTCAGTGCAGAGCCTATCATCATTCCAATGGCAGATATCTCGTCTTCAGTCTGTATGACGGCAGTGCAGCCCAGCCTGTTGTTTTTAACCTGGACTATCTCATGTGACTCCAGATAGTTGCTCTCATCGGAGGCAGGGGTAATAGGATAATAAGACTGGAACCTGCATCCGGCAACTATCTTGCCAAGTGCCGTTCCGTAATAACCCTGAACCACGATGGTGTCAGAGTCTTTTGCAGTTCCAGGCAGAACGTGCTCAAAGCTTTCAAGCTCGTTGATGGCATGATTGTAGGCAAACTCGGCGACCTGTTTGTTCACATCTGCAATCTGGGGTTTTTTTGAAAATATCGCGCCAATGGAGTCAAGAAGGGGCGCCATAGACATCCTGGTCAGTCCCAATGACAGCGACACCCCGATAACGTTGTACATTCTTACAAGGCCCCGCAGTCTTGGATTGTCCATGGCCTGCGAGAGATCTGCCAGGATCTTCTTAAAGGAGACAGGATAAAGTTTCACACCCTTCTCTTTTGCAAGCTCCAGCACACCTGAGATTGTAAAAGGCTTGTTTTTTGATTCAAGGTAATGATGTAATCTTTTTAGAAATATGGAGTCAAGTGTACGGACCCTGCCGGTATCAACTGATTCTAGGTCAGAGTCGTATATTATTGCGCCGTCAGGTGCCACCTCGTCGAAATGCCGAAATATTGTCTCAGCATCAAAGGATACCATCAGTGTCACGTCGTTGAGATTGGAGTGAATCTCCTCATCAGAGACCCTGACCACAAAATAACTGTGCTCGCCTTTGATGTTTGAATAAAACTCCCGCTTGCCAAATATATGATATCCCATCTTGGCGCATACTGCCGAGAATATGTTTGCCCCTGACTCAACACCACTACCTTGTGGGCCCCCTATCAGCCAGGAAAAGTCTGTAGAACTCATGTACGGCAGCCACCAGCATTGTGTGTCTTGACGGTATTATCACGGTACATCATCATCATCATCATCATCGTTATTGTTATAATCATTACGTATTATCAACCACCCGTAGCTGCATCAAATAACGCGCACTCGCACTTGTCGCGCTCACCACAGTAAGGACACACACAGGTGCACGTCTCAAGGGTGTTTCTGCACTCCACACAGAGGGCAAACTCCTCATCATCTACGTTTGATGTCACATATACCCTACAAAAGAATCGTATAAATGGTTTAAGATTAACTTCAGATCATGAGAAAGAAGATACTTCTCACAAGGCCCATCCATGACTTTGCATTAAAGGAGCTCAAAAAAAAGTACCGCGTAGTCGTTTACAACGGGACAGCCCCCATTCCTGCAAGGACGCTGAAGACTCAGATAGCAGATGCTGACGGGCTGGTCTGCTTTCCGTATGATTCGATCACGCAGGACGTGATGGATTCTGCAAAAAATCTAAAGGTTATAAGCGCATTTAGCGTGGGTTTTGATCACATTGACATAAAATACGCCAAGGAAAGGAGGATTCGTGTAGGATATACGCCAAATGTGCTGACTGATTCGACTGCAGACATGGCATTTGCACTGTTGCTTGATGTTACAAAGAGAGTCTCAGAGGGCGACAGGGTTATCAGGGACGGGCGATGGAGGCAGGTCTACGGGCCTACAGACCGCCTCGGTGTCGACCTTCAAGGCAAGACCCTTGGAATTTTGGGCATGGGAAGGATTGGCAGCACGATGGCCAGAAGGGCACAGGCATTTGATGTAAAGGTGGCATACCACAACACAAGGCGCCTGCCCAGGGACAGAGAACATGCACTGCAAGTAAGGTACAAGTCATTTGACAAGCTGATTGCAGACAGTGACTTTATCTCTATTCATGTACCGCACACAGAACAGACAGATAATCTATTTGACAGAGACGTGTTTGCAAGGATGAAAGAGACTGCATTTTTGATTAATACTGCAAGAGGCAAGATAGTCAACCAAGGAGATCTCGTAGATGCCTTAAAGAGGGGCGTTATTGCAGGTGCAGGACTTGATGTCTTTGAGGACGAGCCCATAAAACAGAAGGGCATCTCACTTGCAAAACTGGACAATGTCGTGCTTGCACCACACATAGGCAGCGCAACAAAAGAGACTAGGGCCAAAATGGCACGGATAGTCATAAAGAATCTAAAGCTGGGATTGGATGCAAAAAAGCCGGCTTACTCGGTGGGATACTGAAAAATCAACTGTTTTGTCGCCAAATGTTCAGTTTTTATAGATGAGGATTAATTAAAAGTAGATGAAAAAATTCAAGCATACAAATGAAGAATTAGAATTAGCTAAACAACAGACTGAAAAATTAAAGAAGAAAGAATCGCAGCAATAAGATTTGGTTTTTCAGCTTGGAATTTTTTTTAAAATTTTAGTATATCATTGCCATCAGCATCACCATCATTGTTGCCGTTATCATTACTACCTGTACTGATAGCAGCGTATCTCTTCTGCAGCCCCTCGTAGACATCCACCCTCTGAGGAATCAGTCTCCTGGAATCGTCATACATCTTTGTAAAGAATGCTGCAAATACACGGTCGCCTTTTTGATCAAAGAACCGCACAGAGTAGCTGGTGCGGTCAGGCTTTGCCTCCTGCACAAACCGTGCAGAACACACAAGTTCTGAATCAATGTGCATGTGGGCAGGCCCGTCATTATTGCCGATGGTTATCCATCTCTGGTTCTGTCTTACCGTCTCAAGGGAGTTGCTTCTGACCTCGCTTGTCGCACCGTTGCTTTTTGTGATAAACAGGACATCATCTATGTCTGCCAGGTCAGATAACATCTCCAAAAGCATGATAATGTGGTTAGACATGGTTGCTATTTCAGTTTTTTCAATTCCTGAATCTCGACAAGATCGTCTGCATCACCGTGAATGCAGTCGGTGCCTACCGCCTTTACGGGCGAAAAGTTGATCTTTCCGTGAGGGATTCTGCCCTGTGCCTGCAAAAAGTTTATCCTCTCTGATACGACAACCTTGTGCGTCATGCAGGTCAGCCCGAACATGTACTCGTCTTTGTCTGCAACAATTGATACGATGAATTCTGGAGGGCTGGCACACTGCCTGCCCTTGCGGGCTACTGAGCATTTGTCAGGGAACATATGACGGGTTTATAATTTAATCAGATATTAATCTTGAGCAGCAAAGGACTGTTTGCGCAACACTCAGAGCATGTCAACAACACGCCGGCAGAACAAAGAATGGCAGGGCGTAAAGCATGGTATTCGGACTAGGGATTCGGACAAATTTTCCAAAAAATTATTGCCAGTAGTTGAAAAAACTGTCCGGATCTTTAATCAAATTATTAAGCATGTGCGCCACACCAAATGTGCAAGCTGCTGCAACACATCTGAGACCAGATGTTTTCAGGTGCTATGTGTAAATAATGTCCATGTACGCCGCCTTTTGCATGACACCCAATACATAATAATTTAATAGTGTCAGATTTTTCATAGAATAGGAAAACATGAGCATTACTAATTCTTATAATTTAAGACATATTGGATATGTACAGTATGATTCACAGACACACAATCTAAGCTCTGGGTCCAACCAAGCTGACAGGTACGGCTCCTACCTCTTCACCCACACACAGGGCGTGTACGGCACACACAGCATAACTGCCATGTTCTTCTACGGTGCTTGGTGATTGATCATCTTCCCCATTTTTTTTAAAATAATCAAACTTGTCGTGTTGCTGGTATCCACCGTTGCATGGTCTTTTTATCTTGGTTTCTACGTACGTGTGGCATATTCAAACAAATCTCTACTGCTTGACTCCCAAATCGATCTGATGTCCGTAGGCGGTCTCTTTATCTTTATCTTAATTTTTGGCACCATATCATTTCTCATCTCATACAGGATGCTAAAAAACCGGAATATTACAAAAACACAATTGGGAATTATCTTGATTTCTGGAATCGCCTTTAGCAGTATTTTCAATATTGCGGTTTCCCAAGCTTATATTTTTGGATAAGGGACTCAACGGCTTGAGGAGCGGCGAAGAGACCCGCAGATAGACTGGATTCTGGTTCCCAAGCCCCGACAGTTAACACCCTTGGAATTGGACAAAAAGTCGCATCAAGTTAACAGAACCGACATATTGGCATGTCATAGTAGCTGTATGTGTTACGTTGATTTCTTTGACTACTATGCTAGTGCTCTTATCTTCCTTCATCTGCATTATGGCGTATCGTAGACAGTACATACTCAGGTCCCTTCTGCGACTAGGCGTAATTTTACAGAATTATGTGCAATTTTATGCCTGAACAATCTGCAGACCTGAGTATGTACATGCAAAATCCCCCGAAACCGACTCAAACATACAGATTTCTGGAAATTTTGGCCGACTGACGACGTTAAACAGTCCCATCATGAAACATATCCCCCATTGATGCAGAAGACGGCAGCAGTCCGGAGGAGGATCCGTACATTTGTGCATAGCTTACGCTATGTTATGATCTGCGATCATAACAAATCCTACTGTGTGTTCATTACCTCTCTCATCTTGGAGTTGTAGAGGCTTTTCTTGACACCTGTGTATGCTGTGTCGTTGGTCAGCATGTGCCAGATGATTGTGATCATCTTGTTGGCCACATGGGTTATTGCAACGCTTGGCTTGTGCCTTTTTTTGAGGTGCTCATAGTATGCCTTCATTCTGGGATCGTGAACGGCTGCCGACAGTGCGCACTGGGTAATCACCCAGTTGACCTTCCTGTTAGAGTCCTTTTTCATCCTGCCATGATACGCAGTATCGCCTGACTGGTGTATCGTAGGACACATTCCGCTCCATGATACGAGCTTTTTAGGGCTTGCAAATCTCTTTATCCCATCGATCTCAGAGGCAACAAGTGCCGCTGTAAACACGTCTATTCCAGTAATGGTCAAAAGCAGTTGTGCATCATGGCTTTCTTTGACGTAAAGCCTGATTGCATGATTCATCTTTTCGAT
>JAKZUU010000140.1:0-7232 GCA_047516405.1 Candidatus Nitrosopumilus sp. | reverse complement strand
CCCAACACCCAGATGAGGGAATGGCGTAAGTTTGACAATATTGTAAGGGCCAAAGGGGTATGGCTGTATGATTCACAGGGCAACAAGATGATCGATGCTGTCGCATCAATGTGGTGTAATGTGTGGGGGCACTCAAATCCCCAGCTGGTCAGGGCGATCACATCCCAGAGCAAAAGACTGCAGCATACATCACTGTTTAATATCTCGCATCAGCCTGCAGAGAGGTTAGCTGACACGCTGGTAAAGTTATCGCCCAATATGCACAAGGTGTTTTACTCTGATAATGGGTCGTCTGCAATGGAGATTGCAATAAAGATGTCCCTGCAGTATTGGCAAAATGCGGGGGAGGAACAAAAGACAGGGATTGCCACACTGCAAAACGGGTATCACGGGGACACATTTGGATCAATGTCTGTGGGCTATGTGCCGGAGTTTTTTGGAAACTTTAAGAAAAAGTTGTTTCCAACCAGGCAGTTCCCAGTTCCAAACAGATACAAAACTCCAAGTAAGATGAGTCTTGAGGATCATCAAGATCTGTGTCTTGATGCAATTGAAAAGGAATTTGCCAAAAACAGGACTGCGGCCTTTGTAATGGAGAGCGGTGCACAGGTTGCAGGAGGAGTGATAATTTATCCTGCCGGCTTTCAAAAAAAGATAGGTATGTTGTGCAAAAGACATGGCGTACTGTTTGTTCTCGATGAGATTGCAACAGGATTTGGAAGAATGGGGTCTATGATACAGTATGATGCACAAAAAAGTGTTCCTGACATTGTAGCGTACGGAAAAATGTTGACCGGTGGATATCTGACAATGGCTGCAACGCTTGCCAGCAAAAGAGTCTACGAGTCGTTTTTGGGGGAGTATCACAGCTCAAGACATCTGTTTCACGGTCACACCTACACCGGAAATCCAATTGCGGCATCTGTTGCAAATAAGAATCTGGAGATGTACAGGCAACACAAACTGATAGAAAAAATTCAAAAGACGGGCAAGGTTTTTGAAGAATTCTACGATGATCTGTTGCAGCTGGACATTGTAGGCGATATACGCCACAAGGGCATGCTTATGGGGATAGAACTGGTGCGGGACAAAAGGAGAAAGATACCTCTGCGCTCTCCGCTGTGCGGGGTCTCAATTAACAAGATGTTTTATGACGAGGGCAAAAAGCACGGGCTTTACATCCGAACACTGGGAAATATTGTAATGATCGTGCCGCCGCTGGCAATAACTGGGGAAGAGTTGAGTCTGTTGATGCAAAATGCAGTCAAGATGATCGAGTCAGTCGGCAGGAAAGTTAAGAGGTCAGGGCAGGTAATCTAAAGATGTCCCTCCATTATTGTTATTAATGGATATGATAGATGATACACAGTATGAATTCTAAAGAATTTATTGCAGAGTGCCAGGAAAAAGTCTTTTCAGGAATCGGAATATCATATGAGGATGCCCAAAAATTGTTCTGTGTTCCAGACAGTGACTTGGAAAAGCTGGCATACTGTGCAAACGAGATTACGCGCCAGTTCAACGGCGAGAAGGTGGATGTTGAGGAGCTAAACAATATTAAAAAGAATGCGTGCAGCGAGGACTGTACATTTTGCGGGCAGTCTGCATTCTTTGATACTGGAATTAATACGTACCAACTGCCGCCACCTGGCGAGGTGGTCGGCCAGGCACAAAAGGCAAAAGATGACGGTGCAGAGTCATACTGTCTTGTTGCAGCATGGAGGCAGCCCTCACAGGATGACTTTGAGAAGGTCTGCGAGATAATCGGCCAGATCAACGAACATGTCGGCATAACAGTGGAGTGCAGTCTGGGGTTTCTTACAAAAGATCAGGCAGAAAAACTGAAGATACTAAAGGTGAAGAGGTATAATCATAATCTGGAGACTGCCAAATCCAAGTTCTCAGAGATTTGCACAACCCATACTTATCAGGACAGGCTAGACACGCTTGCAATTGCGCGGGATGCAGGACTGGAGTTGTGTACGGGTGGCATAATAGGTTTGGGCGAGACGCGCGAGCAGAGACTAGAGTTGGCAGTTGAGTTGAGACGGTTGTATCCTGAAGAGGTTACAATTAACATCCTTGTACCGATACCTGGCACACCGCTGGAGTTACATACAGAACTGGCAGAGTCTGAAATTCAGAGAATGTTCTCAGTGTTGCGGTTTTTGTTGCCTGAATCCGTGATTAAGATTTCAGGGGGCAGGGAATTGAAATTAAATGATTCAGGTGAGCAGCTGCTGCAAAGCGGTGCGAACGGAATAATTACCGAAGGGTATTTGATAATGGGCGGGAATACAGCTAGTGACGACAGGGAATTAATCAAGAAAATTGGTCTTCAAGCATAATAGCAATAGCAATAGCAATACTGGCAACAGCAAATTCGATTTTATCAATTCAGAGTTGCACAAGATACGGGAAGATAATCTGTACAGGGAGCTTCGGTACGGGGTTTCTACCGGGTCAAGCATCATAATCAAAAACAAAAGACTGGTCAACTTGTGCTCAAACGATTATCTGGCTATTCCCGTTCATGACAATAAAAATAATGGCGGCAGCGGCAGCAATGATACATTCCTAAAACAGATCCAGTCAAGTTCCAGGCTGATTTCAGGCAACGACAAATCTTTTAAAAAATTAGAGCGCGTACTTGCAAGACACAAATCACAGCAAGGCAGCTTGATTTATCCTACAGGGTATATGGCAAATCTTGGGGTAATCTCTGCTGTGATAAAAAAAGGGGATACAATATTCAGTGATCAACTAAATCATGCCAGCATTATAGAGTCATGCAAACTATCGAATGCAAAGGTCCAGGTTTACAAGCATAACGACTTTGAGGATTTGAATAAGAAATTAAGGCAGCACAGAGGACGCAAGTTTGTAATTACAGAAGGGGTGTTCAGTATGGACGGCGATATCCCTCCTCTAAAAGAGATAGTAGAGGTGGCAAAAGACAATGATGCAATAACGATGGTTGATGATGCACACGGTGATTTTGTGATTGGCAGGGACGGGCGCGGAACACCTGATCACCTCGGAGTTGCAAAAGACATCGACATATACACCAGCAGCCTAAGCAAGGGATTGGGTTCGTTTGGCGGATATGTTGCATCACAGAGCAATGTGATCGATTATTGCATAAACCGATCAAAGTCATTTATCTATACGTCTGCACTGCCGTCCTTTTTAGTAGAGTACTCCCAGGCAAAGATAGAGTCAAAGGACAGGGCAATACAAAGAAGGAAGCTAAAGAAAAACACTGCAAAAATGACACAGGGTCTCACAGAGATAGGCTATGAGATACGGTCAGATACGCAGATAATCCCGATAATTCTCAGAGACGAGAAAAGAGCGATGGATTTTGGGGATTTTCTGTTGGCCAACGGGGTATTTGTCCAACCGATACGATATCCCACGGTTCCAAAGAACCAAGCAAGGCTGAGAATCTCAGTTACTGCATGGTTAAATGATGCAGACATTGAAAAAACACTTGAAGTTTTTCAGAGAGGATTTAAGAAATTTTACCGTTAGCGCATTACATCAAAACCACCTAGTGCAGGCGAGCCAATAATTACTGCAAGTGTGACTACAATTCCCAAAGTCACACCGACGATGATGAATCTGGTATTCATATTTAGTATATGGAAATCTCAGTTAAAAAGGAATCGCTGTTTCGTACCCAACAGACGAATGTCAGGATTGCCAGTTTTTGATGCCTAAGATATGTTGATTGAGCGGCAAATGTGTTTAGTGTGATGGTATCATAACCATAGCCATGCCATCATCATCATCATCATCATTTTCCGTATCTGTACATTCTATTTTTTTGCATCCTGTAGGATACTTTTCCGAGAATGTTTCTTATACGGCGACGCAAGATAAATCAAAGAACTAAAATTATGGCACCATATCATTGTTGTAGTGTCACTTTTTGTTACCGGAATTGATACTGATGTTGGAAAGACATTCATTACTGCCGGTTTAGCTTCATGCATTCATGAGATGGGTGTGGATGTTGGAGTTATGAAACCATTTGCTGCAGCAGACAGGCCGCAAAAGAATGGATTTAAATCAAAAGACGTTGAGATTCTCTGCAACGCTGCCAGAGTAACTGATGCAGAAGAGTTGGTAAATCCACAGTTCTTTCCAGTACCTGCCTCCCCATATACTGCATCAAAGATGCTAGGGGCAAAACCGCTGGTCTCCCGTGTATTGAAGGCGTATCAAAAATTATCCAAACTGCACAAGATGCTTCTTGTAGAGGGGATAGGAGGTGTGATGACGCCAATCCTGAAAAATTACTATGTTGCAGATCTGATAAAAGATCTAAGACTGCCTGCAGTTATAGTTACGACGACACGGGTCGGTTCTATGAACCATACGATAATGTCAGTGAAGATGTGTCAGAGATACAAGATTCCAATCAAGGGGATAATTATCAATGATATTGATTCTGGCCCGTATAGCATAAAAGATGTAAAGCGGGATTTGAGAGGCCTGCTTGGAGTTGCAGTGCTGGGAAGCGTTCCGCGTATTGGCAGCAGCAGCGGCAGCAGCTACGGCAGAGACTATCCAAATAACCGGATATTCAAAAGAGATCTAGACTTCAAGTTAATATTGGACTAGATGTCTGTTCTTTGAGATGTAATTGCAGACTAACAACAACAACAACAACAACGATGATGATATGATGATTAAATCAATCCGTCAAGGATTCTAGATCTTTAAAATTTTGAATTTGCTTGATTCGTTTACCCGGACAAACTTGCTGATATCAAAAATAATTTCTGCAAACGTGTTGCCTTCTTTGGCAAGCACGTATGTTCTCTTTGAAGTCGGGACATCTTTTGATAAGACAAGCCAGATGTTCTCCATGTGGGGTTGAATTTTTTCCAGTCTTGAGATCGACTCGTTGACGGCTTTGGCATCGGCGGTGTCCGGTATGCAGAGCAGCAGCACTTTTTTTGGATCGTTTTTGAGCGTTTTAATGTCAGGAATTACGATATCTATGGCACAATCGTTGTAATCTATCTTTCTTTGACTGGTAATCAACGATGCAGTGAGAAGATAGTGTAGCAAACCGGTAGCTAGCACACTTATCGATGCTGCTTTTGTTGTTGTTATATCATCATCGCCATTACCGCCAATAGCCACTATTCCATCATAGCAACTCTCTACTGCATCATTAATCACAGCATCAAACTCGTCTCTGCTCATCTGTAACGCTATACGAGACGACGAATCCTCCAGATAACCGAACAGACAATTTTTTATACCCTCAATAATTTTTTGGTCCATCACTCGTTATAGATATAACGTCTCTCGCCTCTTGTTGCAGTGTCGGTATTTACATCTACTAAAACAAACTCTTTTTTAGAATACACCATGGACTCATCTATTGTCAGCTTGTTCTCGTGCAGCTCCTCATACTCCTGCCATGTCAGCTTCCTTCTCTCTCCGATCTCAGATTCCAGGTTCATGTTCTTTACCATCTCCCTGTACTGTGGCTGGATAACCCCGCTGAATACCATCGCGCTGCTGCCGCTGCCGTACGACCCAAATCCTACCCGCTTCCCCTCCAGGTCTACACCTTTCTGATACTCAAATTCCAGACTGCTTCTGAATCCCAGATAAAGCGATGCGGTGTACAGATTGCCTATCATGCTTGATGCAATAAGGGAGCTTGCAAGTTTTGATTCATACACTTCTTGATACTCCTCAGTGCTTGTAAACAGCTTTGTAAATTCATGATCCTTTGCCATAAATTCTGCATCACCCAATACTGATTCTATCGTGCCGCGGGGATCCTTTGGCACTGGTTCCTTGACTCCTATCTTGCGCAGTATCTCCTTCCATCGTGGCAGCTGTCTCCACTCGTGGCGGACAAGATATGCCAGCGCCTTCTTTCCCATGTTGCTGTAAGGCAGGTGCATGTTAATGTAATCCATATGATCAAGAATGGACTGGCCTGGCTCCAATTTTATCAGTCCTGATGATATCACCTTCTTTTTGTATGTCTCCAACGCCTTTCTTACCTGGATCATGTATAACAAATTAGAGTACTGTCCGTGGACGATTGGTGTCTCTTTTCCAAAGGGTCTGTAAAAGTCATACTCGTCTTTGATTGACGTTGCGGTGACTCTGGGGTCAAACCCTAGCAGTCGGGGGTCGTCATTTAGCAGCATGACTACGGAACCTGCGCCCTGAGTTATCTCGCCACTTGATCCCATGTCATACTTTGCAATGTCTGAGACTACCACAAGTGCATGCTTTCCTTCTGCCTCACCTGCCCTTATCCAGTTTGCATTGTCATACAACGCATACGAGCCACTCACACATGCAAACTTTGTCTCTACACCTCCGCAGTGCTCAAAAGTACCCTGGCCGTAGATCTGCTCTAGCATGCCAATAACATATGAGTTCATTGCCTTTGATTCATCAAATGCAGATTCAGTCGAGACGTACAATCTTCCAATGTCATCAGGGGACAGCTTGTTCTTTTGCATGATTCGAAGACACGCATTTGCTGCAAGGCATGCCGGGTCTTGGTTGGCATCAACTATCGCCATTTGTGATATACCTAAACCCTTCTGCAGTTTTACAGGATCCAGTCCCCGGTTGGCTGCAAAGTCAGATGCATCCACGTACAGTCTTGGAATATATATTGCAATGTCGTCTATTCCTGCGGCCATAAATTTGGATTTGCTGATTCATTAATAAGGCTACTGTCTGCGGTTTTTAACCTGTTTTCTATGCTCTTTGTCACAGGCAATCCTCTGATCTTGTTTTTATAGTGTTTTTTGCTCTCTGATGATGAATACAGGTGGTATAATTTCATGTCTGGATACGTACAAAACGATATACCTTATTACTATTTCGTAGATTTTGGCGCACAAAACAGTTCATTATTTTTGATGAATCTCATTTTTGCCAGAATAAAAAATGAGGTTGTGTATTGTTTCACAAGTCAGTTTCAATCTCTTCCAGGATAACCGATGCCTAGTAGTCCGTCGTCTCCACCGCACGAATGACCCCATATGTTTTCCTCGTTGCAGACAACATACCGACCATCGCGGATGCGTTTATCGTGCTCATCCCTGCATGCCAAGTGCATGTTTTCACGTGGTAGTTCCCAGTTTCGTTTCGGGCCTATCTTGCCACAATACAGGCATATTTTCCAATCGTCACTCATCATTTTATGTGTCGGAATTACGTATAAGGGCAACGAA
>JAKZUU010000139.1:0-13427 GCA_047516405.1 Candidatus Nitrosopumilus sp. | reverse complement strand
CTCTTGTGTGAGCCTCTTTACATGCGCGTTGAACTGCCAGTCTTTTATTCCAAGTATCTCTTTGAGCTTGCCAGTTGTTACAGGTGAATTTATCACATTTCTGAGAAGAGTTATTGCAGTAGTATTCATTAGTATAATTATGCCACAATTATATTTAATTCTATATGATATTTTAGTATTAATAGTATGTAAAAATAGATAAATGTTTTTTGGGTTATATCAAGTGTTGGTACCTAGAGTAGTAAACCGGATCTTCATTGAATCCATGTCGCTAATAATAGATATCTAATCCCTGATTTTTATATCTATTTTTAAATCGTTTATCCTATTATTGAGATACTTTTACCACAAATCAAAACCATGCCAATCACATCCTACACATTTTTTTGGATCTTTTTTTCACCAAGTTTCCAGTGTTTATCTCCAGCATAGAAGAGATCAACTCCAAAAGGCATAATCCTCTTTTTCCAGTTTTCCAATGCCTCTCACATGAATGACTTTTCAAAAGATTGTGACTGTACTTTCGCTTGATTTTTTAAAAAGTTGAAATTTGTCTCCAATATCATCATCAGTCATACTATTGAAGTTCGTTTGTTCATGAGTGATCTTTTCATTCTGCCTAATCATTGGTAGTTTATGATCTATGGTAATATGACTTGCTGTTGGATTGACGATTCATTGGGGAACTTGGGATCATGACAATCTCTATCTGAAGGCCTATGCGTGATAATTCCTACAGGTTGTGCATATTTACCCAAAACAGATGACATTTTTTAAATATACATATGCTGTGTAATGGCAATTGGTTATATAACAGGTCTAGTATATTGTTACAAAATTTTACAAATTCAAATATAATATTAATTGAGAGTATAATTGCAAACGATATGGATGAAAGTGAAGAAGAACAATTAACGGAAATTCTATTAAAACGGATCAAAGAGATGCTCAATGGATGCGGGTCAATTGAGATGATGGCAAGTTGTGTAATGTCGGACATCTGGTTGAATAAGCCTATTGATGCGCTATCAGCACAAGACAACTCAATTCATCTAACAACTGATTATTTTATCATGTATGATTTGGGATTAATTTTATCTAACGGCAATCATCTTAAATCTGAAGAGCCGTTAATTAGCAAGATTGAAGAATTTCATGGGGCATCTGACGAGTACAAACATATAATTTTTAAGCAAAAAGATCGTGTCAAAGAATCGGGCATAGAACACATAGAGTACAATGAAAGAAATAATGCCATAGATTTTCGCATCTACACTGAACAAAGAGAGGAGTATTATCAAAGAGTATTCGAACCGCTAGACTCAGACATCATGACAAAGTATGGGTTTACAGTCAGGTACGCCAATGATTTTGCAAAAAAATTCGCAGAAAAATTACAAGTTAACGTAGATAAACGATTCAGATCGTCAGATAAAAAATTTAATGCCACACAAAAATTATTAACGGCCCCTGCAACAAAAGATGTAGTCGAGTCGTTAACTGAAGTGCAATGCGATACTAGGAATGCGTCATGGCTTGCAGCTGAAAAAAATTTTTATAAAAATGCACAAGATCTTTTAACAGTGCGTCTTGATGAGAGGCAAGGCCGCAACGACTATGAAATGTATAAAAATTATCTGAATACTTTTAGCTGTTCATTAGGCGGACAGACAGAGGGATTTCCCGAGTTAACATCTGAGAACATTCTTGAAACAAAGCCAATAATCAAGATAAATGACGAATCATTCTTTTTGCCGTTGTACACGCAGCTGCACAGAGTGGACGTATTGCTCGAATCGATTTTAAAAGATGATCCTATTGTTTGGAATGACCTCTTTGAGCTAAAATTAAAATACATCAATGAGAAAATTTATGAATATTTTTCAAGAGTATTCCCGCAAGAATGCATATTTCAAAATGTGTATTATAAAGACAGAAAGGTTGATCTTCTTGTGGTGTATGATACCAAGATATTGGTAGTAGGTCATGATGTCTCCGGCAAGGGCACAAATCACAAAGATACAGTATTTGAATTAATTGAGAAAATAACCCATAATGGAGAAGATATCAAAAGTTATGTGGAATCAGAATCCAAGGTCACGTTCTGGAAAGACAGGTCAAAGAAAGATGTATTGTTTGAGACAAAGCATGATGTGGACTACAAGTTTTTTTTTATGGGCATAACCTTGGACAGTGTAGGTCATTTTCTTCCCAATATAGCGTACAATAACATGCATAGTTTTCAACATCAAATCCCATTATTGTTTTATCTGCACGACATGGATACAATTACAGACAAACTGCGTCATCCGATATATCTTATTCATTATTTAGAGAAAAGGGCAAAAATGCATAAACTCAATACAGTCCTCTTTACATCTGAGTTGAGCGCCTTATCAGGGTATCTTGAAAATATGATGAATGTGGATTACATGCTAGCAGTGTCAGTTAAAAAATCCATCGCAGGAATTAACGAACAAGATTTTTTGAATGCGGAAAGAACGCTTGACATCCCTGTAAAATTGGAAGATCTGTTGTTGAATATGCAAAAGTATCGTCAAAAAGGATTTACCGAGGTTACAAGTCTGCTGCTAGATTTTCCAGACGATCGGAAAAAAGAGATAGGAAAAATGATGAAGGAAACAATCAATTACGTCGTATCAAAGGGGGAAATAAGAGGAGGTTTTCTAGTTAATGGCCGCTGCGGTTTTGGATTCGGATACTATGCCAACAATACTATGAAAGATTTTTACAAGTTTTGTAAGGAGCAGATCGAAGATAGGAAATCCGAGTATGGCATTACAAAATATGCGGTGATAGGGCGCAATGTAGTTGACAAAAAGAATTTTGCAACATTTTTTATTTATGATGATGAGGATGACAAGTACGAAGACGATGATGAATGATGCATTCAGACCTGGCAAGAAACCCCGTTGCTACGAGAAATAAAACATGCTGGTTATGCACAGATATTTTTAATATCTGCGTTTTACATGCAGATTACAGCTGTAAAAATAAGATATTTTATAGATGTGCGGCTGCAAATTTGTAGCAGTTTTGAGTATTTGTATCAAGACCTTTAGGGCTTGAAACATGTTGCCATTTTGCTGGAAATTCTAAAGAATATTTTTGATGTCATTTTCGGATTGTTTGAAATGCATATCAGAAACGCACTGAAAATCACACATCTTGCACATATTGAAAGTATTTGCGGCGTTTAACTCAGAAAAATTGGTCATATTCACAGAAACCGATAAATGACCTTGTTTTAAAAAAAGAAAGAGTTAGTTTGGAACTTGATTTTATTACAGACAATCCGATAATCTATGTCTTGATCGCATGGGTAGTGACAGTCATTGTTGCAAAGGCATTGAGACTAGAAAAGTATGGTTTTGAGATAAAGGCGTACAGCCTGGTGTATAAGAACAGGGGGATAAACGCCACCCTTATCAAGATACTGAGCAGAACGAAACGAGGGATCAGAGTCTTTGCAGATACAAGCGTGGTTGCAGGCTTTATAATGATGGGTTTTGCCTTTTGGTTTTTGCTGAACAACATCTCAAACTATTTTATCGCACCGGAAGGTTTTGCAGAACTGACAGTGCTTATTCCGGGAGTGACTTTGACATCAGCGTCATCAATTACATACTTTTTGCTCTCAATCCCGATTGTGCTAGTTATCCACGAGGGCGCACACGGTATCGTGGCGGCCCTTGAAAAAATAAAGATAAAGACCGGCGGTTTTGCGATATTTATTGCAATGTTTGCAGGGTTTGTAGAACCTGATGAGGAGGAGTTTGAAAAGGCAAAAAAGATTTCAAAGTTGCGGGTCATTGGGGCAGGGGCCACATCAAATGTATTGTTTGCATTTGTTTTGGGTGCCATCCTGTTAACGAATCCGTTCTTTGCCATAATACTGCCTGAACCACTTTTGAGTGCATTCTATGAACTGCCTGACGGGGTGCTTGTACTCTCAATCATAGAGGACTCGGGAGCTGAGAGGGCAGGACTGCTTGCAAATGACATCATCACATCGATTAACGGGATACCGACTTTGGGGCCGGCCGACTTCCCGAGTCTGAGGCCGGGGGATGCGGCAAGCGTTGCAGTGATCAGGGACAGTCAGGCATTAGAGTTTGGAGTGGAGATCATGGAATCCCCTGATGACCCAGAGAGGGGACTGATAGGGATTATGAGGGACAACTCGTTTGCATACAAGCCGGTGTTGAATTTTATTGAATGGAGTGATCCAAACGTTTCGCTGTTTTTGCTGTGGCTTTGGATGATCTCGTTTTTCATAGGAATAATCAACATGCTGCCCCTGCCGATTTTGGATGGAGGGAAATTCATACACATTATAATCGACAAGAGGATTTCAGACAAGTCAGTGAACATGGTAATGATTGGGATATACGCATTCACATTTGTGGTGTTTGGCCTCAACATTGCGCTGTCATACCTGAAATCCGGATGGTTTACCATCTAAAAGTCTTGCAGACACTGATATTTTGTAGTAGATTGCAGTGAGAGAAAAAATTAGGCATGTTCAAAAAAAATAGAGTTATGGAGCACTCATCGCTTGTTTAAGTTTTGATTTGAGTAACGGCAGTTCGCTGTGTGCCCACCGGTAAAATTTTATAAACTCTTTTGTCTCTTGCCGGATATAGTTTTCAATCTTTTCATACTCTTTGTTCTTGTACCAACCAGGGACTTGGCTGCCGTTGCTGGGCTTGCTTGTAAACTTGTCCAGTCCGGAATCCTTGAACTTCCCGCCGTTGATTAAAATTCCAAGATTGTGCAGGTCAATGTGCGGTCTTGACAGAATGGTAATTGGGAATAGTTTTGTGTATTTGCTGGTCTTTTCAAGCAAAAACTTGTGCTCAAATGCCAAGTTGTAGCCGACGGGCACAAAATCAAAGCTGTACGGGTTGACCACCGGAGAGTCAATGATGAATTGGCGTATCATCTCTTCTTCCCCTGAATCCCATTCTTTGAGAATTTTTAGATCGCCTACCTGCTTGCCGGTGCCTTGCTCTAGTTCTGCATATTGAATCGTGATTATTTTATCCATGACCTCATCTGTGCCTGTAGTCTCTATATCAAGATAGTAGTTTGCCATTGAACATATCTGAGGATATGAGATATTATAATGATCGTCGTGTGTGGTTGATTTTTCATAAACTCGCTAAACAGGGCTGGACGTTGTGACAAATACTGCTGCTGTCTTGGAAAAAAAGAAGAATGTTTTGTAAGAAAACAGTGTAATAACCGGAAAGAACAGGTAATACAGCAAAGGATGCGACAGAGGATGCACCAGATTCGTTGCACGCAGTGAAACATCTAAAGAATCATTAATGAAAAAAACTGTTTAAACTCATGAAATGCGACAGGTGTGAAGAGCAGGCAGCATATACCAGAAAATATTCAGGTGAGAGCCTGTGCTCTGCATGCTTTTCAAAATCCATTGCAAAAAAGACTGCAAAGACCATATCAAGGTACAACATGATAAGACACGGTCAGTTGGTGGCCGTCGCAGTCTCAGGCGGAAAAGACTCGCTTGTACTGCTAAAGATCATCAACGAGATGGCAAGGATGCACCATTTCAACATCATAGCAATTACGATTGATGAGGGAATACCCGGATACAGAAATGAGGCCCTGGAGATAGTCGAGAAATTTTGTAGTGAATTGGATGTAAGACACAAGGTGTACTCGTACAAAGACCTCTTTGAGATGACCTTGGATGAGGCGCTGGATGTAAGGGAAGACCAAAAGATAACATCGTCGTCCTGCTCCATCTGTGGAACGCTAAGACGGCGTGCAATGGACTATGCGGCAAAAGACAACGGAGCTGACATCATTGCAACAGGCCACAACCTAGATGACACTTTGCAGACATTTCTCATCAACATGCTCTCAGGGGACACCACAAAGATAGGCTGGATGGACCCTGATACCTCTGCAAAAAACTCTATAAAAAAGATAAAGCCGCTCTGCGAGATATACGAGTCAGAGATTGTGTTTTATGCATTCACAAACGACATACCGTTCCAGTCAGAGCCATGCCCCCACATGAATGAGGGGGTCAGGACAGAGATTCGTGAGTTTCTAAACGCACTTGAAGGCAGGCATGCAGGAGTAAAGAACGGCCTGTACCAGTCAGTCCTCAAGGTCTCTGCCGCACTCAAAAGCACGGATACAAAAAAGGGAACAAGGTGTGTGCGCTGCGGCAACGAATCAACTGGTGAGACGTGTTCTGTGTGCAGCGTATTGCTGGAACTGAAAAAATGACTCAAACCTAATGCAAATATAACACACTTTTCTAGACAATTCGGTAGTAGGTAGGATCAGGGTGCCAGCCGTGCCCTATTCTGAAACCGGCTATATGCAGAGATCAGCAACTGTCGGGTAAATCTCTAGATTGGTAAATCCCGCTTGGCACACGGAGATGAAATCACGCCGAGGCGGGTGGTTACAAGTCAAGAAATATCCGAAGGGATAACTTTGAGATTGAACCATTGAAAGTGACAAGGTCCGGGAGGGAGCAGTCATAAGGTGGAGCATCCACGCTTCCTCGTCTACGTGGCGGATCTTGTATGCCTTGAAAAGGGGCTATTAGCCTAGAGTGGGACCGGCAGGGCTGCTACCGCTATTATTTTTATAATCAAGATAAAAACGGTATACATGAGTATCATCACGCCCTTTGGGAGCAGACGTACATACAACGACTTTAAAAGACAGATTCCTGATTCTGTATTGCCGCTGTTCGATCAGATACGGGACTACTGCTTTTCACTTGGTGACAAGGTGGTAGAGGATGTCAGGATGCATAGAATAGTTTTTTGCAAGTCAATGACATTCAGGTGGTTCCTGGATGTGGAGCCGCAAAAGGACGGCGTGGCATTGAAGATTCAAAGGAGCAGAAAGACGCCGGTGCAAATCATACACATAAAGAACTCAGAAAAGCCGGATTTTGCCAGGATAAAAGAGGCGTTTGAGGAGATTCACTAGGCTGTGATCACAAAACCGGTATACAGTACATCCATCTCCTGATGTGTGGCTTTCACGCCGCTTACCGCTGCATCTTTGGGTCCGTGGTGTGCCCACTGCACCACTGCATCAACGCCGTCAGGTTCCCCCTGCAGCAAGGCCTCAACCCTGCCGTCATCAAGGTTTTTCACCCAGCCAAACACGCCGTTTTTGTCTGCCACCTCTTTTAAGCTCAGACGAAAGTATACACCTTGAACCTTGCCTGATACGAGCAGACTGACACACTGTTTTGACATGTTGCCATAACACGATACTAGTTTATGAATTTTGCAGAAATTATCGTCGCTCTTTGATTCTTGCACGGCCGGTCTTTCTTGCAGCAATACTGCCAACTTTGGCACCCGGTGGAGCATTGCGCGATACTGTGGAGCTCTGCCCGACATGCTGGTGCCTGCCGCCGCCGTGTGGATGAACGTATGCTGCCTGTGCAACGCCTCTGACAATAGGATATTTTTTGCCCTTTGCCTTAAAGCTGCGCCACTTGTTTCCCGCACTCATAAAGTGCCGTTCAGATGCACCGCCGCCTGCAAGGGTTCCTATCATGGCCCTGTTCTTGGGGTTCAGCGTAGTGAACTTGCCTGATGGCAGCTTTACAGTCACGCCGTCATCGCCGTGCGAGAATATTGTGGCATTCGTGCCTGCAGATTTTACTATGGCGCCCCCGTCCCCAAAGTGCTTTTCAATGTTGCACACTACGGTTCCGTCAGGGATGTTCTGCACGCTGATAACGTTGCCCTTTTCAAGCTTTGACTTTAATCCAAAATGTAATGACTTGCCCACTATGGTTCCAAGAATTGCAGGCACAAATGAGACAGAACCGTCCTCAAACCTGACTTTGGCCAGTGGCGCTTCCCTGCCACGCTCGTGAATCAGGTCAATTATCTTGCCCTCGTGCTGTTCTGAGAGTGGAAATCGCGGATAATTTGCCTTTACGCCTACCTTTCCTGTAGATGTTGATCTAAACTGATTGCCTCCACGGCCCCGTCTTCGAACTAGTGGTCTTTTACCCATGTTGTTGGTTGTATAGACAGAGAGAATTTTAAGCTTGTGATGAGGTGTTGGTCAATTGTACGATGTTAGGCTGGGCACGTGTTAGAGCTTGTAGGCGTGGAATCTAAGCCTTTTACGTCGAATTGCCGCAAAGATATAAAAATTACATCTGTGTTGATTCTGTATGAGTCAGAACGCCTTATCGTTAAAAGTACTTGAGGCATACACCAGAGATGTGGGCAGGGGAGTTGCAAGAATAGATTACGATTCCATGGACACATTGAGTGCATCAACTGGTGATGTAATTGAGATCAAGGGCAAGCGCAGAACAGTGGCAAAGTGCCTTCCGCTGTATCCATCTGATGAGGGCAAGGGGATTATCAGAATAGACGGGCTAGGCAGAAACAACTCTGGCATTGCGATAGGTGATACGATTACTGTCAGAAAGATAAAGGCAGTAGCTGCAGAAAAGATAGTTGTTGCGCCGCTAGAGGCAATTCCTCCAATTGATGAGAGATATCTTGCAGATGCGTTGGAGAGTGTTCCACTGATTAAGGGAGACAATGTAATGGTTCCGTATTTTGGCGGACGTTTGACATTTCAGGTTATCGGGGTAACGCCGGCAGCTGATGCTGTGTTAGTGACACAAAAGACAGTATTCCACATTGCAGAGAAGGGGGAGACATTAAGGGGAGTGCCCCAAGTTACGTATGAGGATATTGGAGGCATATCAAATGAGATTAAAAAAGTAAGAGAGATGATCGAGCTGCCGTTGAGGCACCCCGAGATATTTGAAAAGTTGGGCATCGAGGCTCCAAAAGGCGTGTTGTTGTACGGTCCTCCGGGAACAGGTAAGACGTTGCTTGCAAAGGCAGTTGCAAATGAGAGCAATGCGCATTTTATCAGCATATCAGGTCCTGAGATTATGAGCAAGTTTTACGGTGAGAGTGAGGCAAGACTGCGTGAGATATTCAAGGAGGCAAGGGAGAAGGCACCATCGATAATATTTGTAGACGAGATTGACTCCATTGCACCAAAGAGAGAAGAAGTGACAGGAGAGGTGGAACGCCGTGTCGTATCACAGATGCTGTCACTGATGGACGGGCTGGAGGCCAGAGGAAAAGTTATTGTGATATCTGCAACGAACAGGCCAAATGCTATTGACCCCGCACTGAGAAGACCGGGGAGATTTGACAGGGAGATTGAGATCAAGGTGCCTGACAAGAGGGGAAGAAAGGACATCATGGCAATACATAGCAGGAATATGCCGCTGGCTGATGATGTAAATATTGACAAGATATCATCTGTCAGTCACGGATACGTCGGGGCGGATTTGGAGTATCTCTGCAAGGAGGCGGCAATGAAGTGCCTGAGAAGGCTATTGCCGGTACTGAGTCTGGAAGAGGAGAAATTGCCACCAGAGACATTAGATAAACTGATTGTAAACCACGATGATTTCCAGAAAGCATTGATAGAGGTAACACCATCCGGAATGCGGGAGGTGTTCATCGAGAACCCAGACGTGAAATGGGAGGATGTCGGAGGTCTAGATGAGGTAAAAAGAGAGCTGCAAGAGGCAGTAGAGTGGCCAATGAAGTATCCCGGATTGTACGACAAGCTGGGACACAATATGCCCAGAGGAATATTGTTGCACGGGCCAAGCGGTACAGGAAAGACGCTGCTTGCAAAGGCAGTTGCAACCCAGAGTGAGGCAAACTTTGTTTCAGTAAGAGGTCCTGAACTGTTGTCAAAATGGGTCGGAGAGTCAGAGAGAGGAATCAGGGAGATATTCAAGAGAGCTCGCCAGTCATCCCCATGTGTGATATTTTTCGATGAGATTGACTCAATTGCGCCAATCAGGGGTGCAGGAGGCGAGACTGCAGTTACCGAACGTGTTGTCAGCCAGCTGCTGACTGAACTTGACGGAATGGAGAACATGCACGGCGTGATAGTGCTTGCGGCAACTAACAGGGCAGACATGATAGACCCCGCCTTGCTGAGACCGGGAAGATTTGACAAGATTATACAGATACCGCTGCCAGACAAGGAGAGCAGAAAGAACATCATAAAGATTAACGCAGCCAAGGTACCAACAATTACTGATGAGAGTGACCCATCCCATGTTGACATTGACAAGATTGCAGAATTGACTGACGGGTTGAGCGGAGCTGACACTGCAGCGATTGCAAACACTGCAGTATCTTTGGTTATTCATGAATTTTTGGACTCACATCCTGACGTCAAAGACATAGAGAAGAGCGCCATTGATGCCAAAGTCACGATGAAACACTTTGAGGAGGCAGTCAAAAAGGTCCGTGAGCAAAAGGATTTGAAGCTGGGCGAGAAACTGGTTGCGTCATACTACAGATAGTTAATAAAATCAAAGATTGTACAGTTGTTGATGTCAGGTTATACTGGGTACAAAGGTAGCGCGCTAAAGTTTTTGTCAGATAACGGGGTTGCAGTCAGCGATACGGTGAAGATCGTAGGTAAAGAAGATGATGGTGAGGATGGCAAAGAGATACAAGCAGTGGTGATGCCACGATACGAGTATTGCAATGATGCACACATCACCGTGAAACTGAAAAGTGGATACAATGTGGGTTTGGCAATTGATGCAATTAAAGAGATCTCAAAAGTGGTTGCACCATCTGATGATATAAAACAAGTGACTGAAAAAAAGACTGAAAAGAGAGCAGGGCTGCCAAACATTTTGCTGTTAACTACTGGAGGAACCATTGCAAGCAAGGTAGACTATAGAACGGGGGCAGTCACATCGGTACTGACTGCAGAAGAGTTGGTAGAGTCAGTGCCGGAATTATCAGAGATGGCAAACATTGATGCAAAGGTCTTGTTCTCAGAGTACTCTGAGAACATTGTGCCCGCACACTGGCTTGAGATTGCAAAAGCAGTATCAGAATACGCAGAGTCAGACTATGTGGGAATCATTATTGCGCACGGGACTGACACCATGCATTACACATCATCGTTTCTTAGTTTTGCGCTTGCAGGCTTTCAGATGCCCATCGTGCTGGTAGGAGCCCAGAGATCGTCTGACAGGGCATCATCTGATGCTGCATTAAACTTGATAGGCACCGTAAAATTCATTTCAGAGTGCGCAGATGCGAGGGGAGTATACGTTGCAATGCACAAAGACGGCAGTGACGATGTGATTGCATGCCATGTCGGCACAAGGGTAAGAAAGAACCATGCAAGCAAGAGAGGGGCATTTGAGACAGTCGGAGGAGAGCCGGCGTTTTTGGTCAGGATGGATGGTGGTGATGGTAGCGATGGACATGATGGTGGTGGTGATGGTGGTGACAAAAACAACTCAATTGACAAAAACATGCAGACTGATTTCTTTGCAGATGACAGGTTCACTCCAAAAATCAGACTAAATGAGAACGTGGCCCTTGTAAAGTATCATCCCGGATACAAAGCCGAGATGCTTGAATCAATTATTAATTCAGGGTACAACGCGATAATTTTTGAGGGGACAGGGATGGGACATATCGGAAAGAACATGTACCCTGCAGTAGAAAAGGCGCACAGGCAGGGCATCTTTATGGGAATGACATCGCAATGCCTGGACGGCAAGGTAAGAATGACAGTTTATGAGAGCGGCAGGGACCTGCTGAATTTAGGGATAACTCCTCTGGGCAACATGATAGCAGAGGTTGCACTGGTAAAGGCAATGTGGGTTACAGGCGATACAGTTGATTCCAAAGAGGTAGAACAGAGAATGCTCAAAGAGGTCGCATCAGAGTTTTCAGAGTATGGTGGGAGTCATTGAAGGAATTTTCAATCAAAGATGCGGGAGTCATGGTGGGACTGGAGATTCATCAGCAGCTTGCAACCGGCAAAAAACTGTTTTGCAGCTGTGTGCCGGCAGAACCAGAAAAATATACGATAAAGTTCCAAAGAAGGCTGAGGATGTCAAAGGGCGAGCATGGAAAGTTTGATCCCGCAGTGCTCTTTGAGAGCTCTAAATCAAAGAGCATACGATACTATGCAGATGATCAGACCAGCTGTTTGGTGGAACATGATGAGGCACCGCCAAACGAGTTGGATGTGCATGCAAAAAGCATTGCGCTGGGCATATCTGCGGCACTAAGATCAAATGTGTATACAGAGATATACCCCATGAGAAAGACAGTCATTGACGGCTCAAACACGGCCGGATTTCAGAGAACCATGCTGGTATCACACGGCGGATTTTACAGTGTGGGCAAGAAGAGAATAGGGATACAGTCAATCTGTCTTGAAGAAGATGCAGCGAAGATACTGGGGGATAAGGGGGATGTAAGAGAGTACGGTCTGGAGCGTTTGGGGGTACCGCTAGTTGAGATTGCAACAGACCCGTTTGAGATAGGGGCAACGCATGAGATCAAGGAGATTGCGCTGACACTTGGCAGGATATTGCGCAGTACAAAAAAGGTGAGGAGGGGACTTGGCACGATTAGACAGGACGTTAATGTATCCATCAGAGACGGGGACGGGATAGTAATAGAGGTAAAGGGAGTCCAGCAGCTGGAACAGTTAGAGAAGGTTGTAGAGTATGAGGCAAAAAGACAGAGCGGGTTGCTTGAGATTTCAGAGAAGATTAAAGGATGCAGATGGCAACACGACACAGACGACTATAGGGACATCACAGAACTGTTTGATGGATGTGAATCAAAGATTATCAGAAAAGCCATAAAAAATGGGCAGAGGGTCACAGCAGTCGCATTCAGAAGGATGGCAGGCTTGTTTGGATACACGCCATACAGCGGAATAAGACTGGGAAGGGAGATAGCAGAACTGGTGCGATTCTTTGGGATAGGAGGTGTCTTTCACTCGGATGAGGCGCTGTCAGGCTATGGCATAACAGATGATGAAATTGACGGGTTGAAGAACAGTTTTGGTATTGGTACAGATGATGCATTTTTGATACTAGCTGCGCCAAGAGATAAGATTGACATTGTTGTAAAGCAGGTAATTTCAAGGGTAGAGCGTATCCGAGATCACAAGATACCAATTGATACAAGGCTGGCTACCGTGTCAGGGGAGACAAAATTTCTAAGACCGCGTCCAGGGGATGCAAGAATGTATCCTGAAACTGATATTCCGGTGGTGTTTGTCACACGAGAGGAGATGGACAGGGCAATCAGGGACATACCCAAGTCGTGGGACGAGTCAATAAAAGAGATACAGACCAGGTACGGCATCAACTTGCAACTTGCAGAGCAGCTGTTTGACTCGCGGTATGCAGAGTTGTTTGAAAAAATAACTGAAAAGACAGAGACCAGCCCGACATTTGTTGCATCAATGCTGTGCTCCTCTGTCACAAATTTGGAGAGAAGCGGGCTGGATTCCAGTCTGTTAAGTGAGGAGGAGATCATGAGAAC
>JAKZUU010000138.1:0-11275 GCA_047516405.1 Candidatus Nitrosopumilus sp. | reverse complement strand
AGACTGATACGATACTGCAGGTACGGCACCTGACAAAGTTTTACACAAAAAAAAGAATGTTCAGCTCCAAGTCAACGACTGTAAAGGCAGTAGATGATGTGACATTCTCTTTGAAAAAGGGACAGGTCTTTGTCTTGGCCGGAGAGTCTGGATCTGGAAAGTCGACCATAGCAAAACTGATCCTAAAATCAATTCAGGCAGATTCAGGGGAGATAATCTTTGAGAACCAAGTCATTGATGATGACAAAAAGAGTTTGGAGAGGATTAGAATGAACTGCCAGATGATACACCAGGACCCATACGACTCTATAAATCCAAGGATGAAGATAGAGCAGATAGTCTCAGAACCGCTGGAGATACACAACATCGGGGATAAAAAAGAGAGGCAGAAGAGGGTCATCAAGGTCCTACAAGAGGTAAGGCTGGAGCCGGCAGAGGACATTGCAAAGAGGTATCCACACATGTTGTCCGGAGGGCAGAGACAAAGGGTGGTTTTGGCAAGGGCACTGGCACTGAACCCAAAGATAATACTGGCAGACGAACCCGTATCAATGCTTGATGTGTCAGTCAGGGCAGAGATGCTTGAGATGATGAAGGAACTGCAAAAGACACACAACATCTCATTTATCTACATTACACACGATCTGGCAACTGCCAGATATTTTGGCCAGAGCATAGGGATTTTGTACATGGGAAAGATTGTGGAGATGGGGGAGATAACCCAGGTTTTGGACGAGCCAAAACATCCGTACACACAGGCATTGATTGATGCAATTTCAGAGCCTGACCCTGAGAACCTGTACAGGTACAAGACGATACGAATCAACGAGCCTGATGATACCCCGGCATATCAGGGGTGCAGGTTCAGGGCAAGATGCCCTTACGTCATCGACAAATGCAGCAAAGAGCCGCCGTTGGAGGAGGCAGGTCCCGAGCACTACTGCGCCTGCTATGTAAAATTAGAGGGTGGTGGTGGTACCAGAAGTAGCGATTGAAGGAACCCGCTTGTCTTTGTATATAACGACGTTTGAGACGCCGTTTTTTGGAAACACGCCATAAATCAGATCTGCCTTTTGTATTACAGAGTCCTTTAGCGACACCATGATGAACTGGCTCTCCTTTGAGCGCTCTTCCAGTATTTTTGCCAGTTTTTGAGAGTTCGGAGCGTCAAGATGTGCATCGATCTCATCGAACAGGTAAAATGGTGACGGCTTTAGTTTCTGCAAGGCAAGGACAAATACGATGGCAGCAAGCGTCTTCTCGCCGCCGCTAATTGACGTCGACTCCCTCTTTGGCTTGTTGGGAAATTGAAGAAGGTATGAGATGCCAGAACTAAATATGTCGTCCTCGTCTTGCAGTTCAAGCCAGGCATTCCCGCCGGTCATCTTGTTGAATATCAGACGTATCTCCTTGTCGACTATGTCAAATGCATCAAGGAACATCTGTCGTTTGTCCTTGTCAATGTCATCGATGAACTTGACGATGCCGTTTCTCTCCTCCTCAAGCGAGTTCTTTCTGGTAGACATAGAGCGGTACCCGTATGAGACCTCAAGATATGTCTGGGGAGCCTTTGCATTGAGTGCAGAAAGTGACGAGAACTCAGATGACAGCCCGTCTATGATAAGCTCGACATCGAATGTTTCGGTGCCCTTTTGGAATCCAAATGTGGTAAGGATCTGTTTTAGTCTGGACTCTTTTTCAGCCAGGTCATGAAGATCACGGCCCAGTAGATCAGATTGGCGTTCAATGGCATTTATCTGTCTGGTCAGGTCCCTGTCCTTCTCTGAGAGTGTCTTTAAACGGTCATCGAACTCTTGGATGTCCTTGATAGAGAAGCCCGAACCTGATATCAGCTCCTGTTCTTTCTGTCTTAAACTGACAAGAGTGGCGCTTTTTGACTCTCTTAGTCTTTCCAGCTCTTGGATTTTTTCCCCTAGGTCCTGGCGTTCCAAAGCCAGAGAATTCTCTTCAGTGGTAAGACGGGCAGATTCAGAGTCCTGGCCGTGATGCTGTGTCTGAAGTGTTGTAAGTTGGGATGCCTGGTCAGTATACTGGTTCATGATGCTGGTGTGCAGCGATTCAAATTCTGACTTTAGCCTGTTGGCCTCAGCCAGGCGTTTTGCAGTCTTGTCTTCTCCTCTGTAAGAGGCGTGCGGCAGTTCTACAGATGTAATCTGTTCCTGTATGGAATCAATCATTGATTTCTCAGAGGTTATCTCAGATGCGATGGCGGTGTTTCTGGCACTCAGCTCGGAGATTCTTTTTGTGAGATGCCCCCTTGTATTTTTAATGGAGTCAATCCTTGATTTTAGGTTCGAATAGTTCTCACTAGTCAAAGTCAGAGAGTTCTCAGACAGTGACAGCCTCCTGTTGTGTGAGGCGATGGATTCCTCCAATTTTTTCATAGAGTTTTTTTTCTTGAGCACGTATCTCTTTATCAATGCAATGGAGCGCAGCAGTCCGTCAATATCACTGCTCATGGAGATCAGTTTTGTCAGTTTTGAGATCTTTGAATTTATGTCAATCACCACAGTGCCGCCGTTTGCCTCAAAGTATTCACCGGCAATGGTGACTGACCTGTAGCCAAGCTTGGACATCTTAAATGCAGACTCTCTGTCCTGTGTCAGTACAACATTGCCAAATAGGAATGTTTTGAGGGCACAATACATGGGATCGCAGTCTACAAAGTCGGCAAGAACCCCCAAAACTCCAGGTTCCTCAGGCAGGGTCAACTCAAACTGTGGAATCGCATCCAGAGGAATTATCCTCAGCTTTGCAAGGCGTTTGTTTTTTGCAACCTCGGCAATTCCAAGCAGCGTTGCAAAATCCTTTACAACTATGGCCTTTATCCAGTCAGAACTTACTGCCAAGACACAGCGCTCATACTTTTTGTCCCAAGAGATAATCTCATAGACCAGGCCGCGGATTCCAAGCAGATGGGCATTCTCCTTTAACTTTGCAACCGTGTAGTCCTCATGCATGAATCCCTTTACAGTCTGAATTTTTGATTCGTATTGGGTTGCAGCCTTGCTTGATTTTTCAAGTATCAGTTCCAGCTCTTCGCAGTCATGGGATGTCTTGGATTTGGCAGTGTGTAGTTTTGCGATTCTGGATTTTATCTCAGATATAGATGCGGTGTGGTTATTTATCATGCCATCCATCCGAGTTTTATGGACAGTTAGTGCGAGGATGGCCTTCTCCAGTTCGTCAAGCTTTGCAGAGTTTGCAGAAAGTTTGCTACCCATCTCTTCTTTTTGATGCCGGATCTTTGCAAGTTTGAGTTTGGCATCGTTGAGCTGCGCGGTAAGAGACTTGATTTTGTTGTCAGTCTCTGATCTCATTGCAGCTGCACGCGACTGTTCTTCAAGTATCCTGTCTCTTTGAGAGTCGATGCGGTCAAGGTCTACCCGAATCTTGTCTTTGTATGTGCCAGTCTGCCCCAGGGACTCTTTGAGCGATGAGATGTCAGTGCGGATCTTGTTTTGGATGCGGGTCAGTTCTTCAATCTCGCCTGCAATCTCCGGAATGCGGGTATCTATCTGTGCCAGCCGCTTTTTTGATGTCGAGATGGAGTTGTTGGAGGTCTCGTACTGCTGCATTGCCTGGCTTATCTCAAGATCAAGCGATGATTTTGCAGTGTTGTATGCATCAGCGCTTGCCATCAGCTCTGCTTTTTGAGCATCCAGAGCTGCAATCTCTGATCTGAGTAGATCCCTTGAGCCATCAAGTGTCGTGACCTCGGAGGCCAGTGTACGTGCAGTAGATTTTTTGATGGTCTTTTCTTCGAAGACAAGTTTTAACTGATTTGCAGCAGATATCGCCTTGTACCGATTTATCTCACGTGTCAGGAGATCATGACGTAGTTTTTGGTTTCTCTCCTCTTCTAACTCGTCAATCCTCTTTTTGATCTCGCCCATTTTGGCCAGTGCAATCTCCAGTCTTCGGTCTGCGTCCTCGAGTTGTTTTAAGGACTCGGTCTTTTTTTCATCAAAATAAGAGAGGCCGATCAGATCTTCGAGTATCTTTCTTTTTTCCTCAGGGGTGAACTCGGATATTCTAGTTACGGTTCCCTGCTGCACCGCATTTAGCTGTCCAAGACCTGCATTTGCCATATCGAGCAGATCAAGGATGTTGCTGCGGTTTGTCTTTTTTTTGTTCAGATAGTATGTGTTTTCACCGTTTGCATCAAGCTCCCTTGTAACCTCTACAAGGTCAGAGTTGACGGGAATTTTTCTGTCAGAGTTGTCAAAATGTACACTTGATCTTGCCATCTTTGCACTGTGCCTGTTTCCCTCGATGTCATGAATGAGGGATTTTAGCTTGTCAACTCTCATAATCTTTGGCTTGTTCTCACCCATTGCAAAGATGATGGCATCGAGGATGTTGCTTTTGCCCGAGCCGTTGGGGCCTGATATCGATATCAGGCCCTGTTTGAATGTGACAGTTGTATTTTTAAACCCAAATGATTTGAAGCCGAAAATTTCAACTTTTTTAACGTATACCAATTACATTATTCTTACATAATACAACATAATTAGTGCTTGCCAAGTTTAGTTGACAGAATTGCATAATTTTTCTAGTTGTGCTGTCATATTTTTCGTAGTGGTTAAAAGAATTTGAGTGTCGAATAGGGGGAAACACTCGTCGGTGCATTTGCAGACATGCCGAACCTGCCAGATTCGTCGAATCTGCCAGACATGCGGCCATGACTGCTGGAAGCCTGATGTTTCGGTGATCAGTGTTGTTGTGGTTATTGTACAGAACCATGTCAGTCCGATGCAGTCAGACACACTCCAAAAATTATCCAGAGATGCGCAAAGTCAAAGGAGGCGATAAAGTCAAAACTGTCAGACAGGTGCGTTCGATGCATCATAATTATCATCATACCGGCAGGATAAGGGACAGACAGTACAAGACGGCAAAACGGATGCCGGATGTCCAATTAATATGGAATTTATACCAGTGCAATCCACAACAAGGCATGGCAAAAAACAGATCAAGATATTGGAAGATAACATCAGAGGAGATGACAAACTATGCCTATGACGAGACAAAACTGCTGAATTGGGAGATTAAATGCATCAGGGAGCCTGAGGAAGGGGCTCACTTTATAGGTGTCTTCATGTACAGGCACGGAACAGCATATGACTATGAGTCAATACACGGAATCTGCTACTATTACAACAACATAGACAAAAAAGAGTTGCCTGCAATTACCAGTTTTCTTCAGGGAAGGTTCAACGGCAAGGACATGGAGAAGGGGGACAGAATAATCCTCAAAGACTCAAAAGAGATCTTTTCTGCCCTGGATATCAGTGAGCTGGCAAAAGAGATGGAGAAGAAATTTGACACCAGGGCAGTCATATCACTGGAGTTTGAGCACTTGTCAGCAGAGGAGCTAAAGAGTGCAGGACTGCCGGAGGCAAAACTGCTGCCAATACCCACATGACATCTTTCTGAATACTCTAGTACCTATTTTCATGGTTTGTATGTGATCTCACACTAAAGGAATTTGAATCAGTTTGACACAACGTTAGTTAGTTCTCATGATCTGTTTTGATCTTTGCGTTCGTGGATTCATAACAAATCAACCCATCTTGTTTCATAACCTCTGCCTAGCATTGAACATTGGTTTTTTACTATTCCTCCACACAACTATATAGTTCAACAAGTCATAATTTAAGCGTGGAAGATAAGACTACCAGTATTCATGTTGAGAATTTCAAGAGTTTGAAAGATTGTACGATTGATTTTAAAAAGTTCGATGTGCTGATTGGAGCAAACGGAACCGGAAAAACAAACGTGTTGGAGTTATTCAAGTTTGTAGATTTATGCGTTAATTCAAACCAGTCTCCACAGTACCCCTTTGCACCTTGGTGGGGTTTTGGCAATTTGGTGTGGTCCCATGATGAGCGCCTGCCAATCCGTCTACAGTTCAATTATAATGTGGATAACTATGACGCGGAATACAAGGCACTGATATCTGGTTCGAGTAACAAGCTTGAATTTCTAGAAGAGGAATTCAATATTTCCAATTACTTGTCTGTTCAACGCAGTTTTCAGAATGCAGTCTATAAGATTAAAGAAGAATTTTGGAATAAATATACATCTGTACTATCTGAATTCTCTGCAGCTAAAAGTGACTCCTTTGATAGTTTATTACTCAAAGAACCTATAGCGTTACATCAACCAAACGACGTTTCAATCTTGAAAAATCTTTCCAGCCAGACTTTTCGCGCATTGCATCTCTCTGATTCGGATTTAATGTGTTTGTATGTAATTACTTCTAGTGAACCGCATGTCTTGACGGTACTTTCACCATCAGTTGTAAACGAACACGGCATATCAATTCCATTATGCCGCAATGCAGTTGACGTTCTTGCAGGTGACAAACAGATTATCTTTCTAAGACAGTTAAGTTATGGCAACCTTCGTCAATCTTCCTCGGTTAATCAGCAATCCAATCTAGGGGAAGACGGTAGAGGACTGATAAATCTATTGTTTAGGTGGTACACCAAAAACTCCGGCAGATTGCCTGAACGCTTTGAGCTTGCACTGGAAGCGCTGTTTCCAGGTTGGCAGATTAGATTTGATTTAACTAATGATGGTCAAGTATCACTATCTGTTAATGAGGGCGGTATGGAGATGTATTCGCCCTCGATTCCTGATGGATTCTATAAACTGCTTGCAATACTTGCATGCATAGAACTGGAACCAGGATTTTTGTTGATAGATCAGATGGAGGCATCATTGCATGCCAGGATGATTGAATACATTATTGATGAATTGAAGACATGCAGCTCAAATGTTGTGCTGACTACTCATTCTCCAACAGTCATAGATCTTGTGGAACCTGAGGATCTCATTATACTTGAAAAAACAGACCGTGAAACTAGTTGCAGAAGAGTCAAAGACCCAGAAGAATTAAAGATCAAACTAATGAACAAGGGCATCACTGTGAGTGAGAGTTGGATATACGACAAGATATGAGATTTTTCTTTCTTGTAGAGGATACATACGGTGGCGAATTCATCAAACGATTATTTGATAAAAAACTTGGCGAGGGGTTGTTTTCTGGCAAAATGACTGGTGCTCGACGCAGCCCAATTGGGCCAAAGTTGGCAAAAATAATTAAGACACAAGATAAAGACGTTCGCATAATAATTTTAGCAGATGCTGATGATAAGCCAATTCAAACAGAAAAGGCAAGTATATCTCAGTATATCCAAAAAGAAGACGCACAACATGTTAAGATTGTACTGCTAACATACGAAATAGAAGAATGGATTTGTTATTCTTTGGGATTTAATATAGATGACAAACCATCTAAAATTTTAGAAAGAAAGATACAATATAAAAAAAATCGATTGCCGGAGTATGCTTCAAAGATAGATTGTGCAAAATTGACAGATTGTCAGAGTTTTAAACGACTAGTAGATGCCATGGCTACTTGAAGTTGTTGTCAGCCATATATTGAGAAAGATGTTTTTTGATAACATGGCAAGTGTTCGTCTTGAATAACACTTTACAGGATCACGACAATCTGCTGACATTCTCCAAATAGAATTGCCTGCCGATAACTTGCCGGTGCCCACAAGACATGTTCTGAGAACTTTGCAGAACCCATGATAGATATAGTTTTAAAAACAAAGGTTGGTGTTGGAAGGCATTAACGCGCATCTCGAGGAGTTAAGAAAGAGACTACTGCGCATCGTACTGCTAGTTGGCATCATTACGGCATTTGTTTTAACTTGTCATGCACAACCAGTCCAGGTGGGCCAGTTCACAGTATACTATCCGGTTCTTGATCCGCTTGACAACATGGCAGCACAGATTACAAACTATATGAGGGACAACCTGGTCCCGGAGGACGTTCAGCTGATTCAAACGGCACCAGGACAGGCGTTTTTTGCACAAGTGTACATTGCAGCACTGGTAGGCATTGTTGCAGGAATGCCCGTAATTATTAGAGAGATGGTAGGATTCATCAAGCCGGCATTAAAAGAAAACGAGATAAAGATCAGCAGGAGCATCACACTTCCGATTTTGGGGCTGTTCATCACAGGCTGCGTATTCTCATATGTTCTGGTGATCCCGTATATTCTGGATTTTTTGTACAGGTATGGGGAATCGGCAGGACTGGTTACGTTTCTTAACGTTATAGAGTTTGTGACATTTGTCCTGCAGTTTTTACTGGCTTTTGGCTTTTCGTTTCAGCTTCCCCTGGTAATGTATGCAGTGTCAGTCTCAGGAATGGTCCAGCCTGATTTTTGGAGGAAGAACATCAGATATGCGATCGTTGTAATTGTGATCTTTGGAGCAGTTGTAACCCCTGACGGCAGCGGTGTAACGATGTGGTTTATCGCAGGACCGATGATCGCATTATACATTGCAGGCATGGCAGTGATAGAACGCAGAAAAAGAGCAAAGTTGAACACTTAAATCTAAATTTGATTAAACATAGACATGGTAGCAGAGGGTTTGGCCAACTTTATTGCAGGGCAAGAGTGGATATTCATCATTGTTATCGTAGTGGTGTTCATCTTTGGTGCAAAAAAGATTCCGGAACTTGCAAAGACCATAGGCAAGGCAAAAGGGGAGTTTGAGAAGGGAAAAATCCAGGGAGAGAAGGAACTCAAGGATTTCAAAGACAAGGAAACAAGTGAGACTACTTGAGCGATAAAATAAAATCATCCAAAATTTTTGCATAGTCGTCCTTGACGGTATTTTTTTTGAGTTGCACATGTATTATTTCAGATATTCCCTTAAGTTTCAAGTCAACATCAACTAGAACTTTTGTCCCCGTATTTAGTTTGACAAACTCTTCTCTGATATGGCTTCCCTTTATTTGGCCGCCAATTACAAAAACCTCGTGCAGTACGGGTTTCTTTGATACATGTTTTGCCATAATCAGCAGCTCTCTTCCTCCAAGATTCAGATGCTGTTCCACGACTGATGTGTTGCCGCGAATGGAGCGGATGCGGACGGAGGGAAAATGCTGCGGGAATAGTTTCTGATAGTTTTCAAAATTTGAGAACATCTCAAAGACCGATTCGTTTTTTATGTCATGTATTGTGCGTTCCAGAGAAAATTTTGCCAAGTGCAATCACAGTATGTTGTCACTACTACTACCATTATTATTATTATTATTGCCACTACTGCCCCAACGTGGATATAAGTTATGTTCAATATCGAATTGATCCAGACATTTTCCAACTGAGTGATTAACAATATCATCAATTGATTCAGGCTTTGTATAAAACTCTGTCACAGGTGGCAAGATAACTATGCCCAATCTTGCCAGCTTTAGCATGTTTTCAAGATGAATTGCAGACAAGGGCGACTCCCTTGTCATTAAAACCAGTTTTCTTGATTCCTTTATAGTCACCCCAGCTGCTCTTGCAATAAGAGTGTCATCATAGCCAGTTGCAATTGCAGACAATGTCTTCATGCTGCATGGTGCAACTATCATGCCGTCAACTTTATGGGTTCCGCTTGAGACACTTGCCGCCATATTACTCTCCTCAGAGACGGCAGTTGCCAGGGATTTCACTTTTTTTAGTGTATAGTCAGTCTCCATAGAGATGCACTTTTCGCCCCATTTTGAGATAATCAGATGCGTCTTTATCTTCAGTTCGTTTAGAACCTCAAGTAAACGAACTCCGTAAATTGCGCCGGTGCTGCCAGTAATTCCAATCGTCAGATTCACAACATATGTATGAATCATCAGCTATTTTATCTATTAGATGAACGTATCATCATCATCACTGCTGCGCTGTTGGTCATCAGGTTCGTTTAATGAATTTTGAGGGTTATCACTCTCAGCACTCTCTCTTCGCCGTTTAAACCAGACAAAGATGCCACATACGGTCATAGCAGTAAGCAGGATTACTCCTGCCATTTGGAGTTCAAAATGATACAACATTGCAGTTGGTATGATTTTAACTAAGAAAAGTCTATTGGTCTGTATCCCCACATGAAAGCCGGTTTTTGCCTGTCATCGGCATCTTTTTTATCCATTTTTGAGATGTTTTTTTTGTGTGTGTTGACGCGACACCTTGCACAGAATTGAAATCCCACAAGCCCTAGGAACAGTCAATATTTTCTTGCATGTCTTGCAGTTGCAGCAAATCTTGCTTTTTATTTTTAAAAAAATTTGATCTTTGTGTTGTAACAATGTGGCGTACATGATTGCCGTCAATTGTTTTTTCATCACATGGTATGATTTGTCCGTGCCTGACAATCTTTTGCAATATGCCTGCAAGTAAATCTGATTTTCGTGCAATAAAAACAGGTTTAGGTCACTTGCTTATCTTGGTTGTAAATATTTTTTTTGAGCATCTGCGTTCATGTCTTTTTCAGAGCCAGACATCACTACAAAAGAACTTTCGCCGTCAGACAAATTCTAGAAACCACTTCAACCTCCAACAATTAATGGCTTGTCGCGAGCTGCCGGGATCACTAAAGTGCAAGCAGAACCTGTTTTGATTATAAAATACACATGTTATGAATCCTATTTTAATCAATATGGATTGTTTGATGAGATATTTATGTTAAGAATTAAGATGTTGTATAATATCCTGATGAGAATATGTAGCCGTCATGTAACACATACAATGATCGCTTTGTCTGCTCTATTCCTGTTGAAGGGTTTGCAAAGACATATTCAGCCCACACATTGCCTTTCTCAAGATCTGAGAGAATCACATCAAGTGGTATGTTTGATTCAGTGAGAGCTACGGCGATCTCGCCTACACGCTCAGGAAATGCACCGTGCGCCACAATTCGGGTAGTAAGATAATCCATAGCGAAAGGATACTGTGGATTGGTCAACTCCATAGAGGTAATCTGCTCAAAGGCGTTTGCAGGATCAGAATCATACAGTGCAATAGCGTCGTCAATGACTCCTATTACGACTGACTCTAGTGTCTCTGCATCGTCTGTTGTCTGTGCTACTGCGTCGTACCAGGAATCAATCCTTTCTTGCGGGATATTATCCAGTGTCTTTTGCATTATGGATCCCAATAGCGGCAAATCGTTTCTGTACCCCACGGTAAGATCGTACTGGTGTCCTGTAGTACCTACATTGTACACATTGTCGATCCCGGACATCTTTGCGTGGTGAGCAGCTACCGGCCACACGCTGGTAAATGCATCAGCACCTCCTGCTGCAAGAAGAGCATAGGCTTCGGCAGGACTGTCTACTGGGATATACTCTGTATCAGGATGGTTCTCATCGAGCCATGACTCTATCTCATAGCCGTTAATTGTGATT
>JAKZUU010000137.1:0-38405 GCA_047516405.1 Candidatus Nitrosopumilus sp. | reverse complement strand
TTATGACAATGATGTAGGTTTTTTTCTGTATTGTTGAATCCATGATCCAAGTATCCGCACAAAAAGTGTTAAAAATATTGCAAGTTTTATGTGTAAGATGATTAATGCTACAATGTTATGATGTCTTAATGCGTCAACTCCGGAAAGAGTTGACGCATACATACAAAAGAACCAACAATACAAAGAACGGTTGGAAAAACTCAAGAAGGGTTTGATGCAGAAATTGCTTACAGGTCAGATTAGAGTAAAAGTTTGAGCAGGCAATGCGGATTTGATGCGGGCGTGGCTCTTGTAGGAAAAAGCTTAGGATTCAACCATCGAACTTGGAATTTCATCATAATAGAACCGGAGATCTACGTCAAAAGAAGTTTTTTTTACATTATGCACTACAACCAAAACAAACGAAATTTTAACTTTATTCATAGTTTTAAGCTGGTTACGGCTTTACCACCTTCATTTTTGACTTCGACCCATCTAAAATTGTCCGAAGATTTATTGAGAATATCCGAGATGTTTTCTGTGTCCTTTATTTTGCAGGCTAGAAAGTCAAACACGTAGGAATGGCTGTCTTTGATATACTTTGGTTTTGACACATCCCTAATTTCCGGTATTAACTCTTCAGGTATTCTGATTTAAAGCCTGTTAAAACCAATTTTGAAATCTAGTACCTTAGAATCAACTTTTGTATGCACTCTTTCCAAAGGGTAAAAGCCCATCCCTCCTTTTTGATCCAAATATTCCTTGTAGTAGACTTCGGCCAACGAACCAATCAACTGAGAATCGACTTCAACACGGACCATGGCATCTTTGCAATCGTGCACGTTTATTACCTTTTTTAATAAAGCGTTTTTCATATATGGACAGAGATAAAACGTCATTGTAAATATTGGTGATCATACGCCATTTTCTGCCCATACACGCTACACATGATATGTACAGATCACATCTCTATCTTGTGCATCGCCTTTCTGAACTCTGCAAACAGTTCGTTGACAGTTGGTGTGAGATACACACCATCAAGTCCATTCTTGTGGCCCATTAGCTTTTCTGCAACGTTATGGTTTACTGAATTGTCCAGTTTTAGTATGGTGTTGAATCTCTTTCTGAATCCATGGTCGGCCTGCACATCATATCGTCCATTCTGTTTATGTCTTGTCAGATTACTCCGACGTATGGTTCTGTATACTACGGATCTGGCACCGCTCCAACCAAGTTGCTTTGGAGTGAATTTTGATGTTGCAAATACGGGAGTGTCCAACTCAAATATCTCGCCGTTGCGTTTACGCAGACTGTGGTACGCGTTAAGGGCTTTGGTGGCCTGTGGGGTGAGAAATGCCCAATACTCTTCAACATTACCTGCATAAAGCAACACGGCCATGCATCCTCGCGGCATGTTACGCATATGCTTGATCGACAAAGTATGATCAAAAACGCCTATTCTTGCCCCGGTTGACGCAAGGAAGTGAATTAGAGCCTTGTCTCGGAAACTTGCCGTATGCGACAATACAGCCATTATCTCATTTGTAGTGTATGCCCTCAAATTGGACGGTTTTTGTTTTTGGGGAAACATCTTGTGAATTACGTTCCAATTAAGCTCGATTCTATTCATGATGAAAAAGTGCTTTATTCCGCGAAATTTTGAAGGTATGGAATTTGGACTTGCAGTATGTCTTAAATGTATGATGTAGTTTTCCAACATAATCTGCAGATCTTTTTGCGGAATCATCAGCCATTGATCTTCGCAAGAAACACCGGTAAACTCTTTGAATTGGTTAAGATGTGATGTGTAATTCATTTTTGTATACTTGGATTTGATGGATTCTTCGAAGAGGTTCATGCTACGTTTGTCAGATATTAATGTGATCAACATCATTTGCTCGAAAAATTTTTATTTTTGCTGACATATTAGTATTTTTTTATTATCTGCTATTTTACAAATCTTTTATCTGTAATCATTGACAAACTTCTCTCGGCCAATATTAACATCAGATAATGCCTGCAATATCGTGCCTATCCTCAGGATGTTGCTTTCTGCAGGCACTTGTGACAACATTGTTACATGAGGAGAAAGGAGATTCTGGTTGTAAAAATGAGCACTCACTTACGTCGTTAACTACACACGACTTTACAACTATAAAGACTGTCTATATCGATATATGTCCCGGTCATGGGGTTCGTTTTGTTTGGATGTCCAGATAAAAGGCATCTCGTTCCTTGTCATTTTGAGGCACATAAGTAAATCCTTTATGGGTATAGTATGTCCTGATTTTTGGATCATCTTCTGGGTTTAGCATTACTATCCTGCATCCAATTCTTTGGGACGAGCGTACAGCTTCTCTAATTGCCCATGCTATGAGGTGTGTCCCTACACCTTTTCCTTCATAATCCTTATGGGTTGCCAGATGGCCAATTAACAATGCCGGAATGTTTCCGTATCCGTCTCTTTGTAGTTGTTTGTCTCTTTCGGGATTCATATGTGCCATTGCGATTGAAATAAACCCGATCACTTTTTCCCTATACATACAAAGCCAGATTCGGCCAACCTTGTCTTTTATGTCATCAAATGCGCTAACTCGATAGTATTCAGTGTATGACGGGTTTTTGCATTCAAATTCTTTGTCTGTGGGCGTAGTTGGTTTGAGCATTACCATGGAAACGTCATTGCTAAAGTCAATAACATCTGGAATCATAATTCAGGCAGACTACTCTTCCTTCAATTTACTGGCAAGCTTCAAGGCATCTTCTACAGTCTTAATGGATTCATCAGTGGGGCCTGATCTCAATTGATTGGTTACCTGTTTCCATTGTTCGTCATCCAAAGGTTTTACATCTCTTAAAGCCATACTACATTATTCCGAACACGACATATTAAATCTTTATAGATATCAGGTAAGAGGGTAGGCCACATCTATCATGCCCATAAAGTTTGATTTGGCATGGGTCAAACTCTCGGACTGTTGCATCTATCACCATTTGTGTCTAAATCCACATAAAGTGACCAAAAACATCTGAGTGGAACCAGCTCTTTACTCAGCCAAACGGTAGCGACCTAACCTTACCGCGGCAAAACCTTGAGATCCTTGTTCCTGCCGCCTCTTAATTTCAGATTGCGTGCATCAAATCTTGATCTGTGCTGCAAACGAAAGGATCAATTGTCTGGTCTTTACCATTGGAGCCCTGTTCTAAAACAAGACTGCTTGTATTGCAAAACATCTCTTCTTGTGTATTTGCCCTCGTTTTGACATCTGTGATGTTATGGAACCTTTGATGCCGTCCGTGCAACTGGCAGCCGCCATCTTTTTATTTTCAAGCGCTTTCTCCTTTTAGAATCTCCATATTCTTGGCCTGACAAATTTCAGCTTTCGTTGCGTGATGAGCATACTCCAGTTGATGGATGCAAAAAGAACAATCAAACCTACACCTAGACCGTCAATTAGCAAAATCCCTACAAGACGATCCTCGAAGATCTTCAAAAAGGGGCTCAGCACTGCATTCCCAAAGTAGATCATGATGATGTATGATATCATTCTGCCAAACCAGAACCCGACATAGATTCCTATGTTCTTTACACGCATTAATCCAAAAGTGATGAAAAGTATGTTGCTTGGAAGTGGAGTTGCGCCAAACAGAAAAGACGTGATAAGATACCCGTATCTCTTCTTATTCAGATAGCCCCCGATCGCATCAAGGTTTGATTTTTGCTCTCTTCCGACAAATCTTCTAAACAACCCGCTTAATTTTTGAAGTACAAATCTGCCAATGGTTGCCCCTGTTGCGCCAATCATGGCAAGAGCTATAATATTCAGGTTCGGGTCAAGGAGATAAAACGATGTAAGGATAATCCAGCTCGGTGGCATCAAGACGGGTGCGACATTTACACCAAGTATGACAAGAAAGATTCCAAAATATGAGAGCTCTGCAAACGTTTCAAAAACATCGGTCATCTATCTTAACTGCGTTATTTTTTATTTCTAAACCCTTGTATCAGAATCTCATCATAAAATTATATCATTATAGACACAAAAATTATAAAAATTATATCTTTTTTCTGGCAATGATTACGTATTACAACAAATAGGATCTATTGTTCAATATCTTTATAAAGAATTCATACAGGTGTTAGTTATGTCTGAGATGGTTTGGAAGTGTTTTAGGTGTAATCTCTGTTTTAAGGATGATAATGTGGCCCAGATGCACAGAACAATTTTAAAACATTCTGTAACTAGGGTCAAGACAGTAACCATATAGTCTCAGATCTCTGATAATTTCTAATAAAATTTAGTGCAGAGGGTGGGATTCGAACCCACGAACTCCTAAAAGAAGGGATTTCCCATTTGGGGGATCTTGAGTCCCTCTCGGTTGACCGGGCTTCGATACCTCTGCAATGAATATGCGTATTGACTGATATTTTTTAATTGCTATTGTGCAACCTGCCAAATCCATGGTTCTGACATGATGAATTACGCAGTTTCGTAAAAAAGGATGAATTTTTGTAACAAAGCTTATAATCGTGCTAAATTGACACAAAACCAATGACGGAATTCATGCCAATTTCACAAGCAAAAAAAATGCGAAGCGGGATTAATGTTAGCGCTACAGTCAAAAGCAAAGGAGATCCTCGAACTGTGAATCTTAGAAGTGGAGGAACAGTAGATGTCTGTGATGCGGTCATATCTGATGGCGATACTCAGGAAGATGAAACAAAACTCACATTATGGGGTGACGACATTCAAGCAGTTAATGTTGGTGATACAGTTGTTGTTACAAACGGATATACAAATGAGTTTAAGGGTGAAGTGTCACTTACCAAAGGCAAATTTGGTAAGATGGATGTAAACCCAGAATAACTTCTGCTGTTTCAATTATTTATTTTTTTAAATTCATTTAATGGGTCATTATGATATTTTAAAACCGTGCCGTAGCTATTGATTGACAGAATCACATGTCGTCTTTGGTGCTGCAGAACTGGGTCAAATCAGCTTGAAGAGAATGTTGCTATGCAGAGATACCATCAAACGGTTTCCAGTGTCTGGCCCGAGCCTGACTGTGTCCTGAATCATATGTATGGACTGGATGTCTCCTGACTTTAGCGTGTGACGGTCTTGTACGTTAGGCAGTCATATCATGAAAGTCATGTCATCTGCTGCACAAACTCTTCCCAATTGGCAGTCTCCCGGGGGACTGTCTGTTTGTAGCTAACAAAGCTGCCAGACTCTTGACCTCTTCTTCTTCTGCTTCTTCTGCTTCTTCTTCTGCTGCTGCTATGAGTCAAGATGACGTTTGAGAACTGCCGGCATGTGAGTTGACCTGCATCCCATCTTGGATTATTGCCCCAACGACACACTCGTAAAAATGGTAAAAACTCTCCAAGACTGGGCAGCACGCGCTCTATAAATTATTTATAAACATTATTATTATTTGTCAGTCATTGAGCAGTCCAAATAATAATAATGATGATGATGACATTACATCTAATTCAGATTCAAAACCTTTTGCCGATTCAAGTTCTTCTGTTGATAATACTGATGAAGATCCCGTGCAGCCGCCCCGCCTCACCCTTGGCCTCTTCGATATCGTAGGTACGGTCAGAATGCTGAGCAACCTTGGAGTTGCAAAGACAAAGGTGAATCCAGCTCAGGGGCTGCTTCTTGGATGGCAGGCAACTGCCTACCTGGCTTTTGCAGCGTTTGTGGCCTGGATGATAATGTCTTCTGTCTCAGCCGATGTGTCTACCGGTCTTGGACAGTTTCTTGGATTTATCATATTTGGTTCCTCGGCTCTGGTTCTTGTAATCCTGTACGGCTCTAACTTGGTAACAGGCGACTTTATGACCTCTGGAATATCTCTGATGACCTGACAGGCAAAGTGGCGGGAAGTGCTTTGGGAGTGGTCTATTGCACATTCTGGACATTGGATGTCCGGATTTATCATCTCATGGATGATAGTGATTGGCGCAAGCCAGGCGGGGGTGGTGGGCTCGGACATGATGAATGTACTTGCCGACATTGGCAATGCAAAGGTCAACGGGTACAGCTGGACAGAGCTGTTCTTCAGAGGAATATTTGCCAACTGGCTCATTGCCATGGGTGTATGGGGGGCGTACCGTACCAAGGAGATCATCTCAAAAATATTTCTGATTGGAATTCCAGTCGGCGTGTTCTTTGCAATAGGATTTGAGCACAGCATAGTGAATCATTTTGCACTGTCTGCAGGAATCTGGGCAGGTGGAGACTACACCTGGGGACAGGCATGGTTTAACAATCTGGTTCCCGTAACTTTTGGCAATATTATAGGCGCCATGATATTTCAGGGCATGGTATACTGGTACATAGGGGGAATGCAGAGATGGCAAGGTCCCAACAAGTGGAAGCTTCCGCACGGATCATACAAAGATTTGATACATGCAATCAGGGATACCTGGACACTCATGCTGTTCTTTGTCGGCATGGCGCCGCTAATGGCAGGAACAGTGTTTCTCTTTGTTGTCGAACCCATGCTTGGGATTCTGCCCAACACCAACGATCAGAACTTTGTAGTTCCAATCGGAATTGCACTGTATCTTGTAACTACCGCGCTGATTGTCAAGTGGCGTTTTATGCCAAAGAGAAAATGGTATGACATTCCAGACTCCTAAATGGCTATTGCTCTTGGAAGTACTGTTGCTGGACTGAACCATGAATGTTCTAGGCAGTCTGCTGCAATGACTGCAGGCAATACGACTGTGGCATGCATCCTATGATCATAAAACAATTCACAGCAAGGCAGATGCGTGCAGAAACAAAAAAAAACACAAAAAACCTAGGGCATTGTATGCCGTCTTGCAATCAACATGTGTAGGAATTACGGTTGTACGCCTCCGCACCAGTACGATGCTTCTGTCTCTGCGTCACACAAACGCCTCTTCATATTTTTTTGTTTGATGCGGATGCGTTCTCAAATTATAATGCGTGGGCATTCCCTGTCACGCCTGTCTGGTTTCTGGGTTGACTGTTGTTACCTGTACCTGTCATATTGTCTGTCGGATTGCACCCTGTCCTTATCTTGTCATCAGGTACTGACAAACATCTTGCAGCTTCTTTGGCGCTCCTTGTCTGCCTCTCCGTTGACCGGTTTTACCAACAATCCAATGTCTGTCTGTCCTTGTTTTATCCATGAGGACTGGAAAACCCTGCATGCGTTATGCAAACCACCGGTCTTCTAAAAAAGGATGATGTCCGCCAATGACTGCTAGGCAGTCTGTTCCAAGGCCCATTCGTAGCCTTCAGCTTCCAGCTTGTCTGCCATGGATGCATCCCCTGTCTGCAGCACCTTGCCGTTGGCAAATACATGGACATAGTCTAACCTGTCTAAAAATTTCAGAATTCTGGCATAGTGGGTAATTATTATCACCGTTGCATCCTTGTTTGAAACCTTGCTGATTGCCTGGGCCACTGACTGGACAGCATCAATGTCTAATCCCGAATCTGGTTCGTCCAGGATTGAGATCTTTGGCCGTAATACTGCCATCTGCAGCACTTCGGCCCTTTTCTTCTCACCGCCTGAGAATCCCTCATTGAGATACCTTGAAAGGAACTCTTCTTTTAGTCCCACCTTTTCTAGATTTTCCTTGAGATACTTTTGAAACTCCCTTACCGTGATGAATACCTCCCTGTCATCGCCCTCCAGCGCCTTGCTAAGAGAGTTGTACGCCGTTCTCAGAAAATGGGAAAATCCTACGCCTGAAACCTCTGTTGGGTACTGAAATCCCAAAAACAACCCCTTTTTTGCCCTCTTGTCTGCAGTCAACTTCAAAATACTCTCCCCGTCAATCAGGATATCTCCCTGTGTGACCTGATATTTTGGATGTGCAAGCAGCGTATATGCCAGCGTGCTCTTTCCCGAACCGTTCGGCCCCATAAGTGCGTGCACCTCTCCTGAACCTGTCTTTAAATTAACCCCTTTAAGAATCTCCTTGCCTTCTCTTGTTACGTGAAGATCCCTAATCTCTAATACTGCCATACCCACCACTGTTTTAATTCTATATATAATACCGACGAAATTTAGCTGATCCTAACCTCTGATGCAGTTTCAAAAAAGAAAAAGAGGGGGGTATGGTTACTGTTAGTTGGCCAAAGATGGTCTGAGGGTAATTTTGAGTTTATAACATGCCAGAATCTCTTTGCATCTGTTTCTGATAGTGACTTCGGTGACTCCTGCAACGTTTGAAACATCCCTTTGCAGGATGTTTTGTCCAAGTAGCACTGATGCTATGTACAGGTACGCAGCTGCCATTCCATTTGGCGCCTTTCCATCAGATACGTTGCTGTCTTTTGTCTTATCTGCAATCTCCAATGCAAGTCTCTCGACTCTGACTTCAGTCTCCGTCGTATTTGCAATCTTTGAGATGTACTTGCTCATAACTACGACGGGGGCGTGTAGTGCTCCCATCTCCATTACCATGGTTCTATAATATCTTGCTGCAAGCTTTGTTTTTGTCTTGACGGATTTTAGAGGGCAAATCTCCCTGCAAATCTCATCGAGTGTCCTTATCACTTCGCACTGTTTGCATGCCATGTAGATCGTAGCTGCAGTAATGCAGACTATTGATTTTCCCTTTACATCAATGTGTCCATCCAAGTTTCTGTATATCATTGAGGATGTCTCTAACACATTTTTTGAGAGATTGAGATTCTCACACGTCTCACCTATCTTTGTCAGAACTGTTGCCAGCCTTCTCTCCTTTGGAGAGGCGATTCGCACTCTTTGCTGCCATTTCCTAAGATTGTGCATTTGGTTTGCAACTTCGCTGGTTATCTTCACTCCGCGATAGTCTTTTGCACTAATCGAGATCTCAGTGGATATTCCCAAGTCGTGTTTGGAATATGTTGTCTGTCCGGTAGCCCTTGCAAGTTTCATCTTGTCTTCAACATTTGAGCTTACCGTCTCTGAACCAAAATCTGAAATCTGATCGTCGACTACAATGCCGCAACCAGAACAGATTATTTCGCCGTTTTGCGTATCATCTACAAGTGTAGATCTACACTCAGGACAATTTTGTTTTTCTAGTGTGTTCATTATTTTTTTCTCCTAAATTTTTTTGGTTTGTTTGCAGGGGCTGACTCTGACATGAAAACATTTTTGCCAACATATTTTTTTATGTTGTTTGTCAGCGGTGTAGCTGATGCAAACGGCCTTTTTATCGGACCTATCATTTCATTCACTTTTGCAATCCTGTCTCCTTTCTTGTCGCAAAGTATCACGCCTTCAACTAGTTCAGTTGACAATTCAATGATGACTCTGCCACTACCGGCCAGATGCAATATTTCGCCTACCTCCTGCATTTACAGACTATAATATCTAGTTGTTATCATACTCTTCTGTCAACTTTACTTTATCAATGAGCTATATTTCATCTTGATCTCCTTGTTACCAGCCTCTCTGAGATCTTGTAAAGGATTTTGGTCTTTGAGGACACCTTTGGCACTACCACATACCCTGACCTTACAAACGGCCTTCTTGGAAATCTTGCCTTTTCATTTGACTCGCTGACCTCGAACCCTCCGGCCTTTGCAGCTTCTGTTAATTCTTTCAGTGTAGGGTCAAATACACACTTTTTCAGTTCCAATCTTCTGCCATGCGACCTCTTTAGATTCTTGTTGAAATAATCCAACCAGACTACGACATGTTCGTAATCTTTCATTTTATTCCTTTACTAGTATGGCGTTGACTATTCCGATCTGTCCTGGCTTTGAAATTACCTGACACTTGCCTTCGGATGTTTCAAGAATTGCGCCTTTGGTAATGATGCCTCGTCTTTTGTAATCATTGTTTGTGGTGTTATCCAACACTTTGATAATCTTTACTTTCTTTACCTTTGCATCTCCTGTTGCTAAATTTACAAAATCAATTGATTTCAACGATGTCTTTCTGTTATTCCCGCGACTTCGTCTTGTAAATGTAATTTGAACACCGTTTGTTGGCTCACTTGGATACCTGTCTATCTCATACTTTCTTCTAGTTCGAAGTGGAATTCTTCTTCCTCCTGTTATCTTGCTGGTTGCTAGATTCTCTACTGACTTTCTCACGAATTATTCGTCTAATTACTCTAATTTATACAAAACTACTAAAATTAGTCGTGGACTGATGTCTAACAATGTTCTATTTCTGCGTTCTCATAACATGTACTGATTAAATCCATATGGTGACTCGTTTGGCATAAATGATAATCCTGATTTGCATGTCAGTCTTGCAGTGGTGTGGTGCAGTGTTAGGTAGTGGTAGTAGCAGTAGTAGTAGTAGTAGCGACAACTTCAGTACCTGCCTTAACACCTACATTACCATCTTGTCTTCCTTCTGCCGTCTTTCTTACTTTGGAGAACAGCCTCTGCTTTAGATCATCAAGATCCCCCTTGATGCCAAAATATTTTTGGAATTTTTGGGTTGTTGTGTAGATCTTTAATCGTCCAACAGCCTCATAAGTGATATAGTCCAACTGTCGCAGCTCTTTGAGATGCGCATACACTCCGGAACCTCTTGTTTCAACTAGCTGTTTTGCTGATATTGGCTGCATGTATGCAATGTATGACAGTGTCTTCAGCGTGGCATTCGGAAGAACAGGCTTTGAGGCATACCTCTTTACCGTAGACATGTATTCCGGTTTTAACTGCATCACATATGACCCGTCGGGAAGCACTACTATCTCCAATGCTTTGAATGCAGACTTTGTCTTTTTCATTATGTTCTCAAGCATCTCTACCGTCTTTGATCTCGATTCCGTGCCTGACGCCCTTATAATCTCTTCAATTCTCAGCGGCCTGCCTGCAGAATACAATGCAGATTCGATTCGTGCTATTGCCTCTTCTGTACTATTTGCCTTGGCCAATACTCTCTTCCTCCTCCTCCTCCATCATCATCATAGTCTCTGTCTTTCTTTTTCATGTTTTAGTTCTCTACCTCTTTTATCAAGATAATTTTTATGTCGTCATTGACCTGCAGAAGATCCACCTTTTGATCCCTTGCCAAAAACAACGCTGCAAAAAAGCATCGAATGGAATCAATCTGATCAAGATCTGCAATTATGTCCTGCAACAGCCCGAATCCTGCCGACTCGATCTTTCTTATTATCATGTCCTCATATTTCCCAATAATGTTTTCAAGTGAAATGAAAAATTCTTCAAAATCCGGCGGCTCGACTGTCCCTATCTCCAACTGTCTGTTCCGTCTTGATTGGGGATTTGCAATTGAGCCGATAAGATTCTCAAGCAGACCTAGCAGGTCATCCAATGAAACTGGATATGTGGATTCATGCCTATACGGAATATCAATCAGTTCAATGTCCACATCTGTTCTCTGATGCATGGGCTTCTTCTCCATTGCCGCCCTTTGCAATGCAAAGATGCTCTCAACTTTCATTCTGTAGATTAGCGATGATGAGAGTGCTGCCATTCCTGCCACTTTGAGATCCTGCCTGCCTGTCTTTTCAAGAATCTTCTTTAGCAGATCTAAAATCTGAATCAGGTCAATCTCCCAAACATCTTTTTTAACAATTAATGACGGGCTGAATAAAATATTGACCGGCTCCTTGGAGATACTGTCAGGAGCATCCGTTTCACTCATACTAACCCTGTTTTTACTTTGTAATATCTAAAGGTTTTATTTTTTTTCTGCTTTCAGTCAACTCTTATATTGTCAATACAGAAAAAACGTTTATGAAATCTGCAAGAATCACAAGTCCAAACGAGCCACTTGTAGTCTCTGAATCTGCAACGCCAAGGCCTTCAGGTGAGCAAGTCCTAGTCAAAGTCAAGTCTGTAGGCGTCTGTCACAGCGATCTTCATTTGTGGGAAGGCGGTTATGATCTAGGCGACGGACAGTTCATGAAAGTCACAGACAGGGGCGTAAAATATCCTGTTATCCCCGGCCATGAGATTGTAGGCACTGTTGAGGATGTGGGCCAAAATGTTTCTGGAACTGCAAAAGGTGATCTGGTCCTTGTGTTTCCATGGATAGGCTGTGGCACATGTCCTGCATGCAAAGTAGGAGACGAGAATCTTTGTGATACTCCACAGTCAATGGGCGTCTTTCAGGATGGCGGCTACTCTGACTATGTCTTGATTCCAAACTCTAAATATCTGGCCAAGCTTGACGGCGTAGATCCTGATGCTGCCACCTCGCTTGCCTGTTCTGGACTTACCGCATATACTGCAATCAAGAGATCAAATCAAAACTCTCCGGAATTTATCGTAATTATTGGGGCAGGAGGTCTAGGATTAATGGGTGTACAAATTGCAAAGGCGATTACTGATGCCAAGATTATCTGCGTTGATTTGGATGATGCAAAATTAAGTATGGCAAAAGAGATGGGTGCCGATCATGTGATTAACTCTCACGATCCTCAGACATCTCAAAAAATTCTATCTATATGCAACGACAAGGGTGCAGACAGCATTGTTGATTTTGTTAATGCTCCTCCCACTGTAACACTTGCTCTTGCCGTTCTAAGAAAGAGAGGCAACCTGGTTCTAGTCGGACTGTTTGGAGGATCAATTGAGATCTCTCTTGTGACCATTCCCCTAAAATCCATCACTATTCAGGGGGCATACACTGGAAACTATAACGATATGGTTGCGTTGCTTGATCTTGCAAGAAAGGGGGTCATTAATCCTGTGATATCTCAGAGATACTCACTTGATGATGCAAACAAGGCCCTTGAGGATCTCAAGTCAAGAAAGATAATTGGCCGCGCAGTGATAAATCCCTGAGTCTCATATCTCCGGAATCCATCCGAATTCTATGGTTTTTTGATCTTCTGCCTCGCCTGTTCCTGTGGCAAATCTCCAGATGAGCGATTCCTCAGAGGGCACCATCTCCTCCTTAATTTTTAAAAGCGCTTCGATTTCCGCATTCAGGTTCTCGTCTGCACATTTGTGTTCCTTACAAAATTTACATTTTTGATCAAGTGTAATGGGATCTGATTCTATAAGTGGATACGCAGTACATGCAAGCGGTCTCTTGTCGTATATCCTGCACGGAAATCCGCCGTGCGGTGACCTGTCTGCGCTTTCTGTATCTAGGAACGGACATACGTCTCCGTTCTCTTTGGAACCCATTAACTGATACGCTAAAATTTTTGTTGGAATGACATCGCCCTCCCCAGATTTAGATACGCCGATTCTTGGCAGAATCTTGATCTCCAACCTGTTTTCCTTTGCCATCTCCTCGATCCTCTCTTTTTCTTCTGGCAGTATCAGCACCCCTATCTTGCCGAACCTCTTACTTGGATAATACTCCCTTTTGATGCAGCATTCTGAACAGTCTTGCACGCACTTGAATCTCATATCTTCACTGTTGTAGATGGATTTCCTGTGTATTAATTTTTGATATTTTTTGAATCATATCAGTTATATGCTATTGGCAACAATATGATATATGGGTAAGCGTCAGGTAAAAAATGAAAGTGCGTTAAAAGAGATCCGATTGCCTGAAGAGGGCGAATTATTTGGACGCGTATTGAAGATGCTTGGCGGTGAGAACGTTATGATAAAGTGCGATGATAACATCACGAGGCGAGGACGAATCAGAGGCAAACTAAAGAGAAGAGTCTGGATTCGGGATAACGACATTGTAATTATTGCTCCTTGGGACTTTAAAACATTAGAACGCGGCGACATTGTTTGGAGGTTTACACTTCCTCAGGTGCAATGGCTAAAGGAAAACAATCATATTCCAAAGGATTTTTAGTGTCTCTTGTCTGACTGCGTATCTACCTGCATCTTGTGGCACAATGAACTGACAGGTTAAAAGTTTACACCTTTCCCGGGCTTTATGCACATCTGCCCTTGATTAATATAGTGAGTCAATTGTTTGAAATTGAAATGGAACAAGGTACCGTAAAATGGTTTAACCGTACAAAAGGCTTTGGTTTTATCGAGAGAGAATCCGGCGATGATCTGTTTGTTCACAAATCAGATGTTGACGGTTTTATCAACGAAGGCGATAAAGTCGAGTTTGAAGTAGGCGAAGGTCAAAAAGGCCCGGCAGCACAAAAAGTCAAAAAATCAGCATAGGCAACAAATTTTTTAATTTAAGATTTAATTTTTGTTTTCTTAAATCAGTCTATCTTTTTATTATTTTTAAAATTCATCCGTTATTTTTTAAAAAATTTGTGGTCCCAAGCGAAGGAATTGAACCTTCGACAACCCGGTTTCTGTATGCCTGATATGCTGCTTTACAGTCAGCCATCTAAAGCCGACAACTACAGCCGGAAGCTCTACCAGGCTGAGCTAGCTTGGGACAAAAAAAATAAAGATACGTACTATTAAAAAACTATCGTACAAGTCCAACGCACCTCTATAAGCATAAATAGACAAAAAAGCTGTTTATCAGTGACAATGATGTCAAAATTGACACTGGCAACCCCAGGTTATGTCTGCGCACCATACTTGCATACACATGAATCAGTGGAACTCAAGGAGTGCTGGATGAACTCAAAAAATATTGAAAAACTGTTCTTTGTTACGGGGACCTTCTCTAATGAAAGCAAGCCGTATTTCTCTGACGCTACAAATCATTATCTCCTGGCTAAATTCAAAAACAGCAGCCATCTTGAAAAAGATTTTGTTGCACATAACCAGAACAAGACATCGTTTGTTTTTAATATAACAGACGATCTCTTTGAAAGAGAGGTTCAGGGCGTTACAAACTTTGTATCGGTATATTATTTAGAGTACGGTGATGACGGTGAAGACCTGCAAGAGATTGCAAATCTTTTACTAAAAAGAGACAAAATCGAGGTGGCCGGGTTGGGAAACATGAATACCTTTTGTCTGAACCCATCAAAATTCACATTTCCATATTCTGAAAACATCGTAGTTTTGGAAGTCGCAAGTGAAAAGAGCCATCTTAGCATAAAGCAGTACTGCGACCATACAAGACGGGACGTCAATCGCAAAGGGCTGACTATGACTAATCTGATGAGTCTCTCAATTCTTGAACAATTAAAATAATCTATAACTGTCAAGACTTTTTTTCCATGTCTGACAATCCGAAATCCATCTGACATAACGCGGCATCTTGCAGTTCTGACTGGCAAAGGGATGGATTACAGGAATAGATGTTTTTTTAAAACAGACAAACCCTATATAATGAATAATAGTGTCAGTTATCAGTGATCATTATGACATCTCTTTCAATTGATGCACTGCTGCTATCTCTTAGCGCCCCGGCAGTCACGGACTGTTTTTTGTCTGGCCCAATTAACGGCAATCATCTTTGTTCTAATCATTCTCATCCTTGCCATCATTACAATACCCTCATCAATAACAACGGACAAAAAACCGTCATAAACAACAACAGCAACAACAACACCGCGCACATTCAATACATACACAATGCTATTGTGTCGCCTGCATTGAAATTTGGACTCTTGGGATCATGCACATAAACGTCCCTGCAGACAAAATCAAACCCCTCTCTTTTCGAGTAAAAAAGTTTGACTATAACCGGTACTACATTGATCACCATGACATCAAAGGCATCCTAAACGTTGGAAACATTCTCAACAATGTCGGCAAGGTGCCAGATGAGATGATTCCTCCGCGCCAAATGCCCTCAGAAGGCATTGTAGTTGGACTGGGATTTCAGGCAGTCGTATCATTTACCAATCAGGGTGTCAGACACCCCGGCTCAAAAAAATTGCCTCTGCCGCAAGAGATGGCAAAGATGAAAAAACTGGACTTGACAAGCTATATAGTCGAAGAAGAGAATTACGAGCCATGGAACCACTACATACTTGTTGGCACGCCTCCAAAACTTTTAAAGACCAGAACAATTCTGATCAAGGTCGAGTGGTTGCTTGATCACTACAACAATCTTGGAGACCCATACCTGCTAGTCAATCACAATACCAGTCACAGCGTCTCCAATGTTGATTCTCCAGAGTTGGGAATGCGATAGTTGACGGTATTTTAACTGCCTGCGCGCACATACCTGCCGTGAACCACTCCTCTCCTAAATCCTGTTGACTGTTTATATGAAAAAACCAAAGTAATGGTATAAGTGACCATGACTTCCAACTAAATGCTAGTCATGCTACAGCAAAACTGTTCATTGCAGGGTACCTTATGGCATTTTTAGATAATTTCCCGTCAAAGTACTCTCCGCGAGAGACACAAAAAGACGTCATAAACGAGATTGACTCTGCTGTAAAGTCAGGCTTTAAAAACATCTTGCTGTGTGTTCCCACAGGAGTTGGAAAATCTCACATTGCAGTCACTGCGGCAAAGTCTCTGGGCACGTCATTTATCATAACAGCCCAAAAGATACTGCAAGACCAGTACACAAATGACTTTGGTTTTATCTATCCGATGAAGGGCAAGCCGAACTTTCCATGCATGAACCTGTATGACATAAAAGAGACTCTGTACAGCACGGCAAAAAATGATCCCAGCCTCTCCTGCACCCTGGGAAACTGTTCATGGGAGGAGCAGGCCGAGGATGGAACCAAAAGGACCGAGTACTGTAAATTCAAGCCAAAGATAAGCGCGTTTTCAAAATTTAATGTCGGTACTGAGGATGAGAGAATCGGCGAGCCTGACGAGCAGACATGCTACTATTACAATCAAAAATATCAGGCACTGCATGCAACTCATGCACTGTTTAACTATTCGTCATATTTTCAAACAAGGCTGTTCAGCCAGGGAATCGACGAACTGTTGCAGCGGGACTGTCTGATAGCTGACGAGGCACATGAGATTGAGGACCAAATAATCGGATACATCGGCTTTGATGTAAGGCCCAGATTTTTGGAGGATGTGGGGCGAAATCTGAATGACTTTGTTACTGATGAAATTGACGGTATTCTTGAGATGTTGGAGGATGTCGGCAACCAATACACAAAATACGCCAGAAGATTCAGTGATGATGATGACAGACGCGCCCAAACATACAGAAGAAGAAGGGACAAGATTGACAACCTATTTTACGAGATCAAGGACAAACCCGACAACTTTGTAATTCAAAAGTCGCAGGACAGCTACGGAAAAGCCAGCATGGTGTCCATAAAACCCATCGAGATAGGAAAGTATGTTGATGAGTTTTTTGACCGTCCTCATCAGATCTTCATGAGCGCTACAATAAACCTTCAAATGTTCTGCAGAACCATGGGCGTACCTGAAGATGATTGTGCGCTCATCGAGGTACCACGATCGCCATTTCCTGTCAGCAGCAGAAAGATACATTTTCACAATGTCAGAAAGCTCAACTACCGTTCCACTGATCAAGACTACAACGCAATGTTTGCAAAGATAAAAGAGATCCTAGAGTCGCATCCAGATGAGAAGGGACTGATTCTCACTACCACAAAGAGGCAGTGCCAAGACATCTCAAACTATTTTGGAGACAGAATAGTAGTTGCACATGAGGGTGTAGGGGAAGGAAGAGAGGAGATACTGCAACGGCATAAAAATACCGACAGTCCTGACGTACTGACATCCCCGTCATTTTGGTACGGCGTTGACCTCAAAGACGACCTGTCAAGATTTCAGATAATTCTCAAGGCACCTTACCCATCAATGGGAGACAAACGAACCAAGATAAAATCTGCACGTGATCCGCTGTGGTATCAAAACAAAACCATGGAAAAACTGTTACAGGGATTTGGACGCTCTGTCAGAAATGACAAGGACTATGCAGAGACTCACGTGTTGGACGAGTCAGTGATCCACGTGTTGGAGCGCACAAAGCGGTTTGTTCCAAAGGCGTATTATGACTCGCTTGGATGGCAATGATTAATCCTGCACTGCCTTTTAATTTGCAGTCTTGATCCATATCTTTTGATGATCCTCTGCTTGGGCTCAAGTTCGATCATTCAAAATATGTCTTGTTTTTATTATAACCGGGTTCCAACCTGGATTTGGAGAAGAACCGATCAGTTCTAACAGTCTAAACTTTCATGATATCAATACCATGTTTTGTGGGTCTCACAAGACTCCGCATGACTGCCAAGAATAACTGCCTTGATACATATCTTTAGATTGACCAGAGCATTTCAGCTCCTGCAAATTGCACATAGCTGCCAATAATAATTGTATTATATGACGACATGTTATTATAAATGAGAATGATATCTGAATGGTGATCAACGATCATAGCTATATACCTGAACCAAAAAGCCGATTTGTAAATATCATGTGCGGGTCATGTGACTCAACTAGCATCATCTTCACAATGACAAAAAGCAAGATAAATTGCAAATTCTGTGGCAATGTTCTGGCAGAGCCTACAGGAGGAAAGGCAAAGATCTTTGGAGTGTTAGATGATGTAGTGGATGACGGTTTTCTGACAGAGATCAAGATCAAGACTATCACAAAAGATTCAAAGAAAAAGCTAAAGAGGTTGTTACTTGACTCCATGATAATTCATCAGATGATTAACAATCCCTCCAAACAGATCTTTGTCAACGATGTCTCAAATTACAATATCTGTCTTATCATACTGGACAGGATACTGATTGAAACCATCAACATGGAAAAACAAGAATATGCCGTCTCTCTGACCAAGGGTGATATAATCGAAAAATTGGAACAGATAGGCTCAGTTGAGATTATCCAGGTTGATCACGCATCAAAAGACATGATCGTAGCGCGAGATCTATACGAGTCTAAAAAATATGTTAACGACCGGGGCATCTGCCTCTCGGAAACTGACTGCATGTTGCTTCAAATGTATCTTAAAGGTGAGGTAGATCTGGTCACTCACGATAAAACTCTCATAGATGCAGCTCAAAAAGAGGGACGGCCATTGACGTATGACTACATCGTATTTCCAAACTGATCGTGCCGACAATACCTTAGTTATGCCAATTTACCTGTCAGGGAAAAAGGATTCACACGCAACCACGGCTACCTTTTTACGTCGTGTGTATTCTTTTGTTTGCAGGGCTTAAAGGAGATCGAATCTGCCTGATTGGATATGTGGTGCTCACTACAGTTGGACTGCGACTTGATCATATCTGATACTGTTCAGGCGGCGGCGGGGCCATCAAACAAGGCAAACACAGGAATGTCTTTACACTTTATCTTACTTCTTCCAAACTTGAATCTGACCGCCATAAATCTCGCCGTCATAGACAATTGGAGGAATTTGTGTGTAAAAACCATGCCTTCCAGACTTGAAGACTTTTGCAGCCATTGGTATCTCATAATCTTTGCCATCAGGCATTGTCAGTTTGGCAGTTACAATATCTAGCTTTTTAGTTTTTTGTTCTTCAGACATCATCATTGCTCTTTTTGACTGATTCTTAAGTCTTTAATGTAACATCTGGCCAATAACAATATTCAAGAGAGGTTAAACGGGAAGTTCAGAGACAGATAGAAAGTATTTCGTGGACTGAAAAAAGATGATTGCCAGCAATTACAGAGATTCAACTGCATCATAATTTTGTCAAGTCCCACATGGGCTTGAATGGTGATGATACCCCAGCAGACATGACAGGGATTGAAATACGTGGGAAGAATCGACGGTTAACCATAATTTAGAATGCGAGCCTAGACAGAGGTCGTTCTTAGGATTTTTAGTGTTTTTTTCTAATTAATGTTAGTCTGTCTTCCTTGTTGTCTTGTCGATCTTTTGATTGGGATCAACGAGCCCTCCGTTGAATCGTGGTGCATCATGGTCTGTTTGCGAAAGCGTGGGGGAATTTTTACTATTTGGGGGGCATAGTCTAGTATGGATAAGGCGTTTGGATCTGCAACCGTCTGGAAAACATCGCAGCTTGTCTTGCCATAACCTGTACATCAGTTTTTTACTGCTTTGAAGCCTTATGACTCCAACACGTTAAAAACATCTTTGAATATTTTTTGTGTCGGCACCTACATCTGACTGCTGGTTTTACGGGCCGGCCGGATTGGAAGATTGATCTTTTCATCTTGTTTTGCAATGCATATTGATATCTGCAACACATGCCTGTTGTGCCTTTTTCCTTAAATGCGGCATCGACTCCAATATGATGTTGCATAATTATATGATCAGATAACTGTATCCTGACTGCGTCACTTGTGTCTTACCGGCATCCTGCCAGCAGCTGACATCTTCGAATCTTTTATATGGCTACTGAAAAGTTTTACGTTATGGTCAATCCAAGAGCATACCTTGCCGAGGCAATCGCAACTTTTGGTTTAGTATTTTTTGGTCCTCTATCGGTAATTTTAGCAGTGTCGGCATTCGGTGAGGGGTTGACTACTCAATCAGTACTGTTTATCTCTCTTGGACATGGCGGTGCAATTGCTCTGATGGTCTACGCCTTTGGACACGTATCTGGCGCCCACATTAATCCTGCCGTTACCATACCCATGATGATTCTCAAAAAAATCGGCATTGTAGATGGAATTGGCTATATAGTATCGCAACTAATCGGTGCAGTAGCAGCTGCTGCAACACTTTGGGTGATTCTGCCTGATCTTGGCGCCAAAGTCAACTTTGGAACTCAGGGGGGTCCGTCTGATCTGATAAATAATAGCATAGCCTCGGGCTTTGCCATTGAGGCAATTCTGACATTCTTCTTGGTCACAGTCATCTTTATGACAGCTGTTCACAGGAAGGCATCTCCAGGATGGCATGGATTTACAATAGGCGGCATGGTGTTTCTTATTCACATGATAGCTGTACCATTGACCGGGGCATCGGTAAATCCTGCAAGAACATTTGGCCCTGCACTAATTTCTGGATTCTGGGAGTTCCATTGGTTGTATTGGGCAGCACCAATTCTTGGCGGAATTATTGCAGGTTTAATAATGAATTATGTATTTGTAAAACCCGCCGAGAAAGAAGCGTCATAGCAACAACAACATTTTTAAAAATTTATGACTGTTTTTTCGTATGGATGACATTAGCAAAATATTTCATGCCGAATCTGAAAAACTAAAAGATGGAATTGACCGCATCATGGCAGGTTCTCAATACTCTGCACAGGAGATCGTTGCAGTTTACTATCAAGTTATAAATCTTCAATCCATCATTACCGTATTAAAGCTGAATGCCAGTAAGGATGATAACAAAACGCGTTCTGATAAAATTACAGAGACTGAAAATCTGATATCCAAGAAATTCAATCTTGCTGTACATCCTCAGATAGTGGCAAAGCTTGAAAATTCTATCAGGGAGACAGCCAAAAATCTGCAGTCCGATCATTCAGTCAAGCAATCGACACAAGACATTCAAAGAGACGCCAAACTCTATGAGGATTTAAGAGAACAGATGAGCACCAAAGAGTTTGTCCAACAGTATCAGAGGTCAATTTCATGATAAAAATTGCCAGAAATCTTGTCAGTCTCAAAAAGAAATTTGCAAGTATCTATGATGGCCCTAGTCAGATTCAAGAAGTAATTCCAGTCTCAAAGTCTGAATTATTCCCAATAAAACAGCAAGACTTGGAGCTGTTACATCAGTATGCGGCAACAAATCCAATCTATTACAACTCATACCTGCAGACAATTGGCGGCACATCCTGCATCGTATATGAGGGTGATATCAACAAATATTGGCTAAATAGCATTCAGCATAATTTTAGCCATGCGCCGTTCTCTCCAACGTGGATTTTTTCTGCCTATCTTTGTGCATTGCTTGCAAAAGAATTTGGATACACAGAGCTTGTGGATGTCGGTTCCGGTGATGGCCGCATTGCATTTTGTGCCAAAATACTTGGCATGGAGTCTTACAGCATAGAGATTGACAGTACTTTAGTTGACCTCCAAAGACACCTGTGTGAGATCCTTGACTTTAATCCTACCTGTTCTGATGCTGGCAGTTTTGATTATTTGAAGTTGAATCTTTTACATCCGATATTCTTTATTGGTGGTCTTGCACAAATGGGCGGCATATCTTTGGCATCAGCTGTCTTGAAACGAATTGAGCTGGCGCCTGACTTGAAAAAAAATTCCGGTTGGGCATTTACTGGCACCCTCTCGAAAAAATATGGTACAGACTCAAAGGATGGATTTGGATGGGGCTCACTAATTGAAGAGAACAACCTGAAATCTATCCAGACCATTATGTTACCTACTGCATGGACGTTTCATCAACCGGATGAAACCATGTATGTTTTTGCACAATCTCTGTAATAGCAATCCAAATAAAGCCACAACTCGCTAAATTTTTTGGACTCGTTGCATAGCTTGGATAGTGCGATTGCTTGCGGAGCAATAGGTCGCCGGTTCGAATCCGGTCGGGTCCGTTTTTGACATTTCTTCATATTCTGCAAAAGATCGTCCTGCCAGTTCCTCAAACTGTGAAGAATTCCTGTCTTGTCCTCTGTTATGACTTCAGCATAATTCTTCCCTGTCTTGATCTCTGCACCTGCACACATCTTATGAATCTGCGTCCTGTGTCCCACTTTTCTACCATGATCTGCACACCTAGAATCCTCGTACCAAAGTATGCGCTTTCTAGGACTGAAAGATTTTTTAGCATTATGTGTGCCAAATGTCTGGAAGGATATGTTTTTGGTCATCATGTCTGATGGCATGACTGTCGGCGCATCTCCCTGTTCAGTATGATCCTCTATCGGAACCGTTTGACATGATGTCCTAGTTGGCATGGCCCGTCTGGCATTATCTTGGCACTGTTGGGCATTAGTCTGGGATAATCAAGAAGCAGGCTGATTATGCAGCCTTTGATAATTAATTATGCACCTGGCACTGCTAACACAGCCTCCAGGATTAAATGAACATGTCTTGCTGTTTTAATGGGTAGGGCAGCAAAACACATCTGGATGGCATTGTCTGCAATGAACTTAATTATCCATAATCTTAAGGGCAACCGTTCTGCCGACTACTACGCCATCGTCATTGAATTCATCAGTTGCAGTAAGAACAGTCGGGAACTCGGTTCCATCCTTTCTACGCATCCATATTGTGGCCGCATCCCTGTACCCTGCCCTCCAATTCTCCATATTTGCACGCAGGTTGCCTTTGCTTTTCGGTGCTGTGTGTTCATAGAGGCTGATTCCTATGACCTCGTCTTTTGTGTAATGCAGATTATCAAGATATGACTGACTACAGTCTATTATTGTACCCATATAGTCGACAGATCTGCATAGTATGTCAGGATCTTCGTAATCTTCTCTTGCCTCAACATTGTACATATTCTGCATCTCTTTGATGACTGCGACATCCCTCATGTCCATGTCCATCCCTACTACTTTGTCGTTTTCATATATGTTTCTGACTATCTGTAGCACATCAATGACCTCCCCTTTCTTTGTCATCAGCTGGCTTTTTTTAGAGATGTTTGTAGCATGTGTCTGCTTCCAGCTGGCCATTCTTGTCATCATCTCTTTGCGGGTCTTTTCTGTTGTATGGTCTAAGACAGAAGTGCCGATTATTTCCTCTACAGAGTATCCCATTCTAATGGCATAGTGTATGTTGCAGTCTCGAATTATGCCGTCCATATCTATAGATCGGTATAGTATGGGTATGGTTGCCTGTATGTTCATCAGACATATCTGTAAATACTTGGATATAAAAGAGTTTATTGCAGTTCGGTGTTGTTATCTTGTACGAAAAGTCGTTCCCCCCGTCCAATAGAGTAAAACAACTAAGAGACCGTGCCAATCTCTCATTTAGTGGAAACACGGGTGTATGAGTCAAGTCAAGTTATGTCAAGATGTGGCGGCATATAGGAAGTCGAAGAGTACGGGTGATGAAAAAGTTGGATGAATCCAAGGTAAAATAGATCATATTGCAAAAACGAAATGGTGAGACCACTTCCAGTATTGCAAAGACCGTGAATATCTTCACACGCTGGGTCAAAAAGCTCTGGGCCAGATACAGATACGCAGATCCAGACAAGATCATCTATCCTGCCCCCATGGGAAGGCCGGAGGACGGCATTCCAGAACACAGGGAGCATTTTGTCGTGCTGGCTGCCAGGACAGAGGATCACCTCGGTGCCATGCGCCTGCACGGAATCATCAGGGACAGTACCGGAATAAATATCCCCGACAACAAGACACATCAGATATTGAGAGACGAGAACCTTGCATCAGAGCATCCAAAGAAGAGCAGGAAGCGCAAAGAGGTACGCTTTGAGCGTGTTACCTATTCGAACTCTATGTGGCACACAGACTACAATCTGCTCGATGACGGCAGGTGGTTCCTGTGCTATGAGGACGATGCATCACGTTTTGTCACCGGGTATGACATGTTTGAGCATGCCACTACTACCGAAAACGCGCCGGCCGCGCTTGAGGAGACCATAAAAAACCACGGCAAGCCTGCATCCACAATGACTGACAGAGGATCCTAGTTCTACGCCTGTGCCTCAGAGGCAAAGAGGAAGGGGGCACCAGTCTTTGAGAAAAAGCTGGTCGAGCTTGGAATAAAACAGATCCTGGCAGGCCTCAGACATCCAGACCAACGGCAAGCTGGAGAGACGGCACGGCAAGATTCAGCGCAAGCTGCCCGAGTTTGAGGCAATCATGATGTGCAAGAGTGATCCCGTGGATCTGTTTATGGGAAGGTACAACCACAGGAGACTGCACATGTCTCTTGGTGTGAACGGGGAGAGCGAGACTCCGACCCATGCGTTCATACGTAAGATGCCGTCTAGAGGAGAAACCATAGTTGACAAGCAAACAGGGGAGAATGCCATGTCAAGTGAAGGGGGAACTACTTTTCATATACCACAAGTTCAGATGCATTAGTTAAAATTAATAAACAAAATCCAACATCTTGAAAAGTTATATACTTCTATTTTGGCATAAGTGTTATTCAAATGGCCGTATCGCAAAAACCATCATATCTTCAAATTGCGCTAATAATTATGTCCATAGTTCTAATCAGCGCAAATTCAGTCGGTACAGTTTATGCTACTGATTCTTCTACTGTCGTTCCATCCCCTAACCAACAGGTAAAGAATAATGTTTCCATTTATGATGTACAGTGCAATGAGCCGCTAGATCTCTACATAAGAGATTCAATCACCCCTATCTGCATCAAAGAATCAACGTACGCGATTCTCCTAGATAACGGCATGAATCTAACAGTTCCGACGATTCTAACACTTGAAAATCTAATAAATTCGATTACCGATGCCACTCCTCAACAAATTCAACAGGTGGTAGTATCAACCATACAAATGTATGATTCTGACCCAGACAACGCGTTTGCAAACATCAACGACATATCGGTGTTATCAGTTTCACACTATCCCTTTGTAATAGATCCGGAGACTAGGACGGTGGCATCGCATGGTTTTAATCCCGATCGGGTTGGGGTCGACTCGGCAATTCTAGGAGAGTTTGCAACAAATCGGGCAGAAGAAATTATCGCATCTCTTAATACGAACAGCGGCATCTGGACGGATTATATATTTTTCAACCCTGCAACAGGTCAGGAGGAGCTAAAACGTTCTTGGCTGGTATTGCATGACGGATATATTTTTGGTGCTGGATTCTATTATTCTATAGAGGAGAAGATGAAGGCAGGCATTAGAAATTCCATGGATCTGATAGATTCAGAAGGTGAGGGAGCATTTGAAATTATTACCAATGCTATGGACAGGGGCAAATATGCAACAGTATTTGATCCCGTCACAGAGATAGAACTGGCCAACTCAAGACAGCCACACAGAGTAGGGGGCCCACTTCCAATAATACCTATACCTTGGATGGATTTTGCAGAAATACTCCGCAACACTGAAGAACATATATGGTCATACACTCTTATAATCAACCCTGTAACCGGCGAACCTGCTCAAGCTGCAGGCATATTTGAAGAATATGGCAAGTACATCCTAGTTAACGGATATACGTATCCGGCCGAAGATAAGATACGACACATAGTGAAACAAAATATTGCACTTTACGAGGCCGACAAAGAAAATGCCTTTCAAACCATCACCTCTGACTCGCTGGATCCACATTATCCGTTTGTAATTGGTGCAGATAGCAAGCGGGTTGTAGCAAATGGCGCATTCCCCCACGTAGTCGGAAATCCATCGACAATCTTCTTTGGAGATAACACAGACAAATCATCTGAGGAAATATTCGAAGAACTGCAAAACAACGACGGCACGTTTGTCACCTACCGGTTCCCATATCCTGGCTCAAATTATGAAGAAACGAAACGTTCTTGGCTTGTGTTACATGATGGATACATCTTTGGCTCTGGATATTACCAGTCACCTTTCATTGCACACCCTGACGCATTCAAAACAACAGAGTCATCTACGACCCTCTCTGATGCAGATTCAAGCATCCATACAGGTGATATCGGCACCCAGAATGCAGTAGACATTACGCTTCGCATGTACAATGTTGACGGAGCGGAGGTATTTACAAGCACAGATCTCCCTGACAGCACCATTGAATATCATCCATTCATACTAGACCAAGCAACTGGAACGATTCTGGCGCATTGGACTTTGCCTGACAGTGTAGGGACAAAGTCACAGGTCTTGGGCGACTTTGCAATAACTCCGCCCACACTTGTCCTTAACCGATTAAATGGAGGCGTAGGAACATGGGCAGAACACATATCTGTAGATTCCGCTACAGGCAAGGATCAATTAAATCGTTCTTGGCTTGTCTTTCGTGACGGATATATTTTTGGAGCAAGCGCCTCATATGATGTACGTGACCATGTAGATAACACAGTAGATACAGTCGTGGACCTTTACAAGAATAACGGAATCGCAGCTTTTGCAGACATTGCATCTATGCATGATGCCCCAACGTCATACCATCCTGATTTTGATGACCCCACGATTATAATTGACCCATTTACGACCCAATCTGATCTATTTCCACTGGTCATAGATCCGTACACCGATCCTGTTAACGGAAAAATAGTATCTCATGACGGATCAGAAGGAGATACCATCATGCCTGCTCCTATACAGGTGCAGGGAGGATACGCAGCCCTTGCAGATACCATGATACAAGACGATCAGAATGTCTGGCTATACACACTTCGTACTGATCCTGTAACCGGACTTGATGAACAGAAAGCATACATGGGCAGAATGCATGACGGCTATATCTTTGGTGCGGGATACGGATATTCTGCTACAGAAAAAGCCCAGCATACGGTTCAAAACATCATATCCATGTATGAATCAGACAGTGCAGCAGCGATTACAAACATCAATACGCCATCAAGCGTCTTTGATCCACATTATGCATTCATCCTAAATGCCGACACCGGAGAGATTGTCGCCGATGGCGCATCTCCTGACGATGTAGGCTCCATATCTGCAATATTTGAGGGAACCCACAGCGATGCGATTGCAGGCTTACAGCAGGACGGTGACGGGGTCTGGATAGAACACAGTGACACCGTTCCTGGGGCGGACTCTGAGGTAGCAAAGCGCTCTTTTCTACAACTGCATGACGGTCTTGTCTTCGGTTCTGGCTATCTGTATGCAACATTTCCGGTAATGATTCCTGCAGAGCCGGCAGACGATGATCTTGTAACTGCCCAGTCTCTTACAACACTTGTAAACTCAATAACAGAGGCCGGAGATTCGGAGGTTCAGGATGTAGTGGATGCTGTCATACGCATGTATGGTTCTAATGAAGCTGAGACGTTCTTGACAATCAACACGCTCGCTGAGAATGCCGTCCCACACTATCCATTCGTGTTAGATGTCAATACTGGAATGATCGTAGCCCATGGGGCATTCCCTGACAGGATAGGGGTAAGTTCATCAGTTATTCTAGGCGATCTTGCCGCAACACCGCCCCAGCTAGTCTTGGAACTGCTACAAAACGAACCAGGCATATGGCTGGAATACACATTCATAGATCCTACAACCGGTGCGAATCAACTCAAGCGCTCTTGGCTGACACAGCAAGACAACTATCTGTTTGGTGCAGGTTACTATTATCCGGTTCAAGCACAAATTGAAGATGTAATAGATGCCACCATTGATCTGTACGAAAAGGGCAAGACAGTCGCATTTTTACGAATCAACGCACTTTATGATACTGATGACTCTCAAACAACAGACACGACAGATCCATTCTCTCGCCAAGCTGACATTTCTCCACTTATCATTGACCCATACATAGACCCGGTCAACGGCAGGGTGATGACTCACAATGCAGCAGGCACAGGCGCCTCTGTTCTTGAAGCTCCATTCCAGATACAGGGAGGATATGCTGCACTTGCAGATACCATGATACAAGAAGATCAGAATGTCTTGCTGTACAGTCTCCGCACTGACTCTGATACCGGACTTGACGAGCAGAATATTTATCTAGGCAAGATGCATGACGGCTATATCTTTGGCGCCGAATACGGGTATTCTGCTGCAGAAAAGGCAGAATATACAGTATTGAGCACCATTGCTTTGTATAACTCTGGCATTGCATCTACAATTGCCGGCATAAACACACCATCGAAGATATTTGATCCCCACCACCTGTTCATTTTTGATGCTAATACCGGAGAGATTGTCGCCGATGGCGCATCTCCTGACGATGTAGGCTCCATATCTGCAATATTTGAGGGAACCCACAACGATGCAATTGCAGGCTTGCAGCAGGACGGCGATGGGGTCTGGATAGAACACAGTGACACCGTTCCTGGAACGGACTCTAAGGTAGCAAAGCGCTCTTTTCTACAACTGCATGACGGTCTTGTCTTCGGTTCTGGCTATCTGTATGCAACATTTCCAGTAATGATTCCTGCAGAGCCGGCAGACGATGATCTTGTAACTGCCGAATCGCTTACAAACATTGTAGACTCATTTACATATATCAGTGATGCAGAGGTACAGAAAATTGTTGCAGAGTCGGTAAGAATGTACGGCTCCAACCAAGACGGAGTGTTTGCAGCAATCAACACACTATCTGATGATAACGCATCCTCACACAATCCGTTCGTGCTGGACTTGCAGGGCATGGTAGTTGCAGACGGTACATCCCAAGAGACGATAGGTTCTGTATCTGCAGTGTTTGATGAAGATCGTGACTCTGTTCTTGCCGATTTGCAAAACGGCATGGGTGTTTGGATAGACTACAGCGATGCTGTTTCTGGTACTGAGGAGAAAAAGCGCACCTATCTTTATCCATATGACCAATACATCTTTGGTTCAAGCTACGTAATACTTGATGACACCGTATCATCTTCAGAGTACACGCCATCACGCATATGGGCCGACTTTAGGGTTGTTGCTCTTCCTGAGATAGCATTTGAAGGGCGTAACCATGAGTTTGACATGGTTAACGGCAACGTACTCCACGGTGTCTTTATCCCACACATAGGCAGCTGGATACGCCAGGACGTATCGCCAGCTTTTAACGATCCATCCCTTCTCTTCCGTTATGTTACACTGTTACTAAACAGCGCATTTGATGCCGTTGCACCATACCATGAGACTGCAGTTGGCGTAAACTCACGTATAGATCACCGCCCAGCGTCAGAATACCTGACAAACGAGAATCCCAACACCGCGGCAATGTATGCAGTGTACCGTACAATGCTTGAATTTGCACCTCATCGCGCTGACGAATGGCGATCCATGATGACAGTCCACGGCTTTGATCCTGATAATCAAAGCGGCATTGAACTAGACTGTGCTGAGACTCAAAGCATATCCTCTCCTGCCACAATGGGCAACTTTGCAGCAAAGTGTGTGCTTGATGCACACAGACACGACGGTTACAACCAATACGGATTTGAGACTGACGGTGTTGCATTTGGAGACACTACAGGATATACACCAGTTAATACTCCTGACACCTTGAACGATCCTTCGCGCTGGCAACCCTTGGTAATCTCAAGTTCTGATGGAACAGTCACAGTGCAAGAGTTCGTCACGCCCCAATATGCCAACGTAGAGCCATACTCTGACTTTGATCCACGCTCAATTCGAGTAGCTCCACCAACTGCTAGTAACCATCTGAGCGCGGAGGCATACAAAGCTCAAGCAGATGAGGTAATTGAGATAACGCATGATATAACTGACAAGCAAAAGATGACCACCGAATTCTTTGACAACAAGCTCCGTGGTACACTGTTCCGACCCGTGCTCAGCAACCTCCACAATACAGTTGACTTTATACAGTGGGACTTTTTGATAAACATGGCCGCATATGACACAGGTATTGTTATATGGCAAGAAAAAGCTCGTTACGATACAGTACGTCCAATAACTACCATTCCGTACCTGTACGGTGATGAACTGATAAAGGCCCGCGGGCCACCAGGACATCATTCAGTATGGATTCCTGCCAACGAATGGACGACTTATGTTGGTACGGCAAACCATCAAGAGTATCCGTCAGGCACTGCAGCATTCTGCGCAACTGACGCAACTGTGTGGAGACTGTATTCGGGAACAGATGAAATAGGCCAATACATCAATCAGGAAGGTGATATAGTGGGAGGATACGAGGGTGTACGTCCTGCAGGCTCATCAATACATGAACGCGGACTTACACCTGCAACTGATCTGACTATCGGGTTTGAATCTTGGAGTGAGTACGCACAAACGTGTGGTGAAAGCCGCGTCTGGGGCGGAGTCCACTTTTTGCCATCCATTGCAGTCGTTGAAGAGGTAGGTGACGCTGTAGGAACTGCCGCCTTCAAGTACTGGGAGTCCCTAATGCTCGGCGAGGAACCCCTCCGAGGAGAGTTCCAGCCATTAGAGCCTGACCCACTTCTTAGTGGACCATTCTGGACTGGGCGCTAAATAGCATGTTTCATCTACTATTGATATGGCAAAAAATACAAGAAGAATAGTTGTTCTAGGAGGTGGGTTTGCAGGAATAGAATGCACTAAAAAATTGGAATCGTATTTTTCCAATGATGATGAGATTGAGATAATCCTGATAAGTGAAGATAATTTTATTCTCTTTACCCCGATGCTGCCACAGGTCGCCTCTGGCATGGTAGATGCAAGGGATATCATAACGCCAGTTAGGTCAGTATTTAAAAAAGCAACGTTTTATGAAGATCGGGTAAGAAGCATAGACCCATACGGAAAGATTGTAAACCTGCGCAGAGCAGACAGAAAGCACGGAGTTGGCATTCGCTATGACTTTCTTGTCATTGCGCTTGGGTCCAAGACTAACTTTTTTGATATGAAAGACATTAAAAAACACGCATACACTATGAAGACACTCAATGATGCCATAATGCTAAGAAACAAGACTATGGACATGCTTGAACAGTCGGAGATTGAGAACGATCCGATTCGCAGAAAGAGCATGTTAACGTTTGTAATTGTAGGTGGAGGGTTTGCAGGAATCGAGACTGCAGGGGAGCTGATGGACTTGATATTGGACGCAAGAAAATATTATCCACATATCTGGAAGAGCGACATAAACGTCATGGTGGTAAATGCTGGCCCTGCGATAATTCCAGGATTCGACAAAAAGATGGCAAAATTTGCCTATGATGAGATAATAAAACGTGGAATAGAGATCAGACTAAATTCCAAAGTTACTGCTTTTAACGGGATAGAGGCCACCATAAAAAAAATGGGAAGCGGCGGTGAAGGCAAAGAAGATGAGGAGGAGATAGTTAGGACCAATACGTTGGTGTGGACTACCGGCGTAGCCCAGAATGATGCGATAAAAAATTCAGTGTTTAAAGTCACAAAAGAAAAATTAGTTGTAGACAAATTTCTGGAACTGCCAAGCTTTCCTGGAATTTTTGCAATAGGGGACTGTGCATCGCTTGTTGATCCTAGAACAAACTTACCATATCCTGCAACCGTCCAGATAGCCGAAGCCTATGCAAAAATTGCGGCAATTAACGTTCGTGCGCTGATAAGAAATGAGAAAAAAACAGAGTTCAATTTCATAGTAAAGGGCCACAGGGCAATAATTGGAAAACGTGCAGGCGTTGCGACGTTTATGGGCAAAAACATTGTAGGTTTTTGGGCATGGTTTTTGTGGAGAAACATCTACCTCTCAAAAATAGCAAAACCAGACAAAAAGTTCAGAGTGCTTTTAAACTGGAGCATTGACCTGTTTTTTGACAGAGACATATCAAGAATGGACGTCATTAAAAAGACCGACGATCACAGATACAGGGAAACGGGAGAACAAGACATCTGGTAGATGTTCAGATCTGTGTCGTACTCTAACTGCAGTACCGTTATACGCGCCTGTTTTATGCACTATCAGAAAATATCCGTGGCATGATAAATGGGCGTTGTGTCTAAAAAATGGCGCCCAAAACTAACAAGCAAATCCGATTAGATGCGATGTAAACACATATCTTTAATGTGATCGTCTCTTATAGATCTTGTTACTCTTTTCTTCAAACTCGTTAATTTTTGAGATAAATGCGGGATCTAGTCTAATTTTTGAGATGGACTCTGCTGATAATTTTACATTGTTAGCATCCAAAGATACGTTTGATTTTGGCAGGTTTTTGCCGACCCAAAATTTCATGACCTTGTCTTCAAGCTTATAGTCGCGGAATCCTGCAGGAAATTTTTTCGTTATGTGGTTTAACAATGTACGGTCCTTGAGGACGATACGCGGATCAAACAGCCTTGTCTCATCACTATAACTATTTTCAAACAAATTTCCAGAGATCTCATCAGACAACAGCTGCATCTTTGATATTCTTTTCATAAGATCTAAAAAATGTAAAAATTCATGTGCTAAAATCGCATGAATTGTACCTTTCAACCCATATGCAACTAGCGGTGCTGAAATCTGAATCAAAACCTGAAACTTTTCTTCAAACACTACGGGAATTGTTCTTGCAAACAATATGCCAAACTCATATGAGTTTTGATCCTGTGATGTAATGATAAGCGAGGGTTCTACATATGCCATTGGATATCTAATTCCTGACGCCTTCTCAATTCGATTTATTCCTTCAATTGTAACTGGAAAACGTTTTATGGCAAGATTGTACACGTTATCTGGAATTATTCCATCAGAGTGTGCTTTTTTGAGGCGTATTAGCGGATCCAATATTACTCTGATATAATTTTGAATGTAAAAAGGTTGATTTTTTTTATTATTATTATTATTATTGTTGTTATTATTATTATTATTAAGAACGTGGCTTCCCTGCCTTCTTTTTTCTACGGGTATCTGCCCTTTGGTCAGCATGCCTTTGGTGCTTGCCCTTTTTTCTAATTGGCATACAGACTTGCATATTCAGTACTAGTTAATTGTTATCATTGATGATTTTACTGCTGTTTCATCATCATCATCCTACCCTCATCAGAATTCTCTCTTAGTCTGTGTCAACATCCCTGATCCCTTGCTTGACAGGATCTAGATACATTCAATAGGTTTTTGTTGCACCCAAAGGCCTTGACACCCTACACTTAAAATCACGTCCTAGTGCGTTCTTCCTTATCTGCAAATATTCGCATCGAAATACTTTTTCTGTCTTGAAACCATATCTTAAATATCGACTATAATTATTAGATATAATGATAACAATTGACTGTAAAGATGTCACCCAGATTCAAAATGATCTGCTGGTATACGTTGCAGACAAACTTGAGGCCATTCCAACTTTAAAGCATCATCAATTTACATTATCGACTTTGGATGATGATGAAGTTCTCAATACCCACGATGCAGTATCTGCCATAAAAGAATATCTGAACTCTATACATCAGACAAATAACTTTGCGGTGGTCGCAGACGATGACTTTATACGAATCATATCCTTTTCCGGAAAAACTCTGGAACATACTAGTGGCAATACCGTATCTGAAGATGTCCTGTTCTCCTGCACCCATTGTGGGTTTATCACACGTTACCAGGTGGAACTTGACGTTCACATGCGAATTCATTACATCTAACTCTAAAATTTTGACTCTTCATTCACTAATTATGCCAACATTGCAAAATCAACACGAAATATTCGGTATTGCTTAAATCTGCAGAATTGTATGGCAATCAGGATTGTGTATCGGTATTTGTACAGAACTGAAAATAATTGGCAAATTGGCCCTGATTAATCTCACCTGTCTCAGTAATCAGATTCTGTCCACGCAGTCTCATAATCTTAAAACATACAGACAGTATCCGAACATCTCATATCTTTGGAATCTTTGAACCGTTTTTATGCATGCTTTTAGATGACACCTTTACAAATGATCTGCTTTTTTAGAAGATCTTTATAAGCATCTATCGCTTCATGCTATCGTGGAGAAGATATCAAAAAACAACATAACGAAAATTTATTGCGAGCAATGCAATGCTGTCTTTGAGTCGCGCAAAAAATTTGAAAGACACTGTAGCGTGCATTCATTAAATAATACAGGTGCATATGAGTCATGTCCTATTGATACTGTTGTTACAAAATTCCTAAATCTCTTCAAATAATTTCGCATAATTTGGAGTAAGTTTTTTTTAAGGCATCTGTATCGTTTTAAACATGAATAAAAAAGGTGTCATTCTTCTAAGTCTTTTAGTTATTGGAGTCGTGTCTGGCCTTGTTACAGGCGCTTTTACCATCTCTTCTACATCTGAGACTGTTAATCTTGATGTAGATAGAACCCATGGTACTATATCCACTACATTGGGGTCACCAATCTTAGGCGATCCTCTAGCACCTGCCACCATTGTTGAATTCGGTGACTATCAATGTCCTCAATGTCGCAAATGGTTTGACAACACCCGGCCTGAGTTAATTGAACAGTACATTGAAACTAGGAAAGCAAATCTGGTATTTGTCGATTTGGCATTTTTAGGAAATGATTCTATAAATGCCGCTCAAGCCTCATACTGTGCAGAAGATCAAGGAGCATACTGGAAGTATCATGACACACTTTACAGTTCTCAAAAACTTCCAATTGATGGTGGCTGGGCAAGTACTGGGCAATTAAAGATGTTTGCCTCTGGCTTGGATCTTGATATGGAATTATTTGAGAGCTGTCTTGACTCTGAAAAATATCTGAAACGTGTGCAGTACAATTCGCAGCAAGCAAGAGATAACGGTGTTACAGGAACACCGGGGTTCTTTTTAGTTACCTCCAACGGTGATCAGGTACAACTTGCAGGTGCCCAACCATTTGTTGCATTTCAAAAAATACTGGATTCTGCGACATAATGATTTACATTCTCAAACTGGTATACTCTAATTTTAGATATGTATTACTTGCATCCATAATTTTTTCATTCATGTTGGCAGGATTGTTGATTCTTTCTGAATACATCTTTTTAGAACCTTTTCTTATCGGTCATATCCCGTCTGGAACAGAGTTGGGGTTTGTTCTTATTCTCGCAATTTCTGGACTCTCAGCTCTGGTTATTCCGATGAACGTCTTTAGAATCAGTGTATTGAAGTCTCCAAAACAAAAGATCGGTGGGGGCATCTTTGGCTCTGCAATTGGCACAGTGGCAGGTGCGTGTAGCTGCGGTCAGGTAGGATTTGCAGTGATTTCTACATTTGGTTCAGTTGGTGCAACCACTACTTCATTTTTAACAAACTATGAGATACCGATTAGAATAATATCCGTTATAGTCTTGTGCATTACATATTATACCACTGTCAGATCCCTTAAAGTCGAATGCAGTCTTCGCTCTTAGTTTGGCTTTTGTAAAGTTTTGATATTTATTTGCCTTTTTTTTGATTTGATGTGACATGATGCTAAATATTAAAAATATCCAAAACTGGAATCTTATATCTGCCATTCTCATAATTTCTAGTCCCATCTTATTTGCAATGATTGCGTATCCTGATACTATAGCGTGGAGTTGGAACGAGGGACGTGGCGGATATCTCTTTGGGCTGGTGTTTATAGCAGCTGAGCTTGTGGGATTGAAGATTGTCATCTCTAAAAAGCGCATACTGGCCGTCCTCCCGATGGCGGCACTAACTATAGCGTATCTTGTTTCTCTAGAATTTGGATTAAGAGAGTTCATAGTTGCATCAGCCGTACTGTACGATGTACAGTTAATTGATTCGTGGACCTGGATGTGGGACTTTATTGTCATGTCAATATTTACTGTCACTGCCTTGAGTGTCTTTTTTGGAAAACGGTGGATTCGAATCGCTCCTGCCGGGCCAATATTCCTGACAGGCACTGCCATCATCTTATCACTTGACGCATTCTTTCCATACGATACGCTTGGTCCGCTGCAGTACATCGTTCCGTATTTTGTTCAGGCAAATGTATGGTTAATCACAGTTCTTGATCTTGGCACTGCCATTGCACGTGACAACATCATGTTTTTGCGCGGCGATCACGGTTCCATGGCTCTTCAGGTGTTCTGGCCCTCAGCTGGCGTTCACAGCATGATAATCTTCTCATTGGTAATTGGGGCATTTATGCTAAAACTGAACATACCTCGACGAAGAAAAGCCATGTATTTTGTTCTGGGAATTATCGGCACAGTCACTGTTAATTTAATTCGAATCTTTTCATTATCCTGGTACGCCCTCAAAGTTACCACCGATCCAGTTGCATGGGAGGAATACCATAAAATTGCAGGCGAGATAATGTTTCTGCCGTGGCTGTTTGCATTTATCTTGGTTGTAATAATGATAGAGTCAAGGCGTCTTAAAAAATCTGAGTAATTCATCATTATGATTATAGTTGCCGTCACAGTCTCTCAAAAATACGATGTAATCTCACTCTGTCCTTGAATCTCACTTAGTTCGGAAACTCTTACTCCTAACCTTCTAATCGTCATCGTCTGTTTTTCTAACGCTTGTTTTAACAGCTGATCTGCATTTTTTTGCAACTCCTCAATACTTATGGTTGGGGCTCTCAACATTCTTGATTTGGATTTGCCTGTTAAATCTGACTGGACAAAATGTATTCCGACTGATCTGAACATTTGATTATTTTTTTTGGCTACACTGTGAACCTGTTTGCATAATTCTATAATATTTTCATACAAAAATTGATAGTCTTTTGACTCTTTTTTTAATGTTGTAATTTTACTATACTGTATACTCGGCTTTCGCAGCTTTACTGGTTGCTCATGTATCCCTTTTGCCGCATTGTAAATGAAAGTCCCGCTCTTTCGTCCAAATTCTTTATTTAAAGTAAATACATCTAATTCTTTTAAATCTTTAATAGTTTTTTTATCGAGCTCTTTTAGTCTATCTTCTGCTTTTTTTCCAATACCTGGTATCGTCCTTATGCTCAGCGGTTCTAAAAATTCGTTAATCTTGTCTGGCAGTATGACTGTAAGGCCGTCTGGTTTTTGAAAATCTGATGCTATCTTTGAAACTAATTTGTTTGGAGATACACCTACGGAGCAACTAAGTTTTAATTTTTCCCTGATGGCGTTTTTAATTTGTTGTGCAAGGTGGCTTGCTTTTTGAAAACTTCCACCAACCCGCTTTGTTACGTCAAGATATGCTTCATCGCGTCCTACATATTCAAAAATATCCGCATTATCTTCCATAATCTGCATTGCTTTTTTAGATACTTCGGAATAAAAGTCAAAATCAACTGGCAAAAACGCCGCGTCTTTTCTTTCTTCTAGTCTTTTCTTTGCAAGCGAAATTGACATCCCAGATTTTACTTTATATTTTCTAGCATTGTAATTTGCAGTTGCAATCGCACCTCTATCTGTCTCTTTGTCTGAGAATACACAAACACATACTGGTTTTGATTTGAGTTCAGGCGCCCGCATCTCTTCACACTGAGCATAAAAATAATCAAAATCTATGTGGAAAACTATTCTGGTTTCCAATACTAGTACGTGTTGTCTTGATTATTACTGTCTTACGTATTCATCTAAATACTCAATAATTCTTTGAATTGTTATGGACTATCCGGTATCTGTAGATAAAAATGGAGTGAATATGAAACCCGAAAAAATGGAAAAAGAGAAACTCTATCATTGCATCTTTAACAATAAAGCAATATTGATCTTTAAAGACTCTCAAGACGTTTTAAATTGTTATGAAATTGAAGAGCAAGATTTAGTTGAAAAGATCAAAAAATGTGTAAATGACGCCGATCTTCAAACACTTTTTGAGGATTATCTAAAAGGAAATACATGAAATATTAAATAAAAGCAAAGAATAAACTATTAACAGGAATTCAAAATTGAGCGACACAAAAAAACTAAAAGATGCAAAGGATATCTTATCAGAATTTGATACTCGAATTAAACAAGTGCCTACATTCGAATCAATATCTGAACCGCAATCAGAATCTATATCTAAAGTTGAACCTTCATCAACATTACAATCAGAATCTACAACAACTGAACCTGTAACACCTGAAACAGTTGCAGAACCCGCAGCTGAAACTGCACCTGATGATACTGCAGAACCGGCAGCATCTGAAACTTTTGCAGAACCAACACCTGAAACAGTTGCAGAACCGGCAGCTCAAACAGTTGCAGAACCTGCACCAGAACCAACAGCTGAAACAGTTGCAGAATCCACAGCTGAAACTGCACCTGATGATACTATAGAACCCGCAGCATCTGAAACAGTTGCAGAACCAGCAGCTCAAACAGTTGCAGAACC
>JAKZUU010000136.1:0-11264 GCA_047516405.1 Candidatus Nitrosopumilus sp. | reverse complement strand
ACGCGTGGTGCCTGGCAAAGTACCTTGCACAGGCATCATCTCATACTGCGTGCATGACGCTCAAGGGTACATACTCAGGTCTATAGACTGTTCAGGCACAAAATTACACACAATTCTGCAAAATTACGCCTAGTCGTAGGAAGGACCTGAGTATATACGCTCAAGGGGTTGCTCAAGCTGTTCCTCAAGTTCATACGGGATCCAGACCAGACGGCATTTCCTACCTGACTTGCAGCCTGCGTTGCACCGGCAGGGATCAAGGCCAGCCCAAAGGCTGCTGGCGTACGTGACATATGGATCTCAATACGGTAATGACATGACATCATTTCCGATCGCTTGGACATCATGCCAGCATGACAGAACCCTTGACACAATTTAAAAGGAAATTCACGGTTCCTGACGTCTCTCATGTAGGGAACATTTTCATCTACTGCATCTATGCATCTATATTTTAAATGCCTAAATTACTATCTTGCATTTGAAAACAAGACATCCTTCTATGGGCCGAATCTGTGACTATTTTTCTTGTTTGCATAACCCTCTCTAACCTGCACTCTTACCATTTGGCAAAAGATCAACTCGTCTCTTGAGTTTGTCTGAGTTTAGCCTGAGGGTTCAAGTCAAAATTGATCATTTTTTACTAAATTACACGTTTTACATTTATGGTGCTGTACTGGGAAGATTTACTTGTTTTTTCTAACCTTGTTTTGTTCATAAAATCAAATAATTAATCATGATGTTCTGATCAAAAAACTATAACTGTGTAAAAGATCTCTTTACAGTCTACCTGTTATACGAGTATGCACAGTGCATATCTTTGAGCATGTATCTGATTATATCTGCAAACAGGTCTTGATTACACCCTCATACACTTGACGATTTTTTTAATGTCTTGTATCGTAAGGCTGCAACCTGAGAATGTCTCTTAACCAAAGTTATACAAAATTAAGTAATTTTATAGGACTCGGAGGGCTTCGATCCCTCGACCTAGCGGTCCGAAGCCGCTTGCACTATCCAGACTATGCAACGAGTCCAAACAAATAAGATTTTAACGGGTGTAAATATCTGTCTAGGTACATTGAAAATCTCTAAAAAAGTCGTGGATGTAGAATATGCAATACGGGATATCGTACTTTCGGCACGAAAAGTTGAAAAGAAAGAGCTCAAAATTGACTATCTGAATATTGGCGATCCTGTACAGTTTGGCTTTCAACCTCCAGACAACGTCAAAAAGGCGCTAATTGATGCAATCAACAGTGGACACAACTACTACTCTTCATCTGAGGGTCTTTTAGAATTAAGAGAAGAGATTGCCAACAAAGAAAATGCCAAAGGGCTTTCACTATCTGCCAATGATATTCTAATTACTAACGGCGTCTCTGAGGGACTAGACATGGTGATCTCCTCGATTGTAGAGGAAGGTGATCAAGTGTTGCTACCAGGGCCATATTACCCCCCTTATGCCTCATACATCAGGCTACATGGGGGAGTGCCAATAGAATTTGCAGTAAACCTTGAGAATTCAACCCCTGACATCGATGATATTGTATCAAAGATAACTCCCAAGACTGTAGCAATCTGTCTGATCAGTCCAAACAATCCAACAGGCATAGTGTTCAGTGAAAAATCACTAAAGGCACTAGTTGATATTGCAGATAAAAACAATCTATACATTATTTGTGATGAGATTTATGATCAGATCATCTTCGATGAGAAATTTGTAGGAATAGGAAAAGTTGCAGCTGACCTGCCTATAATCATACTTAATGGATTCTCCAAAGTTCATTTAATGTCCGGCTGGAGAATTGGCTATATTGCATTTGGCCAATCGCCAAAACTTGATGCGCTACGCGAGCATCTTCCAAAACTAGCCAGAGTTCGTATTGCAACTAACCTCCCGGTTCAGTATGCTGCTTTGGAGTCCTTGCGTGGTCCTCAAGATTACATTGCCGAATTTGTTGGAGAACTTAAAAAACGTCGTGACTTGGTAGTCAGGCGGTTAAACGAGATACCTATTTTGTCATGCCCAAACCCTCAGGGGGCATTTTACGCATTCCCGAAAATTGAAGAGAATCCGTTTGAAACTGATAAAGAGTTTGTAACCAGATTGCTAGAAAAGACAGGCGTCCTAACAGTACACGGTTCAGGATTTGGCAAACAGTACGGCAGTGGACATTTCAGATTGGTGTATCTTGCCGATATTGATGTCTTGGATTCTGCAATAACCAAGATTGAGGACTTTGCTAGTAATCCCAAACTGTAAACTTTGTAGGCGTTATTTTTATGATGCAATCAGTATCTGCTAATAGCTCTTCAGCTGATCTGTTACCTTTGATCTCTGCAAAATAACGCAAAAGAATCTGCCGTCCTATTGCCTTTGTCTTTTGCCTGTCAGTTATTATCTCTGCTGTCCCTTGTCCTAAAACTCCATAGATGTCAGGTGCATTGACTCCAACATCCACACAAAATGAGACCTGTCTGTTATGCATCAAGTTTTTTACTTTTTGGGTTCTTGTGTTTGTTCCAATGTATATCTCTCCTCCTCTATACTTGTACCAAACAGGCACCACATGCAGTGTGTTGTCTTTGCCTGCTGTAGCTAGCCGCAATACCTTTTGTGCTTTAAGAAACTTGTCTCTTTGGTCCATGCCTTCTAAATCCCATCGCTATCATAAAAACTCCAAAGCTCATCATCGCCATAGATATTTTTTCGTTGGTTATCTCATCATTGACCAAAAAATCCAATACAAATTCTGGCCCTATTATAAGCAGTTGTTGGATTAGTACTATGCCTGCCATGACGCAGAAAAGCATGCCCATTGCTGTAAACCAATTTCTTCCGCGTCGATAGTATTCATGGCTCATTGTATTATACTATCTTGATACCCGGATTCCTTATTTTGTTTCTGATCATCGCATTTAACAGCAATGGTGTTGATATCTCTGCAAGATATGACAGTTCTCCAGGCCCCAGATATATTGGCCTTAGCCCTTTTATCTCGTTGATTAACCCGTTTACAATTTGAACAGAGCCATCATCATCTCCGCATACAAAGATGTCATAGTCTAGTTCAAGTTTAGGATTGACGAGTTTTTTTTCAGAGATTACATGAAATGCCGAGACAAGTTTTGATTTATCTTTCATGTGTGACGATACTAGCTGGTATGAGAATGGTTTGTTCTCTTTGATTGGAATGAACTCAAATCCTACATCTGTCTTTATCATTGGAACAATTGGGGACACAACAACACATCTGTCTTTGATCTCAGGTAATATTTGGGCGCATATGGAATCAATATTCTCATACGGAATTGACAAAATTAAGAGATCGCTGTCTTTTGCAACTGAAACGTTATCGTTTCCAGAAATATTTTTGCCTATCTTGCCAAATGCTTCATTTGCAAGATTAGTATATTGTTCAGCCGCTTCTGATGCTCTTTTAGCATCCCTTGAGCCTATGACAATGTCGTGGTTTTGTGACCACCGTAGGGCAAATCCCTTACCCATTCCGCCTGTTCCGCCAATTATTCCAATCTTCATAATGATATTACCTGACAATGTTATTATTATCTCTATTTAATTTGGGATCAAATTGGGTCAGATAATTTTTCTCAGACACGGTCAGGCAGAAAATAACATTAAAAGAGTTTTATCGGGACGAACAAAAGGAGTTCCATTAACTGAGACAGGGATTAAACAGGCACAACTTTGCGCTGAATTTTTGGAAAAGATGGACATCTCTGCCATCTATTCTAGTCCGATTCAAAGAGCAAAACATACTGCAGAAATTGTAGGGAAGCGCATGTCGTTGGACGTCTCAGTCGATGATCGTTTAACTGAACTTGATATGGGAAAGTTTACTGGAATGCCATACGACGAGATCTTCAATAGCCACGGCAATGTATTTCTGAAATTTTACAATAGTGAATTAGAGATTGCCCACAACGGTGTAGAGACTTTCGCTCAAGTTAAAAAACGAGTGTTTGAGATAATTGATGATGTTACAGAGCTGCATCCGGACGAGAATGTGTTATTTGTATCTCATATGGATCCTATCAAGGCAATGCTTTCAACAGTCTTGGATTTATCTGCCGTAAATTTATTTGAGTTGATTATTGCAAATGCATCTTTGACTATCTTTAAAAAACACGATCCAAATTTCTCTCTTTTAGGATTAAACGTGATGCACCCATTACGATTCGATGAGAGCTGGTAAGAGGCCGCTGCATCGAATGCATGTCAAAATATGTATGCTGTATCTCTGTTGATGATAGACTTGTTTGCAGCCTATGTTTTGTGCACTGAACAAAAAAAAAATAGAAAATTCTGAGCTGCTATTGCTACTTGTTTCTGCACTCTAGACACTGTAAACAACTACATCTCTTGATTCTTCAAAAACAGTCTGCAAGGAGGCAAAAAAGAGCAAAAAGCGCAAATGTCTCTGCTTTAAGCATTCATGTCTGATCCCTTGCGTCGTCTGGCACACATACTACAAACTGCTCAATGGCTGCAAGGCAGTTCTTGTACCATGAGGATGATATCTTGTGTTTTGTCACATGGTGTGGAGAGGGGGGGGGGGGAAAGAGAGCATCTATGAGTCTATTATAACACACAACGCTAGTATATACTCAGGTCCCATCCGTTTCTAGGCGTGATTACGCAGAATGCTACGTATTTTTGTGCCTATGCAGTTACCGGACCTGAGTATGTACCAACGCTATTACCATACAATGATAGGGACCTGAAGATTTACAACAAGCCTGCCTCGATAATGCCTGACACGCGTCACAGATTTTATGCCAACATCCCAGATGGAGAAGAAAAAGGAACGCTGCTTTTTGAAAAAAACTGGCCAAATTTAGAATTCAATGGATCTTGCTAAGCCTCAAACATCAAGCCTAACTGTAATCTGTAGACTACGCAGAAATCTAATGCAAGATGCTATCTGGAAGAGAAGCTATAGTTGAATGCATAGGGCATACAGACATAGAAAGTATGCTGTCTCTTATTGGCAGAGAGAATATCTTCTTCCATATTCTACAAAAAACTATAATTTCTGTCGATTCCTATAGTCTGCGTGTTGCTAACTGCAATACACTTTTACCGTCTAGAAAAAAACAATAATCTTGAAAACCCTTAAATAGAAATCATTAGTCACAAAATTCAATCTCTAATGATGAAATTATTTGGATTATTGATAGCATTGGCAACACTGGTATTATTACCCGCAGCAGATCTAGTACTTGCAGCAGGAGACGAACCCGGGGAGTATCTTGATCGTAGAGTGATCATCTGGAATCTGTTCTTCAAAATGATGGTTGTAGCATTTGCAGTTGGTGCTGTAGTGACTGGAACTATAGTTTGGCAAATTTGGCGATTCAGAGAGTCTCATCCAAAGGCAAAACCCACTCCATATGAGGGTACGGACTGGTAACCATGAGCGGACATTCTAATTGGCCAGAATGGATTTACATCGGGGTAGTAGTTGCATTAATGACTTGGGTTGGAGCAGAAGCTTGGGAAGCAGAGCGATTAATTGAGCACATTCCAGAAGATGCTGAGACGATCAAAGTTGTTGGGCAGCAATGGTACTGGTCTTTTGAGCATGAGGATGGAACAAAAGAGATCGGAGAATTGCATGTAGATGTAGGCAAAGCTTACAAATTTGAAATAACGGCAACTGATGTCAATCACTCTTTTAACATTCATGACTATGTTGTCTTGTTAGACGCAATTCCTGGTAGGGTAAATACAGTATGGTTTGCACCAGACGCACTAGGCGTTCATGACATTCAGTGCAGGGAGTACTGTGGACTAATTCATTACAACATGCGGGGGACACTTTATGTGGAGGAACCATCATCTTGATAACGCTTTTATCTCAACGTTTCATTCAAAATAACAAGGTGGCAGTTGTCTAATGGTTCTAGAATTACAAAAGCCAAGACCCATCTGGCAAGTAATGTTCTCTACTCATCATACTGATGTTGGTCTACTCTATCTGATTACCTCGCTTGCATTTCTGTTCCTAGGGGGAACTCTTGCATTGGCAATCCGGGCCGAGTTATTCCTACCTGGATCTCAAATCATTGCAGATTCCATGACTTTTAATAGAATGTTTACTGTACATGGGACAACTTTGATCTTTCTGTTTATCCTGCCATTTGCAGCTGCAGTTGGCAACTATTATGTGCCAATCATGGTACGATACAAAGACATGGCATATCCTAAACTCAATGCAATTGCATTTTGGATGATTCCACCTGCAGGTGCACTAATTTGGCTAGGTTTTGCTGATTTTACTTGGTATGCCACTCCTCCGTATTCCATTATTAGTGCGCCAGGACCTGCCGCAGACATGTGGATATTTGGCCTAAAGATTCTGGGCATCTCCTCCGTATTGGGCGCAATCAACTTTATCGTTACAATTCTCAAATGCAAACACCCTGACATGTCAATCGGCCAGGTACCGCTGCTTGCGTGGTCATATCTGTCCTCATCCCTTATCATCCTTGTTGCAATTCCGACGTTTGCAGCCGCTCTCTTGATGCTGCTCACTGACAGACTAGGAGTCAGCGGATTCTTTAATCCTGCATTGGGAGGCGATCCGATAGCGTATGCGCACTTGTTCTGGTTTACATTCCATCCTGAAGTCTACGTGTTGGTAATTCCTGCAATTGGCATGATGTATGAGATTATTCCAAGATTCTCTAGAAAACCCATCTACAGCTACAGTTCTGGCGTATTTGCATTTGTATTGTTATCAATTGTAGGTTTTTCATCATGGGCACATCACATGTACGCAACTGGAATGTCATTTACTGAAAAGACCGTTTTCATGGTAGGAACGCTTGCCGCAGTCCCGGCATCTGCAATGCATGTCTTTAACTTTATTGCAACAATGTGGAACGGTAGAATCAGATTCTCGACTCCGATGATGTGGGCAGTTGGCGGTATTGCATTATTCTTCTCTGCAGGAGCTGGAGGTGTAGTTAATAGTGCGATGCCTTTGGACTTTACAACACATGACACATACTGGGTGGTAGGGCATTTCCATCTCTTTGTGATGGGCACCATTGCATTTGGCTCTATTGGCTATCTGTACTACATGTTCCCCTATGTTACAGGCAGAATGTACAACGAGACAATGGGCAAGGTTCACTTTGTCATGTCCTTTATTGGAACCGTACTGGTATTTTTCACACAACACGTTCTTGGAATATACGGAATGCCAAGACGAATATTTGACTATCCTCCGATTCCAGAATGGATTATTATGAACCAGATTGCAACGGTAGGTGCAATGGTTATTGGCATCAGCATGGCTATATTCTTGGCAAACATAATATACAGTTCTGGCAAAGGAAAACTTGCAAATATGGAAGATCCATTTGGCCTAGGTGGCAAGTATTATTATCCATTTGAGGCAAAGAACCCCTCACATTAGGAGATGATGATTTAAAATGGGCTATGATAACATTTCCAACCAAGTCATTTACAGAACCTCTCCATCCAGAGTCGGAAAGATGATGATTATCATGTTGGGCATATGCTTGGTTGGCGGCGTAATATTTTTCTCGTTGTGGGATTACTGGATCTCACAACCAGCTCCTATAGTTGCAATGATGGCAGGTGAAAGGCAGCAAGAAGTCGCAACGCAGACAGGGGAGACCATTACAACAGATCTCACATTTGTAGAGTCCGACGATCTCCTGACTCTGGGATTTAATGAAATAATAGGCCAGGCAGGCAGCAACCCTACCATTAACATCAACGTAGGCGACAAGATCATCTTCAATATTGATCACGCCGGAAGATCATTCCATACATTTGGAGTAACAGCAGATGCTGAAGGCTTTGGAGGAATAATCCCAAACAGTGAGATTGGGTCTCCCTCGAATCCACTGATAGGTGGTGAGAGTGGAACATCCGAATTTGTCGCAGGCGAGGAAGGCACTTTTTACTATATCTGTACTGTTGCCGGACACAGGGAACAGGGAATGGTAGGTGAGATCGTCGTTGGACCTGCAGAAGAGTTTGTCCCTCAAGAGGCAGCCCCACCTACAGGCAACAAAGTTGAGATTAACCTTGACTTTACAGAATCAGACGATCTCAGAACTTTGGGGTTCAACGCGATACAGGGCGAGGAGGGCAGCAACCCTGAAATTCGCGTAAAATCAGGTGATGAGGTAACCATAACTGTAACTAATGTGGGCCGTTCATTTCACTCCTTTGGTGTCGTTACAAACCCTGAGGACTTTAACAGTGTGGTGATGGATTCTGAAATTGCCTCTCCAAACAGTCCGCTAATCCAAGGTGAGAGCGGCAGTGTTACATTTATCGCAGGGGTTCCTGGAAACTATTACTATATCTGTACTGTTGCCGGACATGCGATACAAGGAATGCAAGGTAACTTTATCGTGGAGTAATAATTGGCAATCCAATACCTTGCATTATCAACCATGATAATCCTGTATTCTCTGATATTTATCGGAGGATATATCTCTGCTGCAGGATTGGGCCTGACATGTCCTGAGTGGCCACTGTGCCCTAACGGCATAATGCCATCAGAGGAATACCTTATTGAATGGATCCATAGACTGATTGCTGCAAGTACAGGCGCACTAGTGATTGCAACAATGGTTGCCAGCCTAATAAACAAAAATGCCGAATGGAAGATAAAGATGACAAGCACGCTTGCTACAGTATTTGTCCTAACTCAGATAGGATTGGGCGCTTTGGTAATAGACCTGAAACTGCATGCGGTGTTGGTAGCTATTCATCTAGGAATTGGAATACTGTTGTTCTCTATGGTGCTGTTAACGACGATATTTGCATTCAGACTCTCAAAGTCCTCGCTGTTGTCTAAGGCTTAACCTTCTTTAGAATCCTTGGCAGATAGATATACGATATTATTCCTGCAAGCACCAATGCCCCTGTAGTTATTGCACCAATGAACACATAGCCAAACGGACTTTGAGTTCCCATATTGAATGTATATGTCAAAGTTTTATCTGCATCGCCTATGTTGTATAGATCAATCTTGACAATATGGTTTCCTATCTCCCTCCAGACATAGTTAAATTCCCAGTGCCCGCCTTGAATTGTTGTGGACTTGACGGCATCTACCTGTTGGCCGTTGTAAAATATCCTGATTCCCATGGTGAATTCTTCGACTTCCTCAAAATTCCTGTCAGTCACTCGTATGAGGAATTGGGATGGCTCATCAATTTGAGGAAATTCAGGGGCTGTTGCCACTTGAACTCTATACCCTCCGTAAAATTCTTCTGCAGAATTAAACATTGAATGGCCATATACCGGACCAAAATACACCGTTGATGATATCGTTAGAATAAACATTAAAAGTAGTAATTCTCTTTTCATAGCTTATACTTGCAGAGAAATATCTTATAAGTCAATTCAGTGTATTGCAAGACAAATGCGGTAGTTTTATGCACAAGTTTACAAAAAAGACAAATTTGTCATTTGGAATACAGGCAAAAATATTATTTCCAAATCTGTCAATCTTGTGAAAATCTTCAAAACCTTTAAATTCATACTAGAAAGAAATTAGATCGTTGACAATCGTTACAAAATCAATCGATGTTAAGACACCAGTTGATAATGTCTTTACCTATTTTGCAAGACCAGAACATGTCTCTGATCAAATAAAATCAGACGCTGTGGGCATGACTGTAGTTCCTATGGATATTAAGGAAGGAATGGGTGTGGGGACAACATTTAGAATTATTGGTGACTTTAGCGGTAAACGTTTGGAGTGGGACTGTGAAACTACTGAATTCATCAAGAATGAGAAGATCAGTGCAAAACAGATTGAGGGTCCATTTAAGAGATGGGTGATCACCAATGAATTCAAAGCACTAGGCAATAACCTCACCAGAGTGACCATGTCAGTGGATTATGAGATGCCGTTTGGCCCACTAGGTGTAATCATGGACAAGGCAAAATTTGCAAAGTCAGCTGAACGAGGAATGGAGACTGCACTGTATAACGTCCGTGGCCTATTGGAAGGAAATGGCTCAATTCCGGTGTATATCACACTGGATGCCTATCAAAAACTGTTAGCTGAAAAGAAAAAGATGAACGACGTGCCAGTTTCAACTGCCCTGACTGCAATCATCGAAAAATACAACGAAATTGAATCCAAAGTACACAACTAATTTTTTCATCTATTTTAAAATCTCAAGATTAATAATAACTTCAAGCTTCTCAATGTTCAGTGGGTCTATGGCGCAGCCAGGTAGCGCACCGGACTCTTAATCCGGTTGTCAAGGGTCCGAATCCCTTTAGACCCGCTTCTACTATGAGGTTGGGCCCTGTCCCCCGTTTTCGGGGATCTCAGGATCCGCCCATTTTATCAGTCTGTGTTCTTCTCCAGCACGGTCTTGCCGTTTGCCAGGTTGGCTACGAACCGGTACCCTCGTCCTATAAGGGCCTCTGCGCGCGTGGCGTCTGCGACGACCTGATTGCCCGGCTCAATTTGCCAGCGCCTTTAGCGCCTCTAGCAGGTTGCCAAGCCTCTCTGCGTCGCGCCCTCGACGATCTGTTGGAGTTCCATCCGCTGCTCCTGTGACGGATCCGTGCCCGTCTGATCCAGATACTCCTCGGAGCGGCCAAACGCGTTACGCATCTCGTCGAGTAGTACGTCCGGCAGCCGCCCCTTGTTGGTGGTGTACCTTGACTCCATGCTGCCCTTGTGGCCCATAAAGAAGACGCGGAAATCGTGCGCGATCCTCCCCTTGGACTCGGCTATGAGCAGCTGCGTGTCAAAGTACGCCCGCAGTACGTACGGCCTCCATTCGAACCGCGGCCGGAATACGTTCCGCACCAGCTTGCATATCCGTTGCGTTGGGAGGAACGTCTTGGAAGAGTTCCTTCCGCGGTGGGTTTTGTAGATGTGGTCCGGCGCGATCACCGGCGAATCCCCGTGCAGGGATTCCCCCCGTACGAGCCGGTCGTTCAGGTACGCCACTACGTGACTTATCGCGGACTTTGTGGAGAACGTGAGGTACTGGTTGTTCGTCTTGGACAGTTCCTTCCTCACTATTATCCTGGATGGCGTCCTGACGCATTTTGCCTTCCCCTCGTGTATCACCAAGTCTGGCAGGTCGCGTATCTGGAGCCCGTCTGTCCCGTCATGGTTTCCCATCACCTGCGGCCTCAGGCCAGACTTTGCCATCAGCGATATTACGGCAGACTCGCGCAACCCTGCGCGGCTGTATATCTCTGACATCTCGTCTCC
>JAKZUU010000135.1:0-3323 GCA_047516405.1 Candidatus Nitrosopumilus sp. | reverse complement strand
ATGCTTGCCAGAAACTGATATATCGCATTATATGCGTCAATTGCAATTACCTTTGTTGAAAACGCCTCAAGTGTAGTCTTTTCCTTGACTATCAGGTCCTTTAGGTTCAGTCCCATATGACTTGGTTGATCTATGAGTTATTTTGTGTTTTGCTGCCTCTGCTGTTCCTTCTGCAAAATCAGATGCCCGGCATTAGGCTCAAACCCGGGCAAATGAGGGGCTCATTTGGTCACATTGCCTACCATTGCATTTCTGCCATGTATCGTAAGCATAATGCACCTGCGAGAATCTATTTTGTGTTTTATTTTATAAAGATCTTAAATTTTTAAAAGTGATTTTCGTACTGTCCCGCCGGTAAGGGCTTGATCTAGTATTCCTGCAGCAATTACTCCTAGCACAATCTTGCCGCCATTGCTCTGAGCCATGTGGATTAACAGCGATGGTATGGATTCATGAGGGTCTGTCCTGTCATGGTGTATTTTGCAGACTCTGGTAACTGGATTGCATTCTGCATGTATCTTTCCCTTACGGAAGTGAATTTTATCTAGTTTCTCACCAAGAGAACGACTCCAAGCGGGATCATTTTCTAGCTGCCTGACTGTAAATGTCATTTTCTTCTCCTAGACATGTTGATTTTTTCAGAAAGCCATCTTCCTGAACTCTTTGTCGCAGCATATTCAGGAACTCTTTTCTCTATTGCGCTCCCAATCAATCCTCCCACTAGAGCGCCTATCAGCGTAATTGTTACGGCATTGTCATTTTTTCCCGCTGCAAGGCCGGTGCCTCCTCCTCCTGCAAGTGCGCCCTCTACTGCCCTTGATGCTATCTTTGAGACTACCATCTTGATTGCAGTAATGCCAATCTCAATTAGCGATCTGTCAATTAATTCAGTTAATAGTTGTGTCTCTCCTGCATTATATCTGATCGTTATTATCGGCTGGATTAGACTGCCCTGAACTTGAATCTCTTTCATTACTATGTCTTTTAATTTACAGTCATTTTTGATCTCCTCTTCAACGAGTTTTTCTACCAGTCTGCATCTCTCCTCTGAGGGCTCCCCAAAATAGTTGTTGCATTCTATCATGATCTCTTTCATCTAGCACCGCCCCATCTTTGCTTCAAGTCTTCTTTTGATCATGGCCAGATTTGGAGGAACAGCTACTGTGATCAGTGGAGAACATGCTGACTCTGTGTCGCCGCCCCCTTTTGGCATCTGTGTGGATATGTCTCTTAACTCAGGATACAGCTCCAACGCTCCTTGTGCAATGTATGCGCCATCTTTTGTAATATAGAACCTCTCACCGATCTTACCTACATGTTCTGCCTCTACCAATTCTTTGATTATCTTGCTTTCTGGAAGACGTACTGCATTTTCCCGCCTGGTTGCCTTTTGCAAAAGCAGGTATACTAGAACCTCCTCATCCCTTGAGGCCACAGGATAATGGTTTGTCTTGATGATCAGATTCTGTATTGCTTCTGGAAACAGCAACAGCCCTGTCTTTTCTTTTAGTTGTATCACCGTGCTACTTTGCAAATCCAACACGTCTAGCTGCCTTCCAAAAAATGAGTTGTTACTTGACTGCAAGATATCTATGATCTTCTTTACAGTTCTGAAATTCAGGCCAGACTCTCTTGCCAGCTTGTTTAATGTAAACGGTTCTCCAGACTTTAAAATCTCCAATACAATGTGTAATGCATCAACAATACTTGTACGCGAATTCATTCTTAATCTAATATATGAGTATACTTATATAATAATTACTGTATAACTATACAGTATAATGACGTTAAAACCTTGTGAGATCGCCATTTTACTTCAAATGTATGATGAACGAATAATTGGACCGAGTGGATATGCCAGCATCCAAACGGTGCGAGGCAAGATAAACTGGAAAAGAATCTCATCATATTATCGAGTCAAAGGCAGCTTTGAATCGATAGCACGAGGACTAGTTAAAAGAGAACTACTCTTCGATGATGGGAAGAGTATGGCAGTCCTGCTTTTAGCCAAGTTGGGTGTATCATTTGTAGTTGGCTATCTCAAAGAAAACCCGGATGCCTTTAAAGACCTAGAGGAGATTATCAGCAATGTCAGTTTTAGAGGAGGTTCAGATACGTGATTTTTTTATAGGATCTTTGATAAATTCAACTGTTGGCGTGTTCTACTGGCAACCGGTCAGTTTTTTGTGGAATAATCAACATGTGCTACTTGTAGAATGCTATCTGTATAATGACATCATCTTTCAAATAATACGCGTTATGGGGGAGGATGAATAACCTTGGCGCGTATCGCTCCAACAGCGTTTGACTGACAGCAATGTCTGATATCGCACACAACTGACGATCAGTTTTTAAATAAAACAGAAACAAATCACACCATATTGGCACCGCCTGAATTACTACCGCATCTGCAAGAGAAGATCTTTGAAATATCTGCCCCGTCAGATGGTGCGGCACCATCTAAAATTAGATCATATTTTTCCCTCTCTGAATCTGAAAAACAGGAAATTATCTCTATTCTAGGAGGTGATTCTATAGAGTTTCGTTCAATTTTTAGCGATGTTATCACCGATGAGCAATGGGCCAAAACAAGGGATCAAATCAAGAAAAAGTTCAACGACGAACTCTTTGACATTGATGGCACTTGAGCGTCTCTGATTTACTTTATTATGTTGGAAGGTTTTAGTGATTATGCCGGGATAGCCAAGCGGTACGGCGGCCGTCTCGAAAACGGCTACGCGCAAGCGTGCAGGGGTTCGAATCCCTTTCCCGGCGTTATCTGCTCATAAAGCGCCCACTTTTTTAGGCTACTGCCAATCTGGTGACCGCTCTTCTAATTTAAATCCCAGAATCAGCACCTCTGGTCAGTCAGCTATTCGAAAATATTTTGAATGAACGATCTTTGAATCATACTGCGCATCACCGTGTTTGAGTTTCAGAATAAAAAAAGTGCACAGATCCCAAGATATCGAGTAGATTTTACACCTGTTTGCAGATATGCCGTAATTTTAGCAAAACTGAAAAATCGTAAGCATATCAAGACAACAATGACTGCAGTGCTTTGTGTGTGTGTCTGTTGTGAATATCGAGCAGCGCAAAAAAAAATTCACGCACAGGCACCGTGTTCTGGCAGCCTAAATGGTCAGCTGGAAGCTCAAAGATCTTCTTTGAGACCTATCACTTGACAAAAGCCGACTTGTACACGGCGAGTTTACAGGCGCAACTAACTGTCTTAACAGCATCTCATCTGTATGCGTAATGTGCACATTGCAGAAACATCTGCAAAAACAAAGACGCTATATCTTTACAAATCAGGCTAAACG
>JAKZUU010000134.1:0-16565 GCA_047516405.1 Candidatus Nitrosopumilus sp. | reverse complement strand
CAGCGAGATGTTGTTCGGGGAGATGCCAAAGCCAAATGCCATCAAGCCGAAGATTATCATGGACAGGTCGTGCCTCCTGTGCTCAAAACCAGGCTTGCCAGTAAACTGACGATTGCATTTCCGGCACTTGAATGTCTGGGTGGGATCCCGGTGCTTGTGGTATCTATTTCCGTTCTTGCAGAATTTAACTGACTTGCAGTTAGGGCACTTGACATCTGGCTTGTCTAATGTTATTGGCTCGCCTGCATCCGGGACGTTTGCCTGGGACACCAAGAGCATCCCCACTGCCACGATGTGCTTGCACCTTGCCCCATTCGGATTTACATGGTAGGAAACACTTGCAGGTGCAACCATTCTCGCTTAGCGATACCGCATATTCTTGCCACTCAGGTTTCGAGCGTACACCCCACCGCCCTACCGAGGCCCTTGATCTGATCCCCTGCAGATAATATCCGGGTCGCTTTGCACTCGATCGATTTTAAGGAAGACGCGTTCTTCTTCCTCCCTGAACCTTTTTTGCCGTTGTTTCTTTTCATACCTAGTATTTGCAGGCAATGTACTTTGGTGGCACATGTAAAATTAATCGCACATAGTGATCAAATCTTGTCTGGATTCTGGAGAACGTGCAGATCACGCGAGTTTGCTAGAAGAACCGGCTCGTGGCAATCTTTATAATACTTGCATACAATCATACAATATTCCAGTTACTTCTGAGCTAACTGATTATCCAAAAATCTTTTTAAACATCATAAAAAACACAATTATCGAGTTTAATACATCCATTCAATTCTATAACCTCTAAATTTTTAAATTTATTTTTTATTTTTACAAATTAACATTTTAAAACAATTTTACGTATTTCGATATCTTTAAAATCATTTAATGGAACTTTTTTAGCTCGACGAAACTTAATCCGTTCATCTTTTGGTAGCCATGATTTAATATCCTCGAATCTTCTTTCTTCTATCACTATAGAGTTGGGAGATGCGTGCTTTGACATCCTGTCACATAAATTAACAGGAACGCCATAAACATCTGGTTCTTTTGCTGTCTTAACTTTTTCAAGTGTGCCTGCAGTTATCGTTACTTTTGTAACAATGCCTTGTCCATATTTTTGAAAGTTGTCAATAACATTCAATGCAGATTGACAGGCTTTTGGCGCGTTTGGATATGTGGCCAAGACTGCATCTCCTAATTCTTTAATCACAGTACCGCCATTTGCTTTTATTAGATTACGACAGATCTTGTTATGAGTCAGCATTTCTGTTATTGTGCTTTCTTGATCTTTTATCATTTTTTTTGTAGAACCTGTTAAATCAAAATGTGCGACTGCATAAATATCACTACGGCGGATTAAATTTTTTACGTATTTTCTAGCAGCGGCCACTTTGGTCTTATAATTTTCATCAATTGAATTAGGATGTCTGTTTGTCATTGTTTTCAGTCAGTGCGTTTGATTATTTGAGCAATAATTGCAAATATATGCCATCTTTGGTTTTGGCATCAAGTATACTTTGCAAAGCATCTCTTGTTCCAGTAAGAAATAAAATTCTCTGTTCGACATTATCGTTGTTACAACCCCATAATTCTGATTTAGCTTTAATCTCTTCTAATCCTTCATTAATTTCTACGTTAACTTGCTTTGAATATCTTCTTATTATCTTGACGGATTCGTCAATTTTTGTCTTGTCATAACCTGTAAGAATAGCCTGAGCAGAACTGTTCATATGTGCCACAAATCGTTTTTAAATTGTTTTTTTTAAGTGTTATTTTTAATTTAGTAATCATAACATTCTTGGATCGTATCACATATAATAATTTCATTTTCTGTGCTGACACATAATATATACACAGATTAAGAATATAAGGATTGGGTATCAGATAGTGTGTTTCACAAATTTCATTTGCAGGCACAAGATCTCTGTATTTTGGCAACTGCACAGGCATGTTTGTAGAGATTATGAAACAGCCTAGTATCAGATAGTTTGTTTTGTAACCTGCCGCAGTTCTGACATGATCGTGCAGCATTCCATCTATACTCTCATCATATCATTGAGATTACCCTCTGAGTTATGTCTACGAACTGATTGTAGCGCTGGATCTTCAGCGCTGTCTCCTGCCTTGGCAGACGGAGACATGCCGGTACCGTCTAGGATAAACTGCAGTATGCTGCTTTTACTCTTGGCAGTTATGGTTCTGCCTGTGAAAGACACATCAAGACTCTTGCCAAAAAGGAGATCAGCCCAGTCCCCAACGGAACATTACCTTGCTCTCAACTCTTTTGAAGAGAAGGCTGTCAATGGCAAGACCTATGAGCATGATCACTATCATTACTGCAATTACCTGGGACACGTCATTAAGAGAACGGCCCACATTAAGCAGAAATCCCAGTCCCAGATACGAAAACAGTATCTCAGCACCGATTACCCCCCTCCATGCAAATGCCCAGCCTTGCTTGAATCCAGAGATCATGTATGGAAATGCCGCAGGAATCAATACTGAGATGATCAGCTGGCTGCCCTTTGCACCCATGTTCCGTGCAGCCTCAATATAGTAGGGGTTGATGTTTTTGACGCCGGTATAGGTGTTGATTGTGACTGCAAATACGGCCCCGATTGCCGTAACAAAGATTATTCCACCGTTAGTCAGACCAAACCAGAGTATTGCAATAGGAACCCATGCAATGGAAGGAATGGACTGCAGTCCGAGCACTAGGGAACCGACAGTCTGATTTACCGCCTCCACTCTTGCCATAAAAATTCCCAAAACAATGCCGCCTACAATTGCAAGTGTCAGACCGATGAAGAGTCTCCACATACTGGTTGCAATGCCATAGAATAGACTTCCGTCTGCCGCACCGTATGCCAAATCTTGGGCCACATCATATGGAGAGGGAAACACGTTATCAGGCCATACTCCTGCCATCGCAAGTATCTGCCAGACGGCAACAATTCCGATGTAAAAGATGATCCTGTAAAGTGCGAAATTTTTTGCCATAACCGTATCACCCTTTACTTTTCGTTACCTCTGGTCTGAGCAGATTTAGGATGTCCTGTTGGAGCTTTATCAGTGATTCGTCTTGAGGCATCCTTGGTCGTGGAGAGTCATTTTCGATCTCTTGTTTGATAGTTGACGGACGGTTGCTGAAAACCACTACTTTGGTTCCAAGGACGGCAGCCTCTGCAACATTGTGAGTTATAAACAGAATGGTTTTCTTTGTCTTCTCCCAGATTAGCTGCATCTCAACTAGCAGCAGATCACGCGTCTGTGCATCAAGGGCCGCAAACGGCTCGTCCATCAATAGTATGTCAGGATCCATTACAAGGGCTCTTGCAATGGCTACCCGTTGTTTCATTCCGGTGGAGAGTTGAAAGGTGTATGAATCTGCAAATTTTGTTAGTTGCATCATCTCCAGATACTGGGCAGATATCTTCTCCCTCTGCTCTTTGGGCTTTCCTGCCATCTTTAGTCCAAACTCCACGTTATCCTGAACCTTTAGCCATGGAAACAACGCACCCTCTTGAAACACCATTATCCTGTCAGGCCCGGTACCGGAAACCAAGTTGCCATTGCAGATGATTTGTCCTTCATCAGGCGTCTCTAACCCTGCAACTATGCGTAAAAAAGTCGATTTTCCGCAGCCGGAAGGTCCTACAAGACAGACAAAATCACCCTCATTAACTGTGAGATTGATTCCGCCTAGCGCTTTGAGTTTGTGCGAATCATATCTAAAGTATTTTACAATATTTTTTGCCTCAAGTTTGGCCATTCTTCTAGGTCTCCTCAACTGAATTTGTATTAAAATGGTAAAAGATTCCGGATATAGCGCCACTGCCATCATAGTTGTCCCGTCCAAGATATCCTAGCGCGTCAGCCCTTTGGGCAAAGGTGTAAATTGATTCTGGAAGATACTCAGATGTAATAACAAGATTGGACAAGGCAATGTCAACTACATCATCGGACAGTGATTGGCCAAGATGTGAGTCTAGAAAATTGTTAAAGGCGACTCTAGTTTCAGACGGATTTTCATTTATCCAGACTGCTGTTGCCCTGTGAGCGTCTAGTATGTCAGCCATCAAATCAGGATGCTGGTTGACATAATCTGCATTTCCAATTAACAAGACAGAAGAGAACTCGTTGTTTGGCCACAGTTCCTCTTCATGAAACAGGCGCGTGCCGTTTAACTGCGTCTCAAGAATTGTCGCCCAAGGCTCTGCAACCCATGCGCCGTCTATGTCACCTTTTACAAACAATGTGTATATATCAGGATTTGCAATGTTATAAACTGTCACAGAACCGCCTCTGTCAGATGACCGTAACCCATGTTCGGCCAGATAATTGCGTAGTGAGACATCTTGTGTATTACCGATTTGTGGGACGGCAATTTTTTTTCCTGCAAAATCCAAAGCGGAGTTTATCTCAGATTCGGGATGAACTATAAAGCTTGTGCCCCCGCTTGCGGCACCGGCAAGAATCTGCACGTTGTTGTTGTTATTCGAGTTTAAAAATCCTGTTATCGCAGGACCCGGTCCAACATATGCAAGATCGATGGAATTGGCAAACAGTGCCTCTATTGCCTGAGGCCCGCTGTCAAATATCCATGGCTCTACATATACATGACCGCCTACACTGTCTTGAAATATGCCTCTGTCAATTCCGACTATGGGAATGGCGTGACTGATATTTGGAAAATATGCAACTCGAACCTTGTTCTCAATGGCCGCAGTGTTGCCGTCATTGTTGGAACTAGACACGGCAGCCAGCACGGCCAACAGTGCAATCCCAAGGGTACATACAGATACCACAAATCGAGTTTTCATAAAACAGCGTTATATTACACGGTTAAATAATCATCGAATTTTAGCTCAAGCTAGTAGAAAATTTTGAGGGTAGACAGACATCACAAAAGATAAATTCGAAAATATAACAGCAAGAATGTTTTGACTCAAAAAGGAATTCTTGCATTTTCTGGCGGACTCGATACGTCAGTCGTTGTAAAGTATCTGCAAGACGAACACGACATGGATGTCATTACAGTAACAGTAGATGTAGGGCAGAGAGACGACAACAGAAAGATTGCAGCCAAGGCAAAGAAGCTTGGTGTAAAAAAACACTACAACATTGATGCAAAAAAAGAGTTTGTCGAAGATTATATCTTTCCGTCAATCAAGGCAAATGCGCTTTACCAGAAAAAGTACTGTCTTGCAACAGCCCTTGCACGACCGCTAATTGCACAGAAGGTTTTGGATATTGCAAAACAAGAAGATGTATCAGCACTTGCACACGGATGTTCAGGCAAGGGAAATGATCAGGTACGTTTTGATATTGCACTGCGTTCGGGATCTGATCTTCCAATCATAGCTCCGATTCGAGACAAGAATCTGGACAGGGTTACAGAACTGGAATTTGCACAGAGCCACGGAATTCAAATTGATGCCGTGGCAAAAAAGTTCAGCATTGATCAGAACTTGTGGGGACGTGCAATAGAGGGCGGGGTGTTGGAAGACCCATACAATGAACCCCCAGATGACGCATTTATCTGGGTCAAGACAAAAGAGATGCCTGACAAGGCTACATACTTGGAGATTGAATTTGAGAAAGGAGTTCCAGTTACAGTGGATGGCAAGGCAATGGAACCCCAGAAATTAATACAGTACATTAACAGAAAGGCAGGCAATGCAGGTGTCGGCATATCAGACCACATTGAGGACAGGGTCGTTGGAATAAAATCACGCGAGGTGTATGAGACACCTGCGGCGACCTGTCTGATTGAGGCACATGCAGATCTAGAAAAGATGGTTCATACCAAACACCAGAACAAGTTCAAGTCACAGATTGACGACCAGTGGGCTTATTTGGTATATTCAGGACTTTGGCAGGAACCCCTAAGGAGGGATTTGGACGGATTCATCCAGACGGCACAAAAGACGGTGTCAGGAACAGTGAGACTAAAGATGTACAAAGGAAACCTCAGGGTAGTCGGAAGAAGATCAGAGAATTCACTTTATAACCGCGATATTGCCACATATGGGGCAGAATCTACATTTGATCAGAGGCTGGCCAAGGGATTTGTCGAGTTGTGGGGCATGCAGACAACAGAAGCTAATAAATTACAAAAGAAAGGGTCAACAAAAATATGAACTGCCTAGAATGTGACGCAATACTAAATATTCCAGAAGATGCTTCAGTAGGAGAGATAATCTCATGTCCCGATTGCGGGGCTGACTTTGAGATCGCAAAAAAGAACGGATCAGATGTTGAACTCAAACAAGCCGAGACTGTAGGCGAAGACTGGGGAGAGTAATGTTAAAAATTTGCATTGTTTTTGATCGCCTCAGAACCGAAGAGAAGATGTTGCAAAAGGAAGCAACGGACATGGGGTGCGAGTCAGTGCTGCTTGATGCAAAAACCACTTTGCTTAACACAGACACCAAAAGAGAGGACCATGACCTGGGAGACATTGCCATTGAGAGATGTGTCAGCTATTTCAGAGGGCTGCACTTTACTGCAAACCTAGAGTTTCTGGATGTTCCGGTATTAAACAGGTTTGAGGTTGCAAACATCTGCGGAAACAAGATGTTTATGACACTGCTTTTAAAAAAGAACAACATTCCAACGCCCAAGACACATTTTTCATTCTCAAGCCAAGGTGCGGCAGAGACCTTCAATGATGTGGGATATCCGCTGGTCATCAAGCCGGTGATAGGAAGCTGGGGAAGAGGAATAATACCAATCAGAGACAGGGATACGATGGATGCAGTATTTGAGATAAGGGATCTTACAGATGGTCCGCATGACAGGATATTTTATCTGCAGGAACTAGTAAAGAGGCCGCCAAGAGACATTAGGGTAATTACGGTAAATGACAGGCCAATTGCTGCCATGTACAGGAGATCTTCTGGAGGTTTCAAGACAAATCTTGCACTCGGGGCAGACCCTGAAATTTGTGAGATCACAAAAGAGATCGAGGACCTGTCAATAAAGGCATCAAAGGCAATAGGCGGAGGGATTTTAGGAATTGACATGATGGAAGACGAGGAGAGAGGATTGGTAGTCCATGAGGTGAACAATACAGTAGAGTTCAAAGGATTGGCAAGGGTTGCACGGCAAAACATACCAAAAGAGATGGTAAGGTATGCGCTGGATTATGCTAGAAAATAAATTATAGTCCGTTACAGGATAACTTATGACAATGAAAGTAGGAGTGGTTGGAGCATCAGGCTATGTTGGAGGGGAGACGCTACGTCTCTTGGTAAACCATCCAGACATAGAGATAGCTGCAGTGACCTCAAGGCAGCATGTTGGGGAGTATCTGCACAGGGTTCAGCCAAGTTTAAAGGGATTTACAGACATTGTTTTCTCAGAATTAGACTATGACAGGTTAACTGACAAGTGTGACTTAATTTTTACGGCAGTGCCACATGGCACTGCGACAGAGATTGTAAAGGCTCTGTATGACAGGGGGATCAAGATAATTGACCTGAGTGCAGACTATAGGCTGCACAATCAAGATGCATATGACAAGTGGTACGGATGGAAACATCCACATCCTGACTATCTTGCAAAGTCGGTGTTCGGAGTGCCCGAGCTGCACAGAGAGGAGATAAAAAATGCACAGCTTGTATCCTGTCCTGGATGCATGGCAGTGACGTCAATACTTGCACTTGCGCCATTAATTCAAAATGACATCATTGATACAGAACACATCATAGTAGACTCAAAGATTGGCTCGTCAGGTGCAGGTTCAGGTTCCGGAACGGCACATGCAATGAGGGCAGGAGTGATAAGGCCGTACAAGCCGGCAAAACACAGGCATACCGGCGAGATTGAACAGGAGCTCAGCGAGATTGCAAAGAAAAAGATACGCGTCTCGATGAGTCCCCATGCAGTTGATGTGGTACGCGGAATCCTGTGTACAAACCATACATTTATGAAAAAAGATATTGACGAGAAAGGGCTGTGGAAGCTGTATCGCCAGGCGTATGGCGATGAGCGCTTTATCAGGCTAATCAGGGACAAGAAAGGGTTGTACAAGTTCCCAGATCCAAAATTCCTGGTAGGGTCCAACTTTTGTGACATAGGATTTGACTTGGACTATGACAACAACAGGCTGATTGCGTTATCTGCATCAGACAACCTGATGAAGGGGGCAGCAGGTTCTGCCGTTCAAAACATGAATGTAATGTGTGGTTTTGATGAGATGGACGGGTTGAGGTACACGCCGTTAACCCCGGTTTAGAGATGATCACAATTAAAATTGGCGGAAGTGTGGTTGATGACCTGCACCCCTCTACAATATTGGACATCAAAAAGATGGCAGAGACCCAAGGAATAATCATAGTGCACGGGGGCGGAAAAGAGGTCACCAAAGTCTGCAAGCAGCTTGGAAAGGAACCAAAATTCATAAAATCGCCCAGCGGAATAAAAAGCAGGTACACTGACAAGGAGACTGCAGAGATATTCACAATGGTGTTATCAGGCAGAATAAACAAGGCAATCGTACTGATGCTCCAGAAAAACGGTGTCAATGCAATCGGCCTTTCAGGGGTTGATGGCAACATAATAAGGGCAGACAGAAAAAAGAGGCTGATCATAGTCAATGAAAAAGACAGAAAACAGATGATTGATGGCGGATACACAGGAAAGATAACAGAGATAAACTCGGAGCTGATAAGACTTCTTGTGCAGCATGGACTCACCCCTGTAATCTCGCCAATAGCGATAAGTGAAGAGTCAGAATTCCTCAATGTTGACGGGGACAGGGCAGCAGCATATGTGGCTGCCAAGACAGGCTGTGAGAAGGTACTGTTCATCACAAATGTGGACGGATTATTAATGGATGAAAAACTCGTTCCCAAACTAACACTGGCCGAGGCAAAGGAGATCAGAAAAAAGATAGGCCCCGGAATGGAAAAGAAGATACTTGCATCAACTGAAGCGCTGGATATGGGCGTCAAAGAAGCATTGATTGCAAACGGGCAGAAAGATAATCCGATATCTGCTGCAATCTCACATGAAGGCTGTACGGTGATTGAGCATGAGTGAAGACAAATTCATGGGGAATCTCTATCAGAGATTCCCAATTACAGTAGAAAGGGGGGAAGGGGCACATGTCTGGGACATTAATGGAAAGGAGTATATCGACTGCATGGGAGGCTATGGCGTGGCCATTGTAGGCCACAGGAACCGGAGGGTCAACAGTGCGATAACGCAACAGATTGACAAGATAATTACAGTGCACAGTTCACTGTATAACAAGACAAGGGAGGAATTCCTAAAGACTTTGATCGGTCTGGCCCCGGAAGGCCTCACACAGGTCCACCTTAACAACAGCGGGGCAGAAGCTGTAGAGGCTGCAATGAAGTTTGCAAGAAAGTTTACAGGCAGGAAGGGCATGGTTGCAATGAAGGGATCATACCACGGAAAGTCGTTTGGGGCACTGTCGCTGACATTTAATCCAAAGTACAGAAAACCGTTTGAGCCGCTGGTACAAAAGGTATCCTTTGCATCCTTTGGAGATATCGAATCCCTGAACCAGGCAGTGGATGAGGATACGGCATGCATAATTTTGGAGCCGATACAGGGAGAGAGCGGAATCGTGGTTGCACCTGACGGATTTTTGCAGAAGGTAAGGGAGCTGTGCGACAGAAAGGGAATAGTGCTTATATTTGACGAGATACAGGCAGGCCTGGGCAGAACAGGCAGGTTATGGGCCTGCAGTCACTGGAATACCGCACCGGACATACTGTGCCTTGCAAAGGGGATTGCAGGAGGGGTGCCCATGGGTGCGACCCTTGTGAGACCTGAAATTTTGGCATCGATGAGCAAGGGAGAGCACTCGTCAACATTTGGAGGAAATCCCATATCATGCGCTGCAGGAACAGCCGCACTAAAGGCACTGACAGAAGACGGACTGATTGAGAATGCAGAGGCGATGGGCAGGATATTCAGAGAGGGGCTGGAGGACCTAAAAAAGAGACACAGTATGATAAGGGAGATCAGGGGAAAGGGCCTGATGATAGGGGTCGAGATAAAGTTTGAGATAAGAGGCATCCTGATGGCATTGATGGAGCAGGGGGTGCTGATGCTGTACTCTGGAAGGAACATACTGAGAATCCTCCCGCCGCTTGTAATATCAGGGGAGGATGTAGCAAAAGTTTTACATATTCTTGATTTGGTACTAACAAAGGAAGAGGAGAAGAGGAGAAATGCATAAGGATTCAACAGACGCAAAAATCATAGAGTATCTAAAGGAGGATTCCAGGGAGACGTTCGTTGAGATAGGCAAGAGGCTCAAACTTTCAGAATCGGCAGTAAGAAGGCGCGTAAAAAACCTGATAGATAGCAAGACCATAAAAAAATTCACCATAGAGATGGCAGAGGAGAACCTGACCAGTGCACTTGTCTTGATCTCAGTTGACTCTGGAACTGACACATCAAAGATATCCCAGAAACTCGCAAAGATAGAGCAGGTAAAAAGGACGTATGAGATTACAGGCCGATACGACATCACGGTAATCATAAGTGCGCCAAACATTGCAGAGATAAATGACTGCATTGACACGCTAAGAAAGATTCCGGGGATTTCAGACACAAACACGGTAATTATTCTAAGGGAAGTCAGCTAAAGACGGATTTCGCAGCATAACCTTGATTCAGAGCGAATTTAGAGTTGCCATCAGCTGTTTTTGACGAATGCAATACGATTATGTTTATATTATTGGTATAGTCAACGATATTAGTAATGGAAGATCCGAATCACTATGCAAACATGTACAATGCGTACGATGACAGCCCAAAGAAGATAAGGGTTCTTGACAGCACCCTAAGGGAGGGAGAGCAGCATCCGGGCGTCTCGTTTACAAACAAGCAGCGGATTCAGATTGCATGGATGCTGGACTATTTCGGGGTGGACCAGATTGAGATCTCACCTGTTGTCTCAAATGACCACAAAGAGGCAACAAAGACCATAATCAAGCAGGGACTGACAGCGGACATTGTATCCCACGGACGGGCACTAAAGCAGGACATTGATATCTCACTTGACTGTGATGCGACATGGTGTGCAGCATATCTGGGAATATCAGACATACATCTAAAAGACAAGTTACGAATTACAAGGGAGGAGGCACTTGACAGGGCAGTGGAGACTGTACAGTATGCAAAATCCCACGGTCTTAAGATCAGGTTTACAGTGGAGGACGGAAGCAGGGCAGAACCTGAATTTTTGCTCAAGGTCTGCAAGGCCATAGAACAGGCAAAAGTTGACAGGATCAGTCTACCGGACACAGTTGGAATTTTACGCCCGGTGGGAATGTACAATTTTGTCAAGAGTGTCAGAAAGACGGTAGATGTGCCGCTTGATGCGCATGTTCACAATGATATCGGTTTTGCAGTGGCAAACGCATTTTCAGCATGCGAGGCAGGGGCTGACCAGATTCACACGACCATTGACGGGATTGGGGAGAGGACAGGCATCCCGGCGCTTGCCGAGGTTGCAGTTGCCCTGACCTACCTGTACAGGTCGCCCAACGATTTCAGGCTGGACATGCTGCAAGACCTCTCAAGACTGATTGAAGAGTACACCTCAATTCCGCCATATGACTCAAAGCCCATTGTAGGGGTATCGGCATACAAGCACAAGGCAGGCACACACCTGGCTGCAATTCTCAGAAATCCGGCAGCGTATGAGCCGATTCCGCCAAGGGCTGTGGGGAACAGAAGAAGAATAGTGTTCGGAGAACTGGCAGGAAAGACAGGAGCAGCGTATCTTATGTCGCTATTGGGACTGCAAAAAGACGAGGAGGGTGCAAAGGCAGTGGCCGCAGGCCTGAAAAATCTCAGAATGGGCGATCTTATAGAGATTCCACTGGAGGATAGGCTGGAAAAAAAGATAATTAATGATAAATAAAGAGGAGTAATGAAGAGAAGACATGTTAAAATGCAAAGAGTGTGATGCAGAAATTTTTATACCAAATGATGCAGTACAAGGAGAGATTGTAACGTGCCCAGAATGTGGCTCGAGTTTTGAATTGGCAAAAGGCTCGGATGGTTTTGATCTAAAGCCTACCCAGACGGTTGGCGAGGATTGGGGACAGTGAATCCTGACGTTACCATTCTTTATGACAGCATCCGTTGGGAAGAAAAGGCTCTGCTAAAAGCAGGTGAGGAGAAGAACATCAACATACAGATGGTTGACTGCAAGAAACTGGCGTTGAATTTAGAGAATGATCCTGAGAGTTATGGCGTGGTTATCCAGAGGTGCGTAAGCTATTACAGGAATTTGCACTCGACAGCAGCGCTTGAAGGGCTGGGAGTAAAGGTAATCAACTGCCTGAATACAGGTATCTTTGCAGGAAACAAGTTATTTACACACATGTTGCTAAAGAAGGCGGGCGTGCCAACCCCTGATGCAACTGTTGCCTTTTCAAAGGATGCGGCAATGCAGACGCTGGAGACGCACGGATACTGCAAGGTGATAAAGCCTACAGTTGGGAGCTGGGGCAGGATGATCTCAAAGTTAAACGACAAGGATGCAGCAGAAGGAATCATTGAGAGCAGGGAAAAGATGTATCCGATATACCAAGTTCACTATCTAGAGGAATTTATAAAAAGACCGCCAAGGGACATCAGGGCAATCATGGTCGGCGATGAGATAGTGGCGGCCATATACAGGAGCTCAAGTGACGGCAACTGGAAGACCAACATGTCGTTGGGCGGTGTTGCAACACCGTGCAAGGTTACAGGAGAGATGCAGGAGATGTGCATAAAGGCAAAAAATGCAGTCCAAGGAGACATTGTAGGTGTGGACCTGATGGAAAGCGAGGAGAAGGGGCTGGTCGTGCACGAGGTCAACAATACAACAGAATACAAGAATACGGTTCGAGTATGCAAGGTGGACATTCCCTCTTTGATGCTTGACTATGCATTAAGGGTAGAAAAATAAAATTGGACAACAACTTTACAGTAACACCAAGGTTTGCAGTCAAGATGCTGGAGAAGGCATTGAGGCTTTACACACCGTCACTTGGAGAAAAGCCAATGGCAGAATTCCTGGCAGACAAGTGCGATGACTTGGGGTTTGAGGATATCCGGATTGACGAGGTCGGCAACGTAATCGCAAAGAAGGGTTCAGGCGCGCCAAAAACCATGCTGTGTGGACACATGGATGTGGTTCCAGGCAAGATTAAGGTCAGAAAAGAAGGTGATGCACTGCACGGGCGCGGGGCCTCTGATGCAAAGGCCCCACTGATGGCAATGCTGTTTGCAGCAGCGTCAATTACCGGCAACTGCGGTACAGTGATCTTTGTGGGTGCAGTCGACGAGGAAGGCAATGCGACAGGAATAAAAAACCTGGTAAAAAAAGAGCCCAGGGTCGACTATGCAATATTCGGGGAGCCAAGCGGAATCAAACAGGTCACAATTGCGTACAAGGGAAGGCTTGCAATCAATCTCAAGATTGAGCTCGATGACAGCTCCCATGCAAGCGCACCGTGGCTTTCAAAGAATGCGATCGAGGAGTCAATGATCTTTGCAAAAGAGCTCAAAGAGGGGCTGGAGAGAGACCAGGAAGGCAAGACCAAGGGAATGCTGCTGACTGCGACGGTCACTGAGATCAAGGGAGGTACAAGCCATAATGTAACCCCAAGGGAGTGTGAGACAATATTTGACATCAGGATTCCTGTGGACAAGAGCTGCAAGACAGTTGAGCAGCAGATTTCAACCATAGTAAAAGAGATATCACAAGAGAGAAAGGTAGAGGCGTTTTATTCAATTCTTGATGAGACAGAGCCCTTTGAGGCATCGCACGACTCGCCGCTTGTCAGGGCATTTAACCTTGGAGTCATAGATGTGATAAAATCAAGACCGATGCTGATTAGAAAGACCGGAACAGGGGACATGAACGTGCTTGGAAACGAGTGGAAGATTCCGGTAGTCACGTACGGTCCGGGAGACCCGCACCAGGCCCATACAGTAGATGAAAAGGTCTCAATTGAAGAGTATCTAAAAGGAATCGAGGTTCTCAAAAAGACACTACAGCATTTAAAAAGACTGCATGACAGAAAAATAAAGTAATGCTGTGGTTTGTAGGTTTAGGAATATCAGGGTTTGATTCAATTCCCAATGAGGCACTAGGGGTGTTATCGCGTGCAGATACCGTATACCTGGAAGAGTTTACCAGTCCCATTGCAAAGTCAGACCTTGAGAGGATTAAAGGCAGTGTAAGAGGAGGGAAGTTCAGACTTGCAAAGAGATGGCAGGTGGAGGACGGCAAAGAGATCCTGGAGAATGCAAAAAAAGGAGACACGGTACTGCTCGCTTATGGAGATCCGTACATTGCAACTACACATATAGAGCTGAGAACCAGGGCAATAAGTGACGGGATAAAGACGCGCTCCATTCACGCATCATCGTCCCTTACATCCATGATTGGGGAGTGCGGCCTGCATTTTTACAAAGTCGGAAGGATTGCAACGATAATGAGCGAGATAAAGACTTTGACGACACCATACTATATAATTTACAAGAATCTTGTAGAGGGGAACCACACAGTACTGCTGCTAGAGTACAACCAGGACAGGGACTTTTTCCTGGATCCCAAGGACGCGCTGGACGGACTGCTTCAGACGGAGAAGGGACAGAGGAGAAATGTAGTCGGCCTGTCGTCGTACTGTATCGTTGCATCAAGGATCGGATTCGATGATCAACGAATCGTATCAGGCAGCATATCGAGCCTGAAGAGCACTGATTTTGGGGAGCCTCCACACACGATAATCATTCCAGGCAGGCTGCACTTTACAGAGTCAGATGCCCTAAGGATACTCGGCCAATGCATTGACGAGCCGTATGATAACACCGAAGGAATGGAAAAGATATCCGTTCAGATGATCAAGAAATACGTGCCGATGGTAAGGGAGGCGCTGGAGGAGATAAGATCGCTGTATGAGAATCAGAAGGAGTTTCAGGTAATTTTGGAGAATGCTGAACTGTACGTTGAGGATGCCGAGAAGTTCCTGGAGGACGGTCAAGACGAGGTGGCAATCCTGAGTATCGGGTATGCTGACGGCCTGGTTGATGCGTTAAGGCTGGCAAAGGGCCTTGATCGAAAGATGCATACTAGTACCTAAAATCTCGTACAATTGCCTGTTATTTTTGGCCACGCATCTCTTAATCTAATTCTCAGACATGTAGTCAATGAGATGGAAGACAATGCCAAAGAGATGTGCTGCCGAAACAAGCAGCAACGTAAAGGATCGCATGATGCTGATCATCAAAATCAGGTGCGACGGCATGGACATACGCGAGGCTGCCGGATCCCTTGGAAAATCTGATCCGTGGGGGTACAAGTGGCACGCATACCAAAGATGAAAAATTAGTATAATATTTTCCCCAATAGATCTTATGCGTATTCGACCAAAAAATGATTTTTCAGCTTAACCGAATTTTACTACGTATCAGAATTTTGTAATTGACCAGCATGAATATCGACCAAATAAAGTAAGACGTGACAAAACGCACTTCAAACCAGTTGCAAGAGGAGAACAGAACGCTCAAGAAGTCAAACAAGACTCTGAAGAAAAAAACCATACTGCATGAACGTGAAAACAAGACTTTGAAGAAAAAAGCCATACTGCATGAACGTGAAATCGCGAGACTCAGGAAGTCGCTGGAGCAGAAAGACAAAGATCTGGATCTTGAGCGCAGCCTGTGGAACAGCAGGAAGGCAGAATGGGATTCAGGTGCTGGCAGGGACCTGCACAGAATCGAGGTGTTTGGCGGTATCATATCAGACGAGTCAAGCCTGCACTCTGCGACTCTGAAAAACATAGAAGAGTTCCAGTATATTTTGAGACATGTGGAGGCGTACGTGACGGCCTCTGGTGAGACGCCATTGTTCTGCGACGACGAATCCAGGGCCTCTGATCCCGGGAACAGATGCAAGCTGCGCCTCAGGCACGCCCTGCTGATGGCCCTTGTTCGCAAAAAAGACAACCCCACGCAGGGCACACTGCAGGCACTCTTCGGAGTCGACCAGACCAGTGTGTGTAGGTACCTCCATGTTATGGACAGGATACTTGCAGCGGTGCTTCCCACGGCCAAAAACATCTCAAAAGATATAGCAGCATGTAAGACCGTGGAGGAATTCAAGAGTGTTGTGCCTTGTATCTCCGATTCTTCCCACACCCATGTTGAGAAATGCAAGACCGTGGAGGAATTCGAGAGTGTTGTGCCCGGGCCTGATGGAGGTGATGTCTTCGTGGACGGCACTCTTATCACGCCGTCGATTCCACCGTCCCCTGTATGCGGGCCTGATGGAGGTGATGTCTTCGTGGACGGCACGCACTGCCATGTGCAGCGTCCATCAGAGAAGACTGTCAGACGCATGAGATTCTCAGGAAAGAAGAAGCAGTTTACCAACAACACCAACGTTTACACCAACGCCAACGGAGTGATAATCGGGATATCAAAAAGCTCTGTGGGTTCTACCGGCGACATCACACTGCTCAGGGAGGATCCCATGCCGTTTGGCAAGTGGGCCGAATCCATGCGTGATGAGGCTACCC
>JAKZUU010000133.1:0-4789 GCA_047516405.1 Candidatus Nitrosopumilus sp. | reverse complement strand
TAGGACATCATGGTGGATCTTTATCGTTTGCTTCCAGAAGAGATGGAAGAGCTGGTCACAGGTATGGGTTATTCAAGGTATAGGGCTGATCAAATATTGCTGCCGTTGTATTATAAATTTCCCAAAGACATCTCAGAGATCAGACAGCTTCCAAAGACACTGATAAAAGAATTGACGGAATCAGGCTACACAATAGGGTCATCAAAAGAAACACACAGAGTTGTAAGTGATGATGGAGACACGACAAAATTGTTGCTTTCTTTAGATGATGACAATAAGAGTAATGTTGAAACTGTTCTGATGCAGTATGCATCATCGAAGATTGGAGGGCATAAGAGATCAACAATTTGTGTATCCACACAGATTGGCTGTGCGATGAAATGTGTGTTTTGTGCAACCGGTCAGATGGGCTTTGAGACCAATCTAAAAGCAGAGCACATTGTGTCACAGGTAATCCATTTTGCAGAGATTCTACAGCAAAGAGGAGAGCATGTTACGAATCTGGTCTTTATGGGAATGGGAGAGCCTATGGCAAACTATGACGAGATGATTCGGGCCGTAAAAATTCTGACCCATGACCGGGGATTTGGATTGGGCCAGCGGCATATTACCATATCAACTATTGGAATCAGAAAAGGAATAGAGAGACTGGCAAAAGAGAACCTACAGATTGGCCTTGCAATATCACTGCATGCGCCAAACAATGAGTTACGCAAAAAACTGGTCCCTACGGCAAGACTGAACTCTGTTGAGGAGATCATTGAATCTGGAAGAGACTATTTCAAAAAGACAGGACGGCGTGTAACATTTGAGTATGCTTTAATGAAAGGGGTAAATGACTCGCCCAAGATTGCAGCACAATTAGCTAGACTCTTGAAGGGCAACGGGTCTCATGTGAATCTGATTCCAATCAATCCCACTGCCGGTGACTTTCAGCGACCTGCAAAGAGGGATGTTCTTGAATTTGAACGGATTTTGTTAGATGCAGGCGTGAATTGTACGGTTCGCATCGAGAAGGGGACTGAGATCTCAGCTGCCTGTGGGCAACTCAGGACAGATATTGTCAAACAGACTCTCTCATAAGGTACAATCTCAAAACTGTTCACCAGATGAATTTAAGAGGGGAATTGGAAATGTTAAAAATGACAATTGCAAAAAGATTCTGGCAGTTCAATATATCATAGCAGCTAACTGACTTGCGTGCATTGGTCATTTTGCGGTTTGCTGCCACTTCTTTTATACACATATTTTTTGATTCCCATAAACGCAATTACAGGGGCCACTACATACATGACTGCGTTGAGCAAAATTACCAAGATTCCATATCCGAAGATCTCAGCATCCGAATCCGTGGAAGCGGCATCCATCACAAACAGTGTGGACAACATCGGCGAGATGACGATTTTTACTGCCTCTTTGAACAGAGGGTTTTCACGCTGGTAATCGGCAATTGCAGGACTAAACGAGTAGTAAATGCTGTTAAACGAGACCATAAAACCGGATCCAATTCCGGTGCCCATCAGCTTGTCGTCCCGGATCTCCCGCAGCTGCTGCACTTGTGGTGCCATCTCTGTCCCGTATGCTGCAGTAGCAATCAGGCATCCGCCACCTTTGTTGTTTTCTCCCCCGGACACTGCTACATTACCGTCATCAGAACCAGAGTTCTCAGAGGCTGCTGCAGCTGCAGGAATAATTCGATAGATTGTATTTTCCCCATGAGATATCAGATACAAAAAGCCGTCAGGACCCCTTTCAATATCAGTAATGCACCTGAAGCCACTTCCGATGATTATCTCATCAAGTGAATCGCCTATGTCTGCCACACCGTCCCCAAGCGCGGCAGTCTCAAATACAAGGCTGTCCCTATCAGAATTTACCTCAAATTTATAGAGATTGCCGTTGTTGCAGTCCCCCACAAAAAACGAGTTGTCATATAGGTCAGTCTGCTCAAATTTTGCAAATGATATTCCGGTAGGGGCAACCGTCCTCTCCCAGCTGAACAGGGGATCTTTGTATACATAATCCTCGTATCCAGGCAGGCTTGAAACCTCAGATTCGGTTGCAGGCCCCATGATCTTACGCCATCCGCTGTTAAATTTTTCAGGAATCAGGTTTATCTCGTCAAAATCATCATCGCCGTTCTCAGTGGCCCACAGGTTGCCAGTTACGGGATCGACTGCAAGACCAAAGCTGTTTCGAATACCGATTGCCTTGTATGGTCCAGATGGGTCTACACGCAGAATGACACTGGTATCAAGATAGTCAAGGGTGCCGGGAGGGTAAATATCACCCGGATTCTTGTTCTGAAGTGGACCATATTTTCCTGTGTCGCCGATCACAGCATACACCTGACCGTCAAGTCCGGTTACCATGGCACCGCTGTTGTGATAGCTGTTTGATGGTAGCTCCTTTATCAGGACAGGATTGACAAGTGTGCTTCCGTTCCAATCATATTTGTAAATCCTGTTTCCCAGAGCTTTGCCTGATTCGTCAGATTCTGTAAAGTACAGGTATACAGAAATAGTATCAGCATTACCGGTTGCAGAACTGACCTCGGTAGTAGTATCGACAACACCCTCAACAGTGGTAATACCCAACAGACCGCTCTCCCGGACAGAATCAACCATGACAGTATAGACAGGGAAGGGGCTTAACTTGCCGTCATCAACCAGCCTGACAGTGCCACCCTTTTCCAAAAGCAGGATGTCATCACCCACAAAGGCCATTGCAGTGTAGCCCCATCCAAACTCACTTGTAAACACCTCAAGGACTAGATGCTCATCATGCAGGACCGGGGCACCATATGCCACAGCGGTCCCTCCAGTAATGGAGAGCAATACAGATACAATTATCAAAAATGTAATTCCGGTAAACATGCAACGTCTTAAAAAGATGGACATATAGTATTTTTTAATCGCCGTAAATCAAAGATATTGTGCTGCCTGAAGAATTTGATCTTCTGATTTGGCAAAAATAACGAATTCATTGCTGTTTTTCATGGTTTCTGCGCATAAGTTTAAGATAACAACAATAAACTGCAATTCTAACTGTTGCTGACCCGAATAGTAATTAAACAAAAAAGAGTAAAGACTGTATTGAAAGTAAGATGTGACCGGCAAGGAATTAAAAAAACAGCCCGGATAATCAGCCAGGGCGGAATTGCGGTATTTCCAACAGATACGGTATATGGAATAGGGTGCAGCCCATACAATAAGGGAGCAGTGGAAAAAGTCTACAGGATTAAATCCAGAGACATCTCAAAACCTGTTCCGGTTTTGGCGTATTCTAAAGAAGCGGCCGCAAAAATTGCTGATTTTGATGGGATCAGCAAAAAGATCGTTGAAAAATTTTGGCCGGGCCCGCTAACATTGGTTTTGAGACTTACAGATGAAAGGATAAGAGAGTCGTTGAGCCTGAAAGACAAGGTTGCAGTAAGGGTTCCCGATTGCAGATGCACATTGGAATTACTAAAAGAATGTGGCTATATTGTCGGAACAAGTGCAAATGCCTCCGGATGCTTGCCGTATACGGATCCGGAGGAATGCTTTAAAAATCTGCAGGGATGGGACGTTTTTGTCGACGGCGGAACAATTGCAAGTAGAGCAGAGTCAACGATAATTGAGATAGAGAATGAGGAGATTAAAATTATTCGACAGGGCGCACTAAGCAGAGAAGAGATAATGGAGTCATGAATCTGATAGTCACTTGTGCCAGGCATTTTGAACCAGAGACAGAAGAAGAGTTGAGAGATATTTTAGAAGAGTTCGGAGATGCAGATATCAAAATCTCAATTACAAACATGTCAGGTATTTTGACTGCCAAGACAAAACTTGATCCCGTTGCAGTTGTAAGAAAGATTAAAGAGATGATTCTTGACCAGCCCTGGAGTATCAGATATTGCCTAAGAATCATACCAATACAGGAAGTCATCGAGACAGAGATTGAAGAGATAGAAAAAAGTACTGTAAAGTTAGCTGGTCAAATTTTAGACGGTGAGACATATAGGATATCAGTTGAAAAGAGAAGTTCGAACGTATCCAGCCAAGAGATAATTACAAAGATAGCAGGCAAAATAAAAAACAAAGTGTCACTTGAATTCCCAGACAAGATTCTCCTCATTGAGATTTTAGGTAACAAAACGGGGATTTCTGTGCTAAAAAAAGAAGACGTGTTGAGTGTCGAAAAAATTAAGCGAAGTATGTCAGATTAGTATTGCCGCCTTTTCCACCAGGACATCTTCCAGAGGGTTTTCAGAATGTACAGAGTTGATGTGTTTTTTTGTTATTTTGAAGTGCTTTTTTAGGTACGAGGCATGGTCTTTTGAGAACATGTCAGCAGACACAGGCAACAGTTCGTCGTATAATAAATTTAGGATTTTTTTGTGGCCAATGGCAATCAGCACAAAATTGGTTTTAGGCTTGATTCCAGCATTCTTTATTGCGTTGGATATTTGTGTAGTCAATGCAAACCGCATAAGAATATCAATTTCAAGTTTGTTTGAAAGCAGGATATTGTTTTTTGCAGAGTTCAAAGACAGTGAAATTATTTTTTTCATATGGGAGTCATTTAAGATTAGATTGCTGGAGACTGCTTGAATACGGATTGTAGGGTATTTTTTTCGGAGATTGTCAATGAATCTCACATCAGTTGATTTCTGGCCTTTGATCTCAATTGCCTGGATCTGCTTTCTGTAGTATTTGAAAGTTATTTTCTTTGATGTGCCTCCATGAATTATAGGGATTATGCTCACCAGATCGTTATCTTTTATTTTCGTAGACTGCCCATCCAT
>JAKZUU010000132.1:0-4829 GCA_047516405.1 Candidatus Nitrosopumilus sp. | reverse complement strand
GGGTCTTATAGATCTTTTGATTTTGAATATGACAAACAATAGGTGTATAACATACGATCCGCTTTAAAATATATTTTTGCGTGTGCGTTTCAATTGAATCTTAGATGCAAAACGTGGTTTGTTTTTATAGACATCATGTTGGTAATTGTAATTGTGTACAAATAAGCAGAAATACACTTCAAAAAGCGAAATACTTACCTACATTTACCTTAATGGCAAGGTGGTCTTCAATGAATGATTTTCAGAAAGTAAATAAAAAACTGGATGAGATCTTGGATGCCTTGACTGATAAAGTGGATGATGATAGCGTAAATAAGAAGACAAACAAACTGGATGAGATCTTGGATGCCTTAACTTATGAAGAAGAGGTCAATAGCGTAAAAAAGAAAACAAACATTACAACTATTTTAATAGAAATTAAAAACATTCTTGCCAGCAAGAAATAAGAAAGTAGGCTGCCCATGGACCAAAAAGTATTGCAGACTTATTTTGGATATCGTCAAAGGCGGATAATCTACGGTGCAATATCTGATTCGCATTAGTATTTTCTACAGAAAAAAAAATCAACAGCTCGACGTTTCTTAAATTTGTCAAAAAACTGCTGGAACTAAGCGACAAGGTGGCCCTTATAATGGATGTCGCGTCCCAACACAGAACAAAGGAGCTTAAAAAATTTGTAAAAAAGAACAGTCACAGGCTGCGGATAATGTACCTTCCCACAGGATGTCCTGAACTCAGCGCGATTGAGGAGTGCTGGCACCAGTTAAAGATTCAGCCTCTCATGTATGAATATCACGAACATGTAAGCGGGCGCGCACGAGCATCAATGAAATATCTAAGAACCGCTACATTCAATCAAAATATTGAACAATATCTATTCAGAAAATCAATTGTAAAGACTTAATGACGCCACTCTAGTTACAAATACGGTAATTTTATATAATATTTTAAGAGTATGCTATTGCTTTGATCACATTGGGGATTGCTAAATGATTTGATATGGATAAATTTTAGATTTAAAAATGCGTAAAATTTTGGACATATTTCCATTGATTGGAGGCTCCAATCTTTTTTTATTCAACTGATTTTCAATTAAATACTGTTGACAGATCTAAAACCGCTTCCCGACATTTTAAAGAAAAATTTGAAAATTCTCTTTGTGGGAACTAGTCCAGGTGAGAAATCTTCAAAAAGTGGTCATTATTTTGCTGGACACTCCAACGTATTTTGGAAATTACTGTTTGAATCAGGACTTACAAATGTACGTTTGACAACCACTGAAGATAAAAAAATGTTGAAGTTTGGCTATGGACTTACAGATATTGTTAAAACTCCCACTAGAACAGTTTCTGATATCAAACTAAAATACACAATCAAGAGTACAAGAAGACTTAATCGAACCCTATATCTGTTCAAGCCTAAAATAATAGCGTTTGTAGGAAAAACAGGTTTTCAAATTTATTCACAAAATCAGCATGTAAAGTTGAAGTATGGACTCCAATACAAGTACAATGATGTGGGAATTTATCTTATTCCTTCAAGTAGCGGTCAAAGCTATGCAGATACTAAATACCATGAAAAATTATACTGGTATCGATTATTGCATAGATATTCCAATTCATTGAACGTTTGAACCTGTCCTTTTATCTATATACATCTGTACTAAATATTTGTAAATTGGATCTAATGACTTTATAGCACGATCCCTATTTTTATCATCTTTCATAATTATGGCGCCATAACAAATTAATAATAACGCAAATTGTTTCCAATATGGTTCTTCGTTAAACCATTCTTCGCATATTTCAAATAGAAATTCAAAATCAACGGATTTGGATCTTGGTACATGTGAAGTAATAGTATTTCGTACTATTGATTCAAAGTCATTCAATCCCCGCAATCCGAATGTAAGACCTTTTGATGGCATTGGTTTCATCTCAAATGTTTTGTTTGTATTGTCTTGAATTGTTTTTTCGATATCTTCTAACTCATCTTTGTAAATGTGAAAACTTCCACCATAGTGATTGTATATTCCAATGTCTGTATTGTGAGCAGTAGTTAAAATACCATTAATGTACTCTTGAAGCATTGTAAATAAAAATACATCATAAGGAAGAAGTCTATAGGCATTTTGACTTCTCATATACGTTACAGAGTGTAGTTTTTGTGCCCTTACCAAATACTGCAAATTGAGTGTGCATGGTACCTCATCAGCTACCTTGTGTTGATCAAATGGAGGCAGATAAATTGAAGCAACTGCTCTTCGTCTTGATAGATCTCCGTCTAACACGTTGATAACATGTTTAATCTGTTCTAAATGATGGATTCCAAACAATCTTGGTCCATACGCTCCAATCATCTTAACTCCGTCAGATGAATACTTGACAGAAACTGGGGCATAGTATTTTATTGTTTCAGCATTGAAGCTTCCTTGTGTAATCCACAAAAATTGTCCAACACATTGAAATATGTTTAGTCCAAAATTTTTATTAAAAATAATTCTATCTCTGGGATTATCTAACTCAAATTGATATGAAATTTTTTCTATAAACGATCTTTTTTCTTCTCGTTCAACTAAAATTCCATCTTCTTTTATTTCTTGAAGTATTTTCTTCCATTTCTGTTCAAGCAAATCTGATCCCTTTCACGATTGATATTGCATTTTTAGGTATTACACTGTTATTAGATTTAATTTTATCATATCTGCTAAAACTTTACGAACTAGATATTCATCAAAATTTTTGTATCCATAAGTAAGATCCTCTAACAAATAGCCAATTATGCTATCAAGTTTCTTGTCTGCATAATTTTCGTTTTTTAGATACAATAAAGAACCAGCGATCTCCAACCAATCAGTATCGTTAAGATGAGGTTTTAGATCCTCTCCAAATTTTTTTACTTTCTCTGAATCCAAATCTGTATTTCTGTGAAATTCTTCTAAGTTGTTATCTATTACAGCATGCGCATCTTCAGAGATCTGTTTGCAGTATGGACCACGTATATACCATTCAAACTCATATCCTAGATTAATCCCGTACGCCTGAGCTAGATATGTTATTTTTTGAACTTGTAACTTGTCATTGAACTGCTCCATTGAGAGGTTTTTGTTTATGCCTTTGAATAATGTTACAAGGGATGAAGGATTCATCTGTCTACATTAAAGACATGAGATATAAAAGGTTATCATAAAACATGTTGTAAAAGATTAGGTTGAGCACGAGTTGTTGAGTTTGTAGGCAGTGGACCTAACCTCTTACAACATGTTTGACATACGACAGAGATGCTGGGCTCATATACTACGTGAATAAAAAGATGCTGAAGCTGTCCTCATACTCGTATGTCAGAAGTTGAAAATGTACTCCGTAAGCAAGTTTTTTGCGCATGATTTTACAAGCTGACACACACAATTTTTTGATGTATGAGGCTAAAAGATCAAAATTTGACCAGTTAACATGTCAAACCAGAAAAATGAATGGGATTTTCAAGACGACGTCACAAAAAAGGAATTCAAGGTCTTGTATGACGCGTTAAAGCGTGCAAAGTTGCCCCTGTCAACAGAGCATAACGCCGTGTACGGTCTTGAGGACGTTGTCTTGGTTCTGCTGTACATGTGCAAGAACGGCGCTACTGCCAACAGGGCCGTGGCAGATCTGTCCATCACATTCGGAGATGATAAGAGCATCAGGATCCCGACATCCCAGTGGTTATTGGGGGTGATAAATGCAATAGATCCTGACAAGATGGATGCCCTGTGCAGACGCATGTTGGAGAGCACGATCAAGGAGGGATCCGGTCTTGAGAGGAAGACAGGTCACATGTTGGCAATAGACAAACATTTGATCCCATTCACGGGTGGTGACAGGCACAATGACAACTTTGTAATCAGTGGCAAGCCCAAAGGCGGAACATCACAGTTTGAGACGTATGCTACAATGCAGGTGGTCACCGAAGAGCAGCTGCCTACGATGGCAGTCGTGCGCCTCACAGAGGACATGTCCAAGATCGAATTCGTGCGTAAACTGCTCTCAGAATCGAGGAAACTAGGGCTGAAAAAGCCGCTGCTTCTCATGGACCGCGAGTTTAGCAATGTGGATGTGATGCGTTTTCTGGACGAATGTGACGAGAGATTCCCGATGGCAGTCAGCAAGACGCCGGGAATCAAAAATGCCGTCGCAGAGTTTCGCCGTGGCAAAAGAAAGGCAGTATCAGAATATGAGATGAGATCCAGTAACGGAACAGTGTTCAGGTTTAATTTGGTAATAAAGAAGCGTCTTAAAGAAACAAAGGATGGGAGAAAATGGAAGTATCTGATGTATGCCACAAATTTGGAACGCCAGTACATAAAACGAACCATCAAAGATATTCCAGAGGAGTACAAAAAGCGATGGCGTATAGAGAACAACTTCAAATCAGTCGAGCAGATGCGTGCCCGCACCGGCAGCAGAAATCATTCGATCAGAGTCTTTATGTTCTTTCTCTCTATGACCGTGTGCAACCTGTGGTATACGGCAGTGCGAAAAATGAACGATATGATGGAGACCAGGCGGAGATGACGTGTCAAAATAAATATTACAGCTGATGTATTCTTGGCATTGCTCATTGCATTGGTCAAAAAGATCATAACATCAGTAAACAAGGAATTGGAGTATTATCTGCAATGTGTGCGATAGGGGCACATTTTCAACTTCTGACATGCAAGTCATGTGGAATTGAAACTGGAAAGAAAATAAATTTAGCGTTATATGGTGGCAATGAATTTTATATTTTGTATGAACGTGGAGCCGTATGTCCTGAAATTTACCTCAATAATTCATATTTTTGTAATGAAT
>JAKZUU010000131.1:0-5162 GCA_047516405.1 Candidatus Nitrosopumilus sp. | reverse complement strand
CAGATGAACAAAAGATGCACGGTTCGCTCGCCATACAGGAAGATGCAAGGTTACAGTATATCTAATTTTTATGTCAAGACAATACAATGAGATCCCAAGTTTTTTAATTGTGCAGCCGTGGATCGAACATGATGAACGGTTACTACCTCACACCTTCTGCATTTGAGCGCCGCTCAGAGTTGATTGCATGGTACCGGATCGAAATTTCAAAGATTTTGCGTGTTTTTTAATTGTTGAAATAAAGTGGCTTCATCTACTGTTTATAACCTGCATGCCAGTTTCAGAATCCAATCCTGCCATCAAACTCTCAGAAACAGAAATACTGACTTGGTAATGTCTTTCAAACCTTGCAAAAATGTTTTTGATCGGGTGTTGCGTTAGACGGCCAGAACTTGTTTCTGTATAGCTATAAACGGATACAAGAAATATAGTAAAAATCTGCAGGTGCACAATATTCTGAACGCACTACCGTAGGCATAAAAACCCCCAAAACAAGGTACTATCAGCATTGATAAAAATTGACCGAGAAGGAGACGATGGTTTCACGGCAATAACTGCCGCAGTGACTGACTTTACGGACTCTATGGGATACTGCGAATACAAGATTCCGCTCTCCATCGAAGGCATAAAACCGGTACAGAGCCAGTCCCTGGTCATGGGAACAAAAGCGCATGCAGCAGAGCAGAGATATGAGAAAGAGCATGTAAAGATGGAGCCGGTTACAGAGCAGCAGATCAAAGACAAGCAGGTAGACGTAGAGTTTGCACGGGAGATAATATACTCTAGCCTGACAGTAGAGTTTGAATTTCCGGCAGAGCGGGCCCGGGTTACGCTTTCAGGAAGAATCGACAAGATTGCAAGAGCTGATCAGACGCTTGTAGTGCAGGACGACAAGTTTGTAGGCAAGCCCCAAAGTTATGACAACAAGACACAGCCGTATCCAAGCCAGCTGCTACAAGTACTGACATATCTTAATTCAAGCTACTTTACAGGCAGAGGCAACAATCCAGAGGACTCTTTTCAGAGGCGAAATACACAAAAGATGTGGGTCATCAGAATATGCGACAGAAAGACAAGGGAGCCATACAAGACATACTCGGAGATGCAGGACAAGCACACGCTGTACTATCTACATACATCACTGAAAAAATTCGCATCAATCTCGCTTGGGATTGACAGTCCGAACCACCACAACAGCAGGGCAAAATGCAATGCGTGCAACTTGAAATCCTATTGCAGGCATAGAATTTAGAGACAGGTTGGGCCTGCAGACATGGTTCCCTAGTTTCAACAGGTGTAGATGAATTGTCACAGAGTACAGTTCCAGTACGGTGTGATGTTGTTTTTTGTAACTGGATTCGTTGCAAAAGTGCAGTGTTTGTGTCAGAAAACAGAGTCAGATTAGATGTTTTATCATCGCATTACCAGAGACTTTTGGCGTTATTTTTGCACTACAAGCATGTTAAAACCATCCGTGTTGTCAGATTCCCCGGCTGCAGGCTCTACCGCCTCTTTCATGTTCCCCATTATCTCACCGTATGTCTCCTCATGGGAATCTGCATGCAGTTCATCACACCTTCCGACAAGTCCTTCATCTTCCCCATCTCTGGTTATGACGATGGTGCAGGTTTTTTTCGGCATTGTTGGACTCATGGCCCTAGCATCATGCCAAAAATATTAAAAGTGTTACAGGTTTTATGCGCAGTATGATCAATGCCATAATGCTGTGATGCCCTGCCGCATCAACTCCTGCACGATGTCATGAAACGAGGGAATCGAAACTGTATAAAGAAATGAAAACGGCGTGATGGAAAGGCGGCGCGTCTGAAATTAGAACGCTTTTACAACGTGTCCCAGACGCCGCAGAACGGCAGGTTCGTACGCGCACATGCCTGCGAGAAGACTGAACATGCCACTGCAGTCACTGAATTGCAGACGGCCAGACATCCGTTCCAGATATGGGGCCAGGTTCCACCTGCGGCGATTCTGCAGATACCCGTGTCTACGGCGTGTCTGCCCCCGCCACCGTTACGTTGATCACCTGGAAATTGTTCGTACCAAAGTCGCCCGTTGAGGTGATCTTGACGGCGTACCCGGTCTTGCCAGAGTAGTCGGCAGACGGCTTTATCTTCAGGGTATTTCCGTCGATCGCAAAGAGGGCGGAATCGGCGCCAGATCCTATGCCGTAGACGGGATTCTGGCCGTTAAGGACAGGGTTCTGCACGGTGATGTCTCCGATCTTCTTTGCGCCACTGCCGATGTCGATGGATGTGTCGTCTAAGATGATGTGCCAGATACCCAAGTTTTGGTTGAAGGAATGGGCATTGTTGAACATACGGGCCATGTCCCCCGCACCAGATACGTTCCAGGCGGAGAGATCGGAGTTGAAGGAATGGGCATCATCGAACATCCCGGACATGTCCCTCACGCTCGATACGTCCCAGGCGGAGAGATCTGAGTTGAATGAACGGGCATCATCGAACATCGATGACATGTCAGTTACATTCGACCAGGTCCGAACCGATTATGCGGCATTTTTAGGTTCCACGTGCATGCCATTTGCCTGGAGCTGTCTGCCAGCCTACATAAAGTCAAGCAAGAAGGTGTTTGGCAAAAAACCAACATGTAAGGCACATCCATCTTGCATGCAAAAGAAACCGTGACAACAACAACAAGATGGAACGCCTTAACTGTGAGATTAGAGACCGCAAAAAAGTGTTCAGAGGCCTAAAGAAATTCGATACTTCATTGATTGACGGTATGAAAGCATATTACAATTTCACAAAGAAACACGGTTCTCTAAAGGGCAAGACACCCGTAGAACAAGTCATGATTGAGGTTGATGGCAAGAACAAGTGGATTACACTGATTCAAAACGCCTCACTACATAAGGAATTCTGTGTGGTGTCAGCACCCGTTAACCCAACAGAATCCTAAACAGGAGTTGGTTCTTGTATCGCTTTCTTCATAGATTGCTTCCCAAGTTCATTATCCAGATCTTTAAACTTCTGGATAAGTGTAGAATCTGGATTCAATGCATACAGTTGTGCCTTACCATACTTTCTTGTAGTTTTTAGATACTCAAATTCTAAAATTCCATCCCAGACTTTGTAAAATGTAGTTTTAGAAATACCTGTGTACTCTATAATCTCTTTTTTAGAATAGTCGCTCTCTCTATTATCCAGAAAAAAATCTATTATTCTGAGTTTAGGAGTGTCCCCCATGTACCGTAAGAGTAGTGATTGGTCTTTCATAGTAATACTATGATTTTAAATGTATTTAAATGTGAACCAACAAAGGTACTATAAGTGAACACATGCTAACAGACGATGAAATTAAAGGTAGAATCATACGAAAACTCTTCAGACATGGGAATTGGGGTGCTAGTCACACCTCATTTGAGAATCTCAAGAAAGAATTCACACAAAGAGGTACTGAAAAACACGGTTCCAAAAAAGTAGACAAAATGGGAGAATCTCTGATCAAAGAGAATTTGATTTTATCAAAACCCACAGGATATGGATTAGAAGTCAGTTTGAATCCAAAAATGATTGACAGGATTCAAGAATATTTGGATGATGAATGATCTGCTTGATAAAAAACTAGCCAATGAAATTGTTGAGGAGTTAAGGGAACGTAAACTACATGACGGCACAGAAATTTTAAAAGGTCTCAAATCATGAAACATTACAAATCTAAAGACATGCTCAAAATAATTGATGCAATGTTACAAAAATAAACCTTTTAAAATATCCCAAAGATACAACATGTGATGAAGCAAAAGGTGGCGGCTCGAAACATCAAGATACTAGTTGCCAAACTAGGTCTTGACGGACATGACAGGGGGGCCCTTGTACTGTGCAGAGCGTTCAGAGACGCAGGAATGGAGGTAATTTATTCAGGATTGTTTGCAACACCGGACAGAATTGCGCAGATTGTAGAAGACGAGGATGCAGATGCAGTTGCAATGAGTCTGCTTAACGGGGCACACGGCACACTGTTTCCAAGAGTGGTTCAGACATTAAAGAAGAAGGGAATCAACGACGTTTTGATAGTCGGAGGTGGAGTAATTCCAGAGATCGACCACGAGGACTTGATAAAGGCAGGAGTAGACCACGTGTTCGGGCCAGGAACGCCGCTGTCGACGATCATAAATCATATTACTACAGGCGTTTCAAAACTAAGAAAGCTATAAGTGATCTGCACGTCGGGAATCAGTCCAAAATAGATACTGCAGCTGTAAGATGAATCTAGGGATTGGTAGAATGCTTTGACTCTCAAACAACTGTTACTGTTTTTTGCGTGACATCTCTTCTTAAAATGAAAGCACGCAAAAAAAGACAGCAGAGGTATGTTATAGTCTCAATACAGTTGTTGCCCCAAGTGCAAAAAAAGCAGACACGCAGATTGTCATTTGCAGAATTTGCGTTGAATTCATCTGTCTTGATGCAGTTATCTGTAAAGGATTGAATTTTCAGGTTCTGTTATCAGTTAGATGGTTTACCGCGCAGTCCTAGATATCAGTCAGGTAAAACCGACTGCGGTATTTTATGCATAAAAAAGATATGTGCAGTTAATTCCAAGAATGTCTCCATCTGGCAATTGACTGTAAGGTCTTAGATCAGACCATACAAGATCTGTTCTCAGACATGATCAACTGGATCTCAGAGCGTCTTGTGTATAATCGCCTTTGCCGGGAATGACATGGCGTATGCCACCTGTCGGAACACTTACGTCGTTTTTTCGCCTTGGAATCAGATGAATGTGGCAATGCATTATGCTCTGGCCTGCGTCAACGCCGTCATTTATCCCAACATTAAAGCCGGAGATTGAGGCGTCATCATCGAGTAATTGGTTTTTGAGCAGCAAGAGCAGACTCAGACAGTCGTCTCGCTCTGCCTTTGTTAACTCAAAAAATGAAGAGATGTGCCGCTTTGGAACAACCAGAGAGTGAGACAGAGTTACAGGATAGTTGTCAAAAGTCGCAAGAGCCAGCTTGTTTTGATGAATGATTTTCAGTACAGATGAACAAAAGATGCACGGTTCGCTCGCCATACAGGAAGATGCAAGGTTACAGTATATCTAATTTTTATGTCAAGACAATACAATGAGATCCCAAGTTTTTTAATTGTGCAGCCGTGGATCGAACATGATGAACGGTT
>JAKZUU010000130.1:0-2829 GCA_047516405.1 Candidatus Nitrosopumilus sp. | reverse complement strand
TTTGCATATATTCAAACAGTTTGACTATGGGCACCTCTCCACTGCGCAGCAGCTGTCTGATTGTAACAGGTTATCTATGTCAGAAGTTGAAAATGTACCCCTATCGCACACATTGCAAATAATATTCTAATTTCCTGTCTGTTGATTTTATGATCCTCTTGGCCAATACAATGAGCAGTACCAGAAATACATTAGCTGTCATATTTTTTTGACATGCCGCCCCAACTTGATCTCTATTGCCTTGTTCATTTTTCGCACTGCCGTATACCACAGATTGCACACGATCATAGAGAGAAAGAACATAAAGACTCTGATCGAATGATTTCAGCTGCCGGTGCGGGCACGCATCTACTACACTGAGTTGAAGTTGTTCTCTATGCGCCAGCGCTTTTTGCATTCTTCAGGAACATCTTTCATGGTGCGTTTTATGTACCAACGTTCCACATTTGTGGCATGCATCAGATATTCCCATCTTCTCTTACCCTTCTTTTCCTTAAGACGTTTTTTTATCACCAGCCAAAACCTGAATGTTGTTCCGTCATTGGATCTCATCTCGTATCTTGATATTGCCTTTCTTTTGCCACTGCGAATCTCTAGGACAGCCTTCTTGATTCCAGGCGTCTTGCTGACTGCCATCAGGAATTTCTCGCCATGTTCGTCCAGAAAACGCATCACCTCCACATTGCTAAACTCGCGGTCCATCAGAATTATTGACTTTTTTAACCCCAGATTCTTCGATTCTGAGAGCAATTTACGCACGAATTCGATCTTGGTCATGTCCTCTGTGACGCGTACGACCGCTATCGTAGGCAACTGCTCTTCGGTAACTATCTGCATTGTGGCGTACGCCTCAAACTGTGATGTTCCGCCTTTGGGCTTGCCACTGATTACAAGGCTGTCATTGTGCCTGTCTGCGCCTGTGAATGGGATCAGATGTTTGTCTATGGCCAGCACTTGGCATGTCTTCTTCTCAAGACTGGATCCCATCTTGATCGTACTCTTTAACATGCGCCTGCACAGGGCCACACATCTTGTCGGGATCTATCGCACTTATCATCCCCAATAACCACTGGGATGTCGGGATACTGGCGTTCTTATCATCTCTGAACATGATGGATATCTATGTCACGGCCCTGTTGGCAGTAGCCCCGTTCTTGCACATGTACAGCAGAACTAGGACGGCATCCTCAAGACCGTACACGGCGTTATGCTCTGTTGACAGGGATAACTTTGCACACTTTAACGCATTATACAAGATCTTGAATTCTTTTTTTGTAGCATTGTCTTGGAAATCCCATTCATTTTTCTGGTTTGACATGTTAACTGGTCAAATTTTGATCTTTTAGCTATCATACATCAAAAAATTGTGTGCATCAGCTTGTAAAATCATGCGCAAAAAACTTGCTTATGGAGTACATTTTCAACTTCTGATGTGGGTTTATCCTGCTCTTGGCTGCCCACCATAGCAGTTTTCATGTCTTTGCTTTTTTAAAACGTAAAACGGGTAAAACGTTTTTTGTTGTTAAATGATTTAATTATTAAAGTATCTAAAGATTTAACAATTAAATGATTTAATTATTAAAGTATCTAAAGATTTATTAATTAATTTAATTAATTAATTACGTAGCGTTACAAGTTCTGGGTTAGGCAAAAGTGGTAAAATCAACCCAGAACATTTTTACTTAATATGAAAAAATTAACACTGTGCTTGGGTCGCCTAGCCTGGTAGGGCGATTGCCTTAAGAACAATTGATTTTACCGTCACGTGAGTTCAAATCCCACCCCAAGCGCTTCTATAATGCTAAGATTCAAGGGTCTTGAAAAACTCAATTAGGTTATAGTGCTTCCTGCCAGTGACTTTAACCACGCCAAAACTTCATCCTTACCACTTACAATATCAGGTTCTTCTAGCAAACTCGCGTGATTTCACTCGGCATGCTTTTTTCGTTCCACGATGCCGTCAAGTGTGTGATTTTACCGCAGATATATGACGTATACGACTGCAAATATAATCGGGCTGGACGTTTTGCCGTCCTGATTGACAAGATGAACCGCGCTACGGTCATCAAAGCGCAGTTCCAAGAGTCATTTGTGCAGGATGGTTATGTATGTCTACATCAGAAGTTGAAAATGTACCCCATAAGCAAGTTTTTTGCGCATAATTTTACAAGCTTACGGACATGATTTTTTGATATATGAGGTTAAAAGATCAAAATTTGACCAGTTAACATGTCAAACCAGAAAAATGAATGGAATTTCCAAGACAGCGTTACAAAAAAAATTCAAGATCTTGTATGACACGTTGAAGCGTGCAAAGTTGCCCTTCTCAACAGGGCATAACGCCATGTACGGTCTTGAGGATCTCGGCATGGTTCTGCTATACATGTGCAAGAATGGAGCTACTGCCAACAGGGCCGTGACAGAGCTGGGTATCACGCTCAGAGATGGCAGGAACGTCGGCATTCTGACAGCCCAGTGGTTATTGGGGATGATAAATGCAATAGATCCTGACAAGATGGATGTCCTGTGCAGGCGCATGCTAAAGAGTACGATCAAGGATGGATCAGGTCTTGAGAGGAAGACAGGTCACATGCTGGCCATAGACAAACATCTGATCCCGTTCACGGGTGCAGACAGGCACAATGGCCGCCTTGTAATCAGCGGCAGGCCCAAGGGAGGAACATCCCGGTTTGAGACGTACGCCACAATGCAGGTGGTTACCGAAGAGCATCTGCCCACGATAGCTGTCGTACGCGTCACAGAGGACGTCTCAAAGATCGAATTCGTGCGTAAACTGCTCTCAGAATCAAGGAAGACAGGGTTAAAAAA
>JAKZUU010000129.1:0-5164 GCA_047516405.1 Candidatus Nitrosopumilus sp. | reverse complement strand
TCAGCTTCTTCAATTGTATTTGTCAGACACAAAAGTCAGCGATACTGTGATCACAGTTATCATAACCGGTGCCGATTACAGATACGGACATGATGCATCCACGGTACAGTCTGAACTTTCACATTTCATATTGAAATCCACGGTCCATAATTTTTCTGTTGTTTTTGGCCCCCATATCGCAAATGTTCGCTTCAGCTTGTCCATACATGTATTACAGCAGGTGTATCAGTCAGACGACTAGAACTCATTTTCACAACTTGAACATTTCATATCGGTGTCCCCTTCCCCGGGTTATTGTATTGTAACGGCTAAGGCATCAATGTGTCGTTCCAGATTGTCCAAACATGCTACTACCACGGCAGGTATATTTGCCATCAGACTTGGACTCTTGTGCGCATTTCAAACATTTCGTTGCTACTGTTCTCATCGCCCAAGTGCAGGTCTGCTGCGGCTGCTCGCGCAAAGAAACAGGCAGCACAGATACTGCAGTTACTCCCCCCAGGTGCGCCTGCTGCAGCCTGCCGTCGGTGGAATGATGTAAAAAATACGTGTCATGTGTCCGGCGTGTGCTGTACAGCCCTGCAACATCTTGGCACAGGATACACCGCATCATATCATACCACAGGGAAATTCTGTCACATGCAGAAAATCAAAGGTGATAAGGCGATGGCAGACAGGCCTGAAAAACTAAGATTTGGACAACGCCGCAGATCACGACAAGTTAACAGAACTGCCATATCATCATTCAGCGGACAAGTCCCAATAGGCCGGCATCGTTCTGTTTTTCAGTGGGTTTTTTAAGACTCTTCCATTCCTTAAAAGAGCGGACATACAGTTTTGCGTTGGGTATGCCGACAGATTTTAGCGCATAGTATGCGAGCCCTGACAGGGTGGTGCCCACACTGCCACAATACGTGATTATCTCAGAGTCACCCCCGATATTGCGATTCTCAAACAGCCGAGCCATCTCTTTTTTGGAGCGCAGGATCATGTTGTCATCGCCGGTACTGGACAGGGTTCGATAAGGAAGATTAATTGCGCCAGGTATGTGCTGCTCAAGATAGTTCAGCCGCTCCATGTTATCCAAAAGAATCACATCATCTCTTGCCTTTGCACTCTCCAGATAATCACTGGTTGCCAGGATTTCAGGACGTATTGCCATGGAATGCTCCCTGCCTTGAATTTGAGGTACAGCATAGTCAGTCTCCAACCCAAGCGAATGCCAGCTGCTGTATGTGGTTTCAAGCAGCGTGACATCAGTGTCCCAGATACTCCAAAGTCCAGGCAACCCTTGATGCCAGGGCACCGAACGTATCATCGTATACGACTACAGGCATCTGATCATCGATCCCCATGGCATTTACAAGCTTTAGAACCCGTGATGGAGTATCATCTGATAACAGGCTGGCCAGCGGCAGGTTTACGGCAGTTGGAATGTGTCCCTGTTTGTAGTCGCTTTCACGCCTGACATCAATTACCCTGATGCTGTTATCTCTAATCTCTGAACGCACAGAATCCACACTGGCAGTTACAGGAGGATGGCTCAAGCAGCACATTCACCCTTTCCGGTTTTTGTATGATAACTGGCATCAGTTCCATAGTCAAGATAAAAATCGGGATCGTCCTGTATTGAGGGAGGGGCAGTCAAAGGCTCCAGCATTTTTTTGATCTCAAGTATTGATGTGATCTTTGAATCCTCATTATCGTTTACAACCCTGTGAATCCACGATTTCAGGGTGTCATGTGGTTTTTTGTTCTCCTTGAATATCTCAATTATCCTCAAGATTACAGGGATTACCCTTTTTGCAGGAACACGAAGGCATATTTTCCCAAGCATCGTATCACCGTCAGAGCGTCCACCCAGTGACATCTGGTAGTTTGCATACATGTCTCGCCCTACGCGTCCCCCTCCACCATAAAATCCGATGGTTGCAACGCCGTGCTGTCCACAGGAGTTGGGACATCCACTTATCTTTATCGAAGAGTCATACAGGTCAGCATCCTCATCAAGTCTGAGCTCAAGGAACTTTCTTTGAATCTCCTTTGCCAGCCTGTGGGAGTTTGTCAGTGCAAGGTTGCACGAGGTGGTTCCAGAACACCCAATGGGGGCAGACATGGTCAGCGCACCGGATTTTGCCAGCCCGACCTTCAGAAGGGCAGAATACAGATTTGGCAGATCGTCTTGATGTACATAACGCAGCGCAATGTTTTGTGCAAATCCGCAGCGGGCCTTGGACTCGGATGAAAAGTTGCAGATTATATCTGACAGTGAATAAAGCTGGCTTGCAGTAATGTCGCCTGCCTCAAGTGTGAGAAATACGCTGTAATACTCAGGCTGCGCCTGTCTTACGGTATTTGTCTTTGCCCATCTGGCGTATCCGTCAGGAGGCGTGCTGCTGCCATCCTCCTCTGAGACCCTTATCAGCCGCTTGATCGTGGCAGGTGCATCATCATCATCATTATTAATGTCCAGTCTTGTGACTACTGACTGTGTAGCCCTCACAACTGCCCGCTCCTTGAGTACGAGATTTTGGAACTTGTCCCATCCCATGTCGTTTACAAGGTAGCGCATCCTGTTTCTTGCAAGGTTTTTTCTGTCACCTAGCCTGTCAAATATTCTCATTACCGCAATGGATGCGTACAGCAGATCATCCTCGGGGGTAAAATCTTCTAGCTGGTGCCCGACAAACGACCTGTTGCCCAGTCCGCCGCCAAGAAAGATTTTGAATCCCTTTTGGGGCCGGCCGTCAATCTGGCGAATCAGTGGAATCAGCCCGACATCGACCATTCTTGCCATTCCGTGCTTTTCACAACAGGTAAAGTTGAACTTGAACTTGCGTGGAAGATTCTGCGCCATTGGGTTTCTCAAAAAGAATCTTGCAGTTGCAAGTGCGTACGGGGTTGCATCAAAGGACTCTTCAGGACAGACGCCTGACAGCGGACTGCACATGACGTTTCTCACAGAGTTTCCGCATGCCTCACGGGATGTCAGTCCGACTTCGGCAAGGCCTCTGAATATCTCAGAGACGTCCTCAAGAATTACCCAGTGAAGCTGGATGTTCTCACGTGTGGAAAAGTGGGCGCTTCCTATGGAGTACTGCTCGCTTAGCTGGGCTATCTTTTCAATCTGCTGCGGATACACCTCGCCTGCAGGGAGCTTGATTCGCACCATTGCATAGTCTGATGAGAGTCTGGTGCCGTATGCGCCATGCTGCAGTCTGAACCGTCGAAAGCTGGCCTCGGGATACTTTCCCTGACGAAACAGCTTTACAGTCTGGGCAAAGTTATCGGCCTCTTCCATCCGGGCCCAGTTAATGGGAGGTTTTGAAACATCCTTGGATTTTGCAGACTCTTCAGGATTACTGTTACTATAAAAAGACAATACAAGGAGATCTCTCTGTTGTGCAGATATAAATTTTTAAAAAGAGGGCATAATTGTAGAGAAAACTTTGCAGATATACATAATTTACCGATTTCCATATAATGGAAGAGGCAGGCAGGATCCTGCCAGATCCTGTTTTGAAAAGAGTCTCGGTAAACTATTAATTGTTATGCAGTAAAGGCAGGATATGCAAAAAGCAACCGTTGCAGAACAGACCACAACCAAGATATTTACAGATGTACGTGAGGTCGATATTACACGTGCAATCGCAGACGAGTTTCACAGTGTCTTAATGGACAGGGCAGAGTCAGATGTCATAATTATCGGTGCAGGGCCTGCAGGACTTACTGCAAGCAGGGAGCTCTCAAACATGGGCTTCAAGGTACTGGTCATTGAACAGAACAACTATCTGGGAGGAGGCTACTGGCTGGGAGGATACATGATGAATCCCGTTACAGTAAGGGAGCCTGCCCAAAAAATCTGGGACGAGCTTGGAATACCGTACAAAAAAGTCAGAGAGGGGTTATACCTGACGCCCGGACCGCACGCAGTCTCAAAATTGATTGCAGCGGCATGCGATTCAGGGGTAAAGTTCCTCAACCTCACAAAGTTCGATGATCTGGTTCTTAAAAATGGCAGGGTTGCAGGAATCGTAGTCAACTGGATGCCGGTATCGGCACTGCCGCGCAACATTACGTGTGTTGACCCGATCGCACTTGAGGCAAAGATCATCATTGATGCATCAGGCCACGATTCAGTGGCAGTTAAGAGGCTGGTGGACAGGGGTCTTGTACAGTGGAAGGGAATGAACCCGATGTTTGTCAACGAGGGCGAAGAACACGTCATTGACAAGACAGGCGAGGTGTATCCGGGACTGATTGCAGCAGGGATGTCGGTGACTGAGACGCACGGACTGGCAAGAATGGGACCGACGTTTGGCTCAATGCTGTACTCTGGCAAAAAGGCAGCAGACATTGCAGCAATGAAGATCAAAGAGATGGAGAGATAGTTCCAACATCGGCAACGGCCAGTTTAAGAAATTTCTAATTATTATTATTATTATAATAATAATAATACAGCAACAATTTTTTTTGTAAAGCATCTACTTGTATGTACACAATGCTAAGACAGAATTCCAAGACCGGCAGAACACGGGCAAAGAGATCAAGGTCACAAAAACGGTAGTTGAAAGAAGAGGTCACTGACTGCCGTACCACCCATAAAAAAAATGGATCCCGACAAGATGCATCAGTGTTCCGGACACAGATTAAAAAAATGAATATAACGCTGCACAGACAGATGCAGCATGCCGCGAATCTCCAAGATTGTCATCTATGACGAGCCTACTGTTCCTGAAATTCAGACAGGTCAGGTAAAGAGATTCATCGCAGATACGTTTTCAATAGATGTTGAATCAAGAGAAAATTTCTTTCAGACTTTAAGGGACAACCAAGAGATATCCGAAAAGGTATTTGAGGAGGTATCCAGTACAAGAATTTTTGATCTGAAGAGACGGTTCAAAAGCCACATTCCAACCGACACTGAAATTCAAAATGAGAGGAATGGCAGGGACGCCCCGGAAGACAATGCGGTAACGCTGTATGACGGATTTGAACTGCAGAAAGTTCTCGCAGAATATCTTCCGGCAAACGAGAGCAGGACAGACATTCTGCATGTTGTTTTTACCGACAGGCTTGTATGTACATTCGATGAGCAGGATTTCAGATATCATGCAAGGGCGCTGATTGGGTCCAATCCTGCAATAATTTCAACCAGCGGCAT
>JAKZUU010000128.1:0-3857 GCA_047516405.1 Candidatus Nitrosopumilus sp. | reverse complement strand
ATGCATGAACATTACGATAACGTGGACGAAAGAGTGGGTCGAGCTCTATATTTTTTGCAAAATTCGCGTATCAACATTGACTGTGAAACGTACATCTTCAAGGATCCAAAACCCATTGCAAATCTTTTCTAGCGTCGCTATAGTACTGGACAAAATGTTTTGCACACCTTGTATATGTGTACACAGTTGAACAAAACATTCCACTGATTTTTTCAGAGTTCACGTAAATTAGTCATTTTTTAGCCTTCAAAGAAACGCCATGCGGGCAATCGCCCAAGCAAAAAAGAATGTACATTGCAAAGTACAAAGTATTGCAGGCATGATCTGCCATTCTGGTAAAAAGCGTACTTTCGGATTGCAAGACACTGCGGACGGCAATTTCACACGGCCTGCGGAATGTAGGTTTCTCACGATTCGGCGAGGATAAAGTAATCCATGAGTTTGACCGGCTTCATCTGACCCGTCCTTACCAACGTGTTGACTGCATTGACAAGCTCCTCTTCGGATTCAAAATACATGCCCGCAAGCAGCTTTTTGAGCTCCCTCCACTGGATCTCAATCGGGTTGAGCTACGGGGTGTAGGAGGGAAGAAAGAAAAGCCTGATGCTGCCGTGTGTGGATTCTATAAAATCTCTTACCTTTGCCGATCTGTGGCATGACGCATTGTCTAGGACTATGATAACCATGCCGTAAATTTCGAGCGCCTCTTTTAGAAAAGCGATGAACGAGTCCGAGTCCAGCTTGTCAACGCTCATCATGTGGATTTTACCCTCCCCTAGCGCGCCAAAAAATTTGGCCGACTTGGTCTTGAACCCGACACCGACTGTGCAGCCTTCTTTTGGATGCCACCCGTATCCTGCGGCAGATCCCTCCGATACTGCCACCTCGTCCACCGAAATTGCGCGATATCCGAGCCCCTTCAGGCGTGCAATCTCCTACTGCACCTCGTTCTTGAATTTTTCCTGCTCTTCATGCGAGGCGGACTGGTGCGGTATCGGCCTTGGCTTTGAGTATGTGAGACCCTGTTCCCGCAGTCCCATTCTCAGCGTGCGCAGACTGCAATTGCATTTTCCAATTATCCGTTTAACCGTCTCGTATACCATATCGATGTGCCATGAGGCAGATTCGAAACCGTACACTGCAGGATCCCGGTACACCCATCTTTTTATCTGCTTGAGATCGGAATTGCCGAGTATCCTTTTTCTTCCCGTGGATTTCTTGTCATACATCCCTTTTAGACCGCGTTCCATTATTCTTAAAAGCCAGTTTCGGATGGTGGACCACTGTCTTACCATTAGGTGTCCTATTTCACGCAGACTTTCGCCGGTTTTCCTGTAATAACATGCCATCATTATGTCTCGGGGTTTGCCGGACTGTATTTTTTTTATTTTTTTCAAGATATATTCTGCACCCACATCCGGCAGAAACGCATCGCCGATCGGAAGTTCTTTCCCACGTTTTTTCTGTTTTTGCGTAAACATGAATTTTACACTGATAATAAATGTACACCTATTTAGAATGTTTAGGTTGTGTGGATGACGCTGCGATAAGATTCAGATTAACAATTCGGTGTACGTACCGTACTTGAAAAGTAGAAACTGTTTGCAGGACATGTCGGATTCATGTCCAAATCGCGATGTCTTCTCAAACGACATATACACATAAATGGTGTGCAAAACATTTTGTCCAGTACTATGCTATAACTAGCATGATGTTTCATCCAAGGCGTTCTCAGAGATGCTAGTCAAAAAGATCCTGCGTGTTTTTGAGTCTGCAGTATCTTATCTTCAGTTACAATCCAGTCGATCACTGCATCGTGCTCTGTCTTGGGAATCCTCTTTATGACTTGTTTCTCCAAAACAAGAGAGATCGTCACAGTCCTGTTTTTTGCCAAAAACCTATCATAGTATCCATGACCGTAACCGAGTCTGACTCCAGACGGTGTCATTCCTATAGTTGGCACCAAGATTACATCCAAGTCGTTGTCTGCATGGCAGCCATCTTTAGGCTCCATGATGTCAAAATTACCCTTCTCTAGATCTGAAAAACTGCTGATTCTTCTGAATTCCATATCTTTTTGTATTGTTTTTGGCAGGAACACCTCCTTTCCTTGGTAAAACAACTCTTGGATGATATCCTGCGTTAAAATCTCGCTTCCTATGGGATAATATGCGCCAATCTTTTGGGCATCTCTGAATGCGTGAATCTTTCTTAGTTTCTTTTGTATTCTCTCACTTGCAATCTTTAGTAAATCAAAAGACGTGTTGTCTCTTTTTTTTAAAAAAAGATCCCGAAGTGATTCTTTGTCAGGATTTCCTTCCAATTTGACTACTCAACGACGTCGCAATAATGGTATTTTTTAACAGCATTGCAACAGTCATGGGTCCCACTCCTCCAGGAACAGGCGTTGCAAAAGATGCCTTTTGAATTATCTGATCAAAGTCTGAATCTCCGACTAGTTTGTCTTGATATCTTGATATTGCCACATCAATTACAACTGCATCCTTGCCTATCATCTCAGGCGTTAACACAAATTTTGCTCTATTACCAACTGCAGTAATTATGATGTCTGCTGCTTGACATAACCTGACTAAATCTTTAGTTTTTGAATGACACGTTGTAACCGTTGCGTTTTTCTCTAGCAATAAATGATACAGCGGTTTTCCTACGAGATTGCTCCTGTTAATCAGCACTATGTTCTTTCCTTCCAAATCGATCCCGTGATACTCAAAGATCTCCATTATGCCTGAGGGCGTGCATGCAACCAGCATTGCCTTTTTCATTGCAAGCAGCCCCACATTGTGCGGGGTCAGCCCGTCTACATCTTTTAACGGCGATATCTTCAATATGGCTGCAAACTCGTTTAACTGTTCAGGTAGCGGCAGTTGAATTAAGATGCCATGGACGGTAATATCGGAATTCAACTCTTCGATAATCTCTGTTAATTCTGACTGGGTAATTGCGGCATCAAGTTTGTGATCTTTTGTTGCAATTCCTACTTCTTGACATGCTTTGTGCTTGTTTCTAACATATGTGGCAGACGCTTGATCTTCTCCTACCAATACTGTGGCCAAACAAGGAGTAATGCCTTGGCTCTTCAACTCTGCTGCCGCTCTTCTGACTCTGTCTTTAATTGATTGGGCAATAACTATCCCGTCAATTTTAGTTCCTGACATGGATTGTTCTTGATTCGTAGATATTTAATTCTTGGAATTCTCAGTCAAAAAAGTATCAGAAAAGCAATTATGTGCCTTTTTTCTATTTCTGGTATGTTTGTAATGGTGACAACGTTGCAGTTGAATCAAGGCGTAGAGGACCAATTCAAGGCTTGGTTTGCCGAATCAAACAAAGTATTATCCGGATCTCCGGGATTTATCTCCAGGCATCTTTTGAAATCCGCGGACGGCAATAATAACTACACTGTAATCGTGGAACATCAAAGCAAGGAGAGTTTCATCAAGATGCATCAAAGCCCCGAACATGAAAAAGTTCATCCTAAAGGCCGTTCTTTTATGAGTGCCGATCCTATAAAAAGGGCATTTACAATAGTTGAGTCATAAATTGAGACTAGAGTTTGACTTGGATTCATACGTTGATAAAATTAAGAAAGACAGCGGCAATTCCTACTTTCACACTTTTATAGACAGGGATAATCTGGCCGTAGGCGTTCTAATACTTGAACCAGGCAAGAAAGACTCACAGGTGCCTCATGACAGTGACGAGGTGTATTATGTCATCTCAGGCAACGGATTTTTAAAAATTAGGGACAAGGACTACAAAATTACAAAGGACAAGTTATATTTTGTGGGGCAGGGCGTGGAGCATTTTTTTCATGGAAACACAAAAGAGTTGAAAGT
>JAKZUU010000127.1:0-4458 GCA_047516405.1 Candidatus Nitrosopumilus sp. | reverse complement strand
ATAGTTTGTCACCGGGTACGGCATGTTTGAGTACGCCACTACCGAAAACGTACTGGCCGTGCTTGAGGAGGCCATAAAAAACCACGGCAAGCCTGCATCCATAATGACTGACCGCGGATCCCAGTTCTACGCCAATGCCTCAGAGTCAAAGAAGGAGGAGGGGGCATCAGTCTTTGAGAAAAGGCTGGTCGAGCTTGGAATAAAACAGATCCTGGTAGGCATCAGACATCCACAGACCAACGACAAGCTGAAGAGGCGGCACGGTGAGATTCAACGCAAGCTGCCAGAATTTGAGGCAATCATGATGTGCAAAAGTGATCCCGCAGATCTGTTTATGGAATGGTACAACCACAGGAGACTGCATATGTCTCTTGGTGTAGACTGGGAGAACGAGACTCAGGCCCATGCGTTCATACGTAAGATGTCGCCTAGAGGAGAAACCGTAGTTGATAAGCAAACAGGGGAGAAATACCATGTCAAATAAGGTGGGAGGGGGAACTACTTTGCATATACCACATAAAGAAGTTTTTAGCGTTACTCCTAGTCAAACGCCAAAAATAAAAACTGCTGATCATTTCACATCAAGGGTTCAAACCAGAAGATAAAGTTAGAGTAGATGCCATCGTTGTCGTCATCATTGTAGTTATCATCATATTACAATAATGCCTACTTTATTCAGATACTGAATAGATGTTATAAAGTCCGCATCAGATATCTCGCTGTCTGCCCACCATCTTGCAGCGTCTTTAAACCAGTTAGGGATTTTTTGCTTAAAGGTTGTGTCATAGAGCACAAGAAATCCCTGGTCATGCAGATATGCAATTCCTGCAATAAATTCAGAGTCAGAGATAGCATCAAGAGCCCAGAGTTTTGCGCTGGTCTTTACCCAGTAAGGGATTATAGGATCTGAGACTGTAAAGGAGACCGTATCTAAATTAGAGTTGGCATAAGACAGACGAATATCGTAGATGCCAGTCAGCGAATTTTTATAGATGGGAATGGTGTACTGGTAGGCGCCAAAACTTGACAGTGTTATGCCAAAGCTTTCAATTTTCCCGTCAGGGGATACAATTGATGCAGATATGGGCGTGCCTCTTTTAGGATTGTCAACAGTGCCTGACAAAACGACCCCTTTTACTTTGTCTGATAGGGGTTTTACAATGTCGTAGACGCTAAGTTCAGGGGAGCTGAAATACGATGCAGGGTTGTTGCTTTTCAGCAAGCTGAATACATTTTGGTTGCCAGAGCTGTCCCTTGAGTCATAATACTTTGCATCAAGACTCCCACCTGCAGAAGAGATCAATCCAGTTCCTGACCTGTTGCATATCTGTGAAGGCATTTTAAACGATCCTTCAAAAGTTCCCGTATTGGGGCCTGTTTCGACAAGACTGAATCCGGTGGCATCCAATCCGCCATGCTCAACACCGTTTATGGCGCAACGCTTGTAACGAATGTCTTTGAGCAAGACCTCAAACAATATGATGTCGTCCTTTCCGACCGTATCGACGTTTGGAGATCTGGCATCGTCGACAACCTGGTAGACATCAATCAGATTATTTGACAGGTTGAGATCAGGATCATGCAGTGTCAGTACCACGGATTGTCCAAAACGGTAGGACGCAGAGTCTGCAGACAATGTGCCGGAGTGTGTATTGGCGTCAGACGTGTCAGTGGACGTTATTTTAAAAGCTCCGGCCACGTCAAGATCAGAGTAAGAGATGGTGATGCCGTCTGTATGGATTAGATTTCCAGTAATGATGGCCTTGACTTTGTCATTGATGGGTTGGATTGTCCTGATTAACTGCGAATCCAATATGTTTATCTGATTTGCGACGGCATAGTGAAATGTTCCACTGAATGTGGAGGAATCGTTGGATGTCTCTTCCAGTTCAAAACGATAGATGGAATTGTTTACATCCTTGGAATTTACTAGTCCAAATGAGAAGATGTCAAATACTATTGGCTGGGAGCGTGACTCGTTGTTTACAGTTCCCACAGATATGTTGACATTGTTATTTAATGAATCAAAATTAATTACAAGATAGACAGATCCTTCTCTATTAGATGTGATAGACTGTACATCTGAATCATCGAGTTGGATAAGACCATGAAGAGAACGGAGATCGCCTGAGTCAGCTATAGTGACAGGGGAGTCTCCAATGGTTCCAAAAAATAGTGTAATGCTGGTATCTGAGAGATCAGAGACGCCCAAATCGTTTGCAATGGATCTCAGATCGTAGTTGATCCAATTAGTGCCGTAAGAGTTTGGAGATGAGGTGTCAACCAGTACAGATTTTAGTTTTGATGCAGTAATTCCTAGATTAAGTGAGATCTTTTCAAAATAACCACCATCACCATTATTCATATTGGAAGTGTCTATTAGCAACCGTGCAGAGGTTGGGTCAGAGACAGAAGAATCTACAGAGTCCCCTGATGACAGGGAATCCATAGAGGAGGCAAAGAAATTGACATCAGATGCACGGCTCAGAGTGACGGGATCTCCAATACGCATAGTTGGGATGATGTCGCGATCATCATATACTGCCAACACGTCTTGTATGCCAGAATTGGTGTTTTGATCGGGATCAAACAAAGTTACAGAATACTCAGTTCCAGGTTTTAGAGACTCAGAGCCGTCACCGATTCTAAGAGTCGGGGCATTCAAAGAGATTGTGGCAGACGATGAGCCGGTAAGGACGGAGGTTGAATCGTCATTGTATGTAATAGAGCCGGCCCGGCCTCTTGGAGCATCCCTGAGAATCTTCAAGATTGACTTGCCATCTCTGTCAGCGCTGTCAAAGATACCGGAGTTCTGAGCAGTCTCAACTAGCGTGACGATGTCCCAGAATTTTTGTGTGCCGTCACTGACGAAATTGTGAGGTTGCTCCTTATTGCGGCTTAGCTCAAGGACCACATCAAGATTTACAGATAGCACGCCGTTATCCTCAAACCCAATATCTGAGAGGTGTGGGGCCAAATCCACAAGCCCTACGTCCCCTGCTGCAGAGAATGAGCCTGTACGGGTAAATGCCTGATAAAATGTGGATGGTGTTGAGCCTGTAACATCAAATGTCCAAGAGTCCTCATCTGTCGGATCCTGGTTTAGTTGAAAGTCATTTACAGTCAGGAAGACATGGGCGTTACTGGGATAAAGTTCTCTGTCAAGGCTCATAGAGATGTTTGGAATCTCGTCGTACTCCAATGACACCTGCTGGGACCTGCCACCGGGATTGTATGTGATTGAGACGTCACGAAATGAGAACAGTTGAATCAGAGGCCAGGCATCAGGGTCCAATCCAATTTGGCCGGAAGGAACACCGGGATTTGTGTTGATTGGTCTTGGATGCCTGATGACATTGTTTATGTTTGGACCGTGCGGGGCAGCAGTGCATTCAGAAAGTGCAGAAGTGCCGTGGGTAGAGCCGCCTGCAAGGCGCGGTATGGCAACCCCGCGAGTCTCAGAAAAAGAGACACCTAACACTGATGATGGCGTGTCGCTACTGCAAAAGACCCCAAAATCCAATCCCCTGCCCGGCAAGCCGACTGTAGAGTCGGCCTCTTGCGCTTTTTCAAGATTGGCAAAATATGCATACCAGTTTCCGTCAACTGTTTGAACCATCTGTAAAGGGCGGCCGTTGATAGTTACATAAGGATGCCCCTCTCTTTGACTGACGTCGTTGATGTGGGGATCAATTATTATCACCTCTACTACCATAGAGCCAGAGAAATGATTGTCAAACTGTGAGTTTTCAGCAGATACAAACAGGTTTGGGTTGCTGCCTGATGCGCCGGCAGCTGGAATAGGGACGGCAACGGCAAAGACCAACAAGAGTGTGACTGAAAAGGTCGCCAATGCAAGATTGATTTTATTCATTGTGCCACATCTAATCTTGCAGCTGTTACAAATAATGTTATCGTAAGGTGACATAGTATGAACTTTGTCTGCCTGTCACAGATTATCTTCCATGTGTCTGTCAAATTGCACTGTTAATCTTATCTGCATCAGGTGCAGAGATCTCATATGACGGTTTGGCAGAATCAGGGGATGCGGGTCACTCAAATCCCATACATGTCAATGTTATCAGATGTGATTCAAGGCCAGATTGTTTTAGGTAAAACTGTACGCAATTCACAGCACTGAAAATGATAATAATGATTTAGACTTCTAAAAACAGGAAATGCTGGAAAAAAGAACCCAAGTTTTGCAGATCTCATTTTTTGCCATACTCTCAGCATTTGTAGTAGAGATGGTTTTTGGTCTAGTCTCAAACAGCTTGGCATTGATTACCGACAGTATTCATGCACTGTTAGACAGTATAGTCACTCTTGTGTTATTTTTAGCTGCAAGGCTGGCAATGAAACCGCCGGATGCAGAACACACGTATGGGCACGGAAAGATTGAATCGCTAGGCGGATTGATTGGAGGAATGGCGATTTTTTTGATTGCCTGTTTTTTCA
>JAKZUU010000126.1:0-33627 GCA_047516405.1 Candidatus Nitrosopumilus sp. | reverse complement strand
ATGTGGAACGCTGGTACATAAAACGCACCATGAAAGATGTTTCAGAGGAGTACAAAAAGCGCTGGCGCATCGAGAACAACTTCAAATCAGTTGAGCAGATACGTGCACGCACTGGTAGCCGAAATCATGCGATCAGAGTCTTTATGTTCTTTCTCTCTCTATGACCGTGTGTAACCTGTGGTATACGGCAGTGCGAAAAATGAACAATATGATGGAGACCAAGCGGATACGACGTGTCAAAATAAATATTACAGCTGATGTATTCTTGACACTGCTCATTGTATTGGTTAAAAAGATCATAACATCAGTAAACAAGGAATTGGAGTATTATCTGCAATGTGTGCGATAGGGGCACATTTTCAACTTCTGACATGGGCCTTGATGGAGACACACCAGCAGACAGGGCAGGAATCCAAATCAACGGAAACAACATGTGGAAGATCATCATAGAAAATGCTTCAAGAAATATTTTGCAGTTTGAATCAGATATATAGTCGCTATTTGTACATAATGTAATGGCAACAATAAATATAGTGAAACGCTCCTATGACGGATATTGTGTAGGTGTAGGTGTTGAATATCCTGGCATCGTAGTCAGTGCCGAAAGTGATGAAGATTTGATTAGTCGCTTCCAAGAAGCCATCCCCTCATACAAGAGGGCACTGGCTAAATACGGAATGGATGAAGAATCCAATAAAGAGGTATTGACGGTTGAAGCATATCGGGAAGATAAGCAATAGTAATCTCCAAAAACTGCTTTCGGATTTGGGCTGTACGACAACATCAGATCCGAGTAACAAAGGAATGGTTTGGGCTGTTGGTCCACACAACAAGACTCTAGTTGCATTCTCAAAGAACTACCCAATCCTACGAGAACAGGCAGTAGAGATTATGAAGCAGTTAGACGTGTTTGATGACTTTCTCACTACGTTAGGGTTTAAAATAAATCGAAAATAACCATCATTCGGATAATACCCAAAAAACCCCCTACACGCAGCACAAATAAGATTGTAAGGCAACACCCGTCAACGCAACAGAACCAATAATTAGATGCAGTCTATTAACCTAAACGATGCATGAAGGAACAACATTTTGAGTCAAGCTTATCTTGGATAAAAAAGGATTCGCTCCTGTCCAATGGAGTAAAACTACTGAGAAACTATACTGACATCAGTGGAGATACAGATACATGGACTAAATCAAGATGCGCTAGTCTGTAGCAATATATTGAAAGCCAAATAATTTCTACAATTGAGTAAACAGCAGGACTTGCATTGATTGTAATAATGCGGGAGATGGGATTTGAACCCACGAACTCCTAAGAGATAAGGATCTGAACCTTACACCGTTGACCAGGCTGGGCGACTCCCGCACTATGAAATTCTACAGTCAAGAATAAGTTTCTTTATTAGGCTGAAATAGTCGATATGTAAATGACTAGGTGATAATAATGGAATTCAGAGAGGTATACTGCTCAACGTGCAAAAAGGTTATCGGACGATACAATACAAAATTCTACAACGATGACAAGATTGAAGAGCTGCTCAACACAAGACATTCCGCACACATTAGAAACGGGCATCGTGTCAGCATGAGAAAACTCAAAAAAAGCTAAGCTGTTTCAGATATTTGGCTGCCTGTGGCAGGTTTGAGATTCGATGAATTTGGGCATTATTAGTGATGTGTTGGTTCCAAGGCTGCAGATACAGTATCACTTTTTTGCCGTTTTGCAAAAAGCGTTCAACATTTAATGGAGAGTCGTCAATGAATACGTCGTAGTCCAGATCAGCCTTCATTGGACCATCAATTACTGACACGTAGTTGTCAAAATGCACGTCATGGTAAGACAGCCACTTTTTTACAAACGGATTGGTGGAACGCACACGTGCAGTGACAATATCCACCTGACCTATACTTGAAAGAATCTTTGTAGCAGATGACAGATCATCCTCAGTCGGAGGAATCGACATCCAGTCTTCTTCCCAGCAAGAATTCAACTCTGCATAAAAATCAAAGGGATCAATGCCAAACCTGTTCCAGAAATCCCAGTCAGTTATCTGCTGTTTTGAGATTTTAGGCCTGTCATCTTTGCTGTTGTTGCGCAACAGCCAACTTTGCGCAACATCTGCAAGCACGCCATCGACATCTAGCGCAATCCTCATTAGCTAGTCACTCATTTTTTGAAACTCAACCAAGAGATTTTTTTGATGCTTGCTAAGTTTGTTGGGAATGTTTACTACAAGCCTGACGAACTGATCACCCTTGCCGTGATAACTTATGTGTGTAACCCCCTTTCCTTTAAGTTTGATGATGGTGTTCGGCTGGCTGCCGGAACTGACTTTGATCCTCTCTGTACCCATCAAGGTTGGGACGGTGATCTCGCAGCCAAGAGTGGCATCAACCATGGAGAGGTCATGATCATAAAAGATGTCTTTTCCGTCCCGGTTGAATTTTGGGTGGGGCCGTACCTTGACCCTGACTATCAGGTCACCGTTGATGCCGTCAGGCACCTCATCGCCCTCATTGGAGACTGTATAGTCTCCCGAATCAATTCCTGGAGGAATTTTAAATGTGACTGTCTTGCTGCCTCTCCTGTTTCCCTGTCCCCTGCATTCGTTGCACGGGGATTCAACCTTTGAGCCCTGGCCTCTGCATGCAGGACAGGCAGTTGTAGTGATAAATGAGGCAAATCCCATGCTACGGCTCTGCCTGACCTGGCCTTGGCCTTTGCAGGTTTGGCAGTGCGTCTTGCTGGTACCGGGTCTGCAGCCGGAGCCCTGACAGTTACTGCACAAGACTTGTTTTTGCATGTTAATCTCCATCTTTTTCCCATGCAGTACATCCTCCAATGTGACAAAGGTTTCGTGCAAAAGATCGGATCCGCGTCTTTGTTGTTGTTGTGAACCGAATCCAAACCCTCCACCGCGTCCACCACCAAAGATGGAATCAAAGATGGAATCAAATCCAGATCCCCGGGCGCCCTGAAAGATATCCTCGCTGGAATATCTGTCACTTACGCCTGCATGGCCATGCTGGTCATAGAGCTGCTTTTTTTCAGAGGCAGATAAAACCGCATATGCCTCAGAAATTTCCTTAAAGTGTTCTGCAGATTCTGAAGACTTGTTGCGGTCAGGATGGAATTTTAATGCCAATTTTCTGTACTGCTGCTTAATTTCATCAGGAGTTGAGGTTTTTGTAACTCCCAAAACTTCGTAATAATCGCGTTTCGCAGTCATGAATTATTCCCTAACATGTTTGTTGTATAAATGATTGAATTGAGATCAGATGGTTTTTTTCTCATCAGGTTCGGAAGAGGCTTGTTGCTGTTGCTCTGAACTAGTTGATTCCTCTGCACTCTGTCCTGGAGTGCCTGGATCGTCGTTGATAGTCTGTCCACCACCATCATCTGCATTTGGCTGTTCTGTACCCTGTCCTGGAGTGTCTGGATCGTCGTTGATAGTCTGTCCACCACCATCATCTGCATTTGGCTGTTCTGTATTCTGTTCTTGGGTGGTGCCTTGTTGTTGTTGTTGTTGTTGTTGTTGTTGGTTTTGAGATTCAGCTGTTGCTGCGTTTTTGTAAAGTTCGGTAGTCACCTCACTGACCAGTGTCTGCAACGTAGTCAGTTTAGTTTTTAATTCGTCAGATTCTTTGTTTAGTGCCTCCTTGACTTCCCTTACAGCATCGGTAATCTTTATGCCCTGTTCCTGGGAAATTTTATCTTTCAGATCATGGTTTACCAATTTCTCTGTAGTGTAGATGTAACTTTCAGCCTCATTTTTCAGGTCAATCCTCTCTTTCTTCTTTTTGTCCTCTTCAGAGAATTTTTCTGCATCTTCTTTTAGCTTCTCTATCTCGTCAGGTGACAGCTTGGATGTAGACTCGATGGTAATCTTTGCCTCTTTTTGCGTTCCAAGATCCTTGGCAGTTACATTGATAATTCCGTTTGCATCTATATCGAATTTAACTTCAATCTGTGGAATTCCCCTTGGGGCAGGTGGCAGGTCAGTCAGGTTAAAGCTTCCCAGCGATACGTTGTCAATGGCCATTGGTCGCTCACCTTGAACAACATGTATGGTGACTGCTGTTTGGTTGTCAGCGGCAGTAGTGAAAACCTTGCTTTTTGATGTCGGAATCGTGGTATTTCGCTCAATGAGTGGTTCACGCACGCCGCCCAGCGTCTCAATTCCCAACGTCAGAGGTGTTACATCAAGCAAGACAATGTCGCTTGTAACATCTCCTGCAATGATTCCTGCCTGAATTGCAGCGCCCATTGCTACTGCCTCCATTGGATCGACCCCAGATTCGGATCTCTGACCGATTACCTTGCTTACAAACTCCTTTACCAATGGAATTCTTGTAGGTCCGCCAACCATGACAATCCTGCTGATGCTGTCAGGGGTAAGTTTTGCATCCTCCAAAGCTTTCAGTACAGATGGCTTGCATCTCTCTACAATAGGTTCAATCAATTCATCCAGTTTAGCACGGGTTATTCTTATCTCAAGGTTTTTGGCACCGGTTGCCTGATCATGTGCAATAAAAGGCAGGTTAACGTCAGTCTCCATGACAGTTGAGAGTTCAATCTTTGCCTTCTCAGAGGCTTCCCTGATTCGAGCCATTGCAGTAGAGTCTGCCGTAAGATCAACGCCTTCCTTCTTTCGAAACTCGTCTATAATAAAGTCAATGAGAACCTTGTCCATGTCGGTGCCTCCCAACTGCGTATCACCAGACGTGCTGAGAACCTCAAAGACGCCTCCGCCCATCTCCATGATGGTGACATCAAGCGTACCGCCACCAAAATCAAAGACAAGAATCTTCATGTCTTCCTTTGCCTTGTCCAGACCATATGCCAGAGATGCTGCAGTAGGCTCATTGATAATCCTGACGACATCAAGTCCTGCAATGGTGCCTGCATCCTTGGTGGCCTGGCGCTGGTTGTCATTAAAGTATGCAGGGACTGTAATCACTGCCTTTTGTATCGGTTCGCCCACAAACGCTTCAGCATCTTTTTTGATCTTTTGGAGAATGAATGCGGATATTTGCTGGGGCTTGTATGCCTTGTCCAGAATGGTAAAAGTGTAATCAGAGCCCATCTTTCTTTTTGCAGCAACGATGGTATTGTCAGGATTTGTTATTGACTGTCTTCTGGCAGGCTCACCTACCAAAAGCTCACCGTCTTTAGAAAATGCCACAACTGACGGAAATGCCTTGCCGCCTACAGTGGCGCCTTCTGCTGCAGGGATGATTGTAGGCTTTCCGCCCATGACAACAGCGGCTGCAGAGTTGCTTGTTCCTAAATCAATTCCGATAATTTTAGTCATAATTTATCATCATTCCTTTTTTGTAATCTCTACCAAAGTGGGTCTTATAACTATACCATTTGAGGTATAGCCTCGTCTAAGCTCTTGTATAATAGTATTATCATCCAGATCAGGATTGGCAGTAACCGATATTGCCTCATGGAGATGAGGATCAAAAATTTCCCCCAACGCGTCAATGGGACGAATGTTGTACTTATTGAGCACAGAGTCCATGTTTTTCAGGATAGAGTTCAAACCTTCTGTAGTAGCTTGACTTTCTATAAATACCTTTTTTGCCCGTGTAAAGTCGTCATAGATTTTTAGAAAATCCAGGGCAAACTCGTTAATTTTGGCACTGATGCCATTCTCTACATCTGTGAAAGTCTTTCTGCGAAGGTTCTGATAGTCTGCAATGGCGTGTTTTAATTTTTCTTCAAACTGTGATGATTTGAGTTTCTCCAGACGTAGCATCTGGGTCAGACTCTCAATTTTGGCTTTTGAGGGTTCAGATGAGTCTACAAGAGAGTCGGCATCCAAAATGATTTCAGGCCGGTCTTGGGTATTGTCTTCTGTTGGAGAGTCGTCAAGGCTGTCTTTGGTTGTAGGGGTATCGCTGGAGGTGTTTCCATTTAGGATATCGTTTAGTAGGTCTTTGGTTGTTGGAGTATCGTTTAGTAGGTCTTTGGTTGTTGGAGTATCGTTTAGGTCTTTGGTTGTTGGAGTATCGTTTAGGTCTTTGGTTGTTGGAGTATCGTTTTCAGAGTCACTTTCAGATAGGGTGTCTTTTACAGGTGTGTGACTGGCAGGTATGTCGTTTGATGTGTTTTTGGCCAGGGTATTTTTTACAGGTGTGTCGTTAGATGTGTTTTCGGCCAGGATGTCATTTAGGAGATCTCTTGTTGTTGGAGTATCGTTTCCAGAGTCACTTTCAGCCAGCATATCATTTAGAAGATCTTTGGCAGTTACATCACTAGAATTATTTTCATTTGACATTTCAACGAGAATAATAATTCTAGCTAATTTATACTATTAATGACCATCTCGCACAGTGGATTTGCTTTGACGAGAATCAAGGTTGAATCGTCGCCGTGCTTTTCAATATTGTCTGCGTCAAACTTTGAGCATGCTACAACAACCACGGTCTTGTCACTTACAAACAAGTCAGAGTTTGGATCAATGTATGTCTCAACATCGCCAACATAATCGCGCAGTTTTGTTTTCAAGGTTTCAAGCATCTCAATCTTATCTCCGCGTATTGGGTGCTGGTCAAGTGTCCAGGATATTGCAACTTTGGTTCTGCTTGCTTTTAGATTGTTCTTTTTTAGCGCCAAACGGATTTGCTCGATTAGTCGCTTTACGTATGCATCAACCCCTTTGGTGCACGTGTTGATTAAACACATCAGAGTGTTTGAGCCCTCAAAAGATAATGTAAGGGATCGCAGATCAAAGATGCCGCCGAGCATCTCGTCAATGTATATATTTTGAAATCCGTCCGGGGCAAGATCATTTTTTGGAATCTCTCTTTTAGCGTGTTTGCATACTTCCAAAACACTTGAAATGGCAAAAAACCTAGACAGCACGTCAATGGCATGAAAGTATTCGGCAGATGAGATGGCAACAAATTTTTTCTTGGCTTTGCCGACTGTAAGAAGATCAACGAGCGTGTCGTCGTGCTTTCCATAAAACGAGCCGATGGTTTTTGGCGGATCGTAGGGCTCCTCTAGCGGATAATAAAAGTAGGATATGTGTTTCCCTGCCTTAAAACCTGTTACATGTTCCAGAAATGAGATATAGTCATTGTTGCCGTCAAACCCTGTCGGCAGGTTAAAGATTACCGAACTGTTTTTTTTCATGGGTGCTACAGCATCTTTGAATTTAGAGAGAATCTCAGTCTTGATGTCTTGGCCGGTCTTTCTGATTCTTGGGGCAAAAAATAGGTATCGTGCCTTGGATATTGCCACATTTATGGGCTCCATGGTCAAAAGCGGCTCATCCTCTTTGAGTGATGATACGTTAGGATAAGTTCTGGCAACTTCGGCATTAAGCGAGATTGCAGAAGGGGTTGACTCGTCTATGATATAGACGTCTGCCCCCTTGATTGCCATCTGCGATGCAATTGCATATCCTTCTGTACTGAGACCGAAAACAACAACTTTGGGATTTGCCATCAGTTATAGATAGGAAAAGGAGTAAGAAAAACTTATTGAAGTGGCATAAAGACGAGTTGGTGGAGAGTGTAAAGGATTTACACATCCAAAACTATTGTTTTTTTTGGAAATGATAAAAAACTGTGTAAAGATTTTGAGATTGGAAAATGGAGTTATGGTAGGATTCCAGTAATTGCTTATGAGTTCTGATGAGGAATAGTTGTATCAATTTTTTCAAATGAATAGAATTGTAATTAAGATAGGAATCAACTAGCCGGCATGAATTGACTTGCAGAATGTCTTTCTCCTGACTCTGCAGAATCCACCAAAGCCATCTACAGAACGGTATTTGATGGAACCGTGAGATTTGCAAATGGTAATATGATAAAATGATGAATCAGTGTCCAGATAAAGGCCACACAGTTAAAAATCCAGCCTCGTGAATAGTTTCAAGGCAATTGTAAATAGTGTGATGGCAATGCATGTAAGGATCAACATCTCCAAGAGCACAAACTCTGTGAATGTGCCAAAAATCCCGGCCCTGATTATATCTACAAGATATGTGAGAGGGTTCAGGTAAAATGCAGTTCGCAGAGGTTCAGGAATGTTGTCTACAGGATAAAAAGTACTGCTGACAAAGGCAAAAAACAGGAACACGGTATTGATGATGGCATTAAACCCTTCGCTCGAACGCAGTTTAAGTGAGATTATTGATGCCAGAGAGCCAAAGAGTATAGCCCCCACAACTGAGCCAAATATGATTAGCGGAATTGTCAGCAGTGAGAATTCCACCGATTCGAAGAATACAGGATAACCAACCAGTGCAATCAGCACTGCGCTGATTAGGCCTATGGTGCCAATGGTGCAGACATTGCTTATGATGTAATGGTTTTTGGTAAACGGTCCTACCAAGATCTGCTGAAACATTCCATTTCGCCTGTCATTCCAAAGGATGATGCCGGAGATCAATGTACTGTTCATGATGTTGAATCCAATCATCCCTGATGCCAAAAATGCAGGATAGTCAAGGGATTTGCCGGCAAATGGAATTTGCGGTATTAGAGAAGCATATGCAAATCCTGCAATAAAGATATAGATCAGAGGAAATATCACCTGCCAGATCAAGAATCCAGGATGCAGGGAAATCGTGAGATTTCTATTTACTAGTCTAATTACCGGATGCATCGTCACTCATTATCTTTAAGAAGATGTCCTCAAGATTTGTCGGAACAGCAGAGATGTCCTGAATCTCAATGGCACTGTCATGTAGTATTTTTAGTACTCGGGACAGTATCAACTCTGACTGTTCAGAGTGAATCACAATGTTGATTAGATTGTTGTTGCCGTTATTATTATTATTATCATCATTGCCGTTATTACCGTTGTTGTTATTATTATTATTATTATTACCGAAATCAACTGTACATTCAGACACATCGCACAATAAAGTAGAGATGTCAGACCGCTCTTTTGATATGCGAATCTTTATGGTCTTGGCTTTCCCAAATTTAGATTTCAGTGCGTCAGGGGAATCAACTGTCAAGATCTTGCCTTCCATAATGATTGCAATCTCATCGCAGAGGTATTCAGCCTCTGACAAAATGTGTGTAGTGTAAAAAATTGTCAGCCCGGTCTTTACCTTGTTTTTCAGATAGTCAAGCAGCTTTCTTCTTGCACTGGTATCCAATCCGGCAGTAGGCTCATCCAAGAACAACAAGTCCATGTCATGCATGAATTCACGCGCAACCTGAACCCTTCTTCGCTGGCCGATTGAGAGATCCTCATTCCTCTTATTGCGAATCTCAACTAGGCCAAAGTCTCTCAAGAGTGCTTCCCTCCTTTTTTTGCGTTCAGGCTTTGGCACATTCCACATCATTGCGTATTTGTCAAGGGATTTTTCAACTGACAGTGTGGGCTCATAGCTTGGCTGCTGCAAAACAACTCCAATCTTATGGCGAATCAAAAGCGGGTTTTTTAGCGCGTCAATGCCCAGAACAGTCAACGACCCTTTTGAAGGCCTGATAAGGGTAGTAAACAGTTTGATGGCAGTCGACTTTCCTGCACCGTTTGGCCCTAAAAATCCAAAAACTTGCCCTGTCTTTACAGACAGACTTATGTCATTGACTGCAAACAGGGAACCGTATGATTTCGATAGATGATCAGCTACGATACAGGATGACACAGCATGACTAGAGATTTCCTATTAATTTAGTTAGTGAGCAGTATGATCAAGGGAGGCATAAGACAAAATGCGTAATCGCAGCCAATGAAATTGTTATTAATGGAGTGTGTTAACAAAAGGCGTTGTCAGAATTAGATGATCTTCTCAACAAGATGCTAGAACAGAAACCGGAGATGGCCAAGGCAGAGCTGGAGGACAAAATCAGGCAAAAAAAAGACAAGATTGGCGCAGGATACCTCACTGACCAGGGAGCGCTGTTTTTGATTGCAGCAGACTTGGGAGTGTCGTTGACTGAGACCCAAAAGACTGAGATCAGCCTGAAGGATCTTTATGCAGGCGCAAAAGATGTTGTGCTGGAGGCAGGAGTGCTAAGTATCGCACCTGTAAAGCAATTTACAAGAAAGGACGGCTCGCCCTTGCACTTGAGAACAGTTATCGTTTATGATGCAGATGCCACTGCCAGTGTAAAGTTATGGGATGCAAATGCAAATTTGCCAGTGTTTGAGACCATGAAACCGGGGGACATTATCAAGATAAAAAAAGCATATGTAAAGGCAGACCTTGATGGGACGCCTGCCATAAATGTTGGCACAGGTGCAGGCATAGAGGTGATAGAGACTGCCAGTAAAGATATTCCAAGCATTGACAGCATAGCAAAGGATGTCAGTGAACTAAAGGAAGGAGACCAAGACATTGTAGTCTCAGGTGTTAACGACGGCCTGATCGCTGAAATGAAATTTACGACTGCCAAAGGCCAGCCAGGTAAAGCACTGAAGATGAGACTGAAGGGAAAGGACGGTACCGCCGTACTGCGGGTGGTGTTGTGGGGCAAAGACGAGTCGTCAATTCCAAACATAGTTTCAAGCGAGGCCAAGGTAAGACTGCTAGGTGTCAGGGTAAAGGCCGTACAGCAGGGAATTGAGATTCATGGAAATGAGGGTACCGTAATTGAGATTGAAGGAAAAAAAGATGTAGAGCCTGTAATTGCAAGAGTGCTCTCAATAACGCCGACCCAGAACAATAAAAGCATGATTTTGGCAGTTGATGAGAAAAAGAATCTCATGACCGTCGCTGACCTGTCAAATGCCATTGCCAGTCTATGCGTGGAAGGGGATGTGATAGAGTGTATGCCCACAAAAATTTATGGAAATTCAATTACGCTCGATGAGAACTCTTTTGTAAGAAAATTGGAGGATGGAGACAATAATGCACTTCCAAGAGTTGGTGAACTGCGTACAAAGATTGAGAGTGTTGACACTGATGCAATATGCTGTGTAGAGGCGATAGTATTGAAAATTTCAGACAGGCGCGAGATACAGACAAAGAGCGGAGAGTCAGTAGCGTTGTCTGAGATGTTGGTTGAAGACGATACGGGTCAGATATGGGTCAGGGGCTGGAGAGACCAGGCAAGGGAGGTTGACCAGTGCCAGCTAGGTGAGATCATATCAATTACCGGGATAAATGCAAGGCAGGGATTTGAGGGAAAGACAGAACTGGTTTTGAGTGTATTTTCCAAAATTACAAAAAAGAACTAGACGTTGAGCCGATTCTCGTGCCCCAAGAAAAAAATTTGAGCTAAGAGTCCCAAAATCCACGAGTCACAACGTATTGTCTCTCTGCCTCATAGATTTGCTTGAATATGTGATCCTCCTCGTCGTATACCATGTTGCGCAGTATTCTTGCAGCAGTGTCTGCACCTACCCCGTACCCTGAAATTACAGTTATTGCAATCTTTCCAAAATTCTCGATCAAGGAGGCCACCTTCCATGCACGGTCAAACTTGTGCTTCTCTTCTGCAGTCAATTTTTTTCCGCCATACTTTTTTCTGATAATTTTGGGCAAGTCATAATCAGAATGATATGTCGCGGTAATTTGCCTGCCCTTGCAGTATGGGCAGATCAATTTGTCTGGCACCTCAAATGTTTGGATTAGCCGCTCCCATCTCCCGCAACGCGCGCAGACCAGACGGTGTTTTGCCTTCTCCAGCCTTGCCTTGACCAGATCAAGGATGCCCTTGTCAAGATTTGCAGGAGAAGAGTAGTACTTGGCAGTGTGGTCAAGGATTGGCTCTGCAAGTTTTGAGAATTTGTCAACTTCATGCCAGAGAACGTGAATAACATCACTTTTGATCTCTTGTAGGACTTCATCGCATTTGGCCAAGTCGTACTTGTCATGGAAGAGTTCACGCAGCACTTCACGAACCAGCACAGTCTTTGAGTACCGCTCGTAAAGAAACCTGGCAGTCTTTCTCTCATATATGGCGCCACGGCCAACTATGCCAAACTTTTTTGCAACACACCACGTTCTCCAGTTGACATTGTGGGTTCCGCTCAACGATGCAGAAACAATTGAGCCTAGGTCATAGTCGTCTTTGAGAACTTTGGTAAAGAGTTTTTCAGATATTCGAGAGTTTGTAGACAGCACGATTCTGTAGCCGTCAGAGCGGGAATCAACTGTGGAACCAAGTACCGATGAGAGCATCGATGAGAGCATGGCTGCCAACGTAGAGTTTATTTTTGTGCCAAAACACGAATGAACTACAATTGAGCCCTGGGAACGGCATGATTCAACGAGGATGTTGTTCTCGTCAGGAACAGAACTGCCAAAATCCAGGCCCTCAATGACCTTGTTGGCCAGTTCAAGCTTGCCGTCCCTTACCTTGCAGCGATAGTTCCCTACTTTCCTTGCAGTGTTGTAGTCGATTGCAATGTTCTCCCCTTCCCAGTACGGAACAGTGGTTCCGCCGCCACGAAACGGCTCTACATTCACAGAGAACGACTTTTCGTCAACGTTCAGTATCCTCCACTGTGATCCCTTCAAGACAAAGATGTTGCCTGAATCGCCAAAATCACCCACAAACCTCTGATCAAGGGATCCAATAATTCTCTTGCCGACACTGTCAAAGACCTTGAATTTGAGAATGTCAGGAATTGTTGAGAGATTTTCAAAATAGTACTTGAATGCACGTCCCTTTTTGTAGAAAGTCATCTTTGTCCTCTCAAAGAATACCAGATAGTTTGAGTCAAGTAACTCCAGGACATCAACGAGTTCGGAGAACTGCAAGTTGCGGAACGGGTATGCCTTTGTCACTAACTCAAATGCGTATGTGACTGCCACTTCGCCAATCTGCATAGATAGTCCAACCAGATGATGTGCCAGCACGTCAAATGAGGTATCATGGATTGACTGCTCCTCGATGGAATAATCGTGGATGCGGCCAAGTATTGCCTGTGCCTCAAACTCGTCATCAGGATTGTTTGTGATGATAAGGCCTCGGGCCGACGCATCACGGTTATGCCTGCTACGGCCTATTCGCTGAATGAACTTTGATACCTGTCTTGGGGAGCCGTAATGAATGACCAGCTCTACCGTATCAATGTCAAGCCCAAGCTCCAATGAAGAGGTACACACTACAATGCTGCACAAGCCCTGGCACAGTATCTGTTCTGTCTCTTCTCGAACCTCTTTTGAGAGAGAGCCATGATGCAGTAGGACAGGAATTGTGGATGTCTCTTTGAGGGCTGATGCCAAAAACTCCGCCTCGCCCCTAGTGTTTGTAAACAGCAGGATGGGGGAGTCAAGTTTGGAGGACTGGACGTAACTGAGTGTCTTTTGCGCAACGTCTGTAATTGTCCCATTGACATACATGATTTCTACATCGTACCGCCTGACTGACGTATCACGAATTATCTCACACCGCCGTTTTGTGCCTACTAGAAATTTTCCGGCCTTCATGGGATTTCCGACAGTAGCTGACAGCCCAATTCTGGTAAGAGGGAATCGGGTGTTTAGCTGTAACCGCTCCATGCATAGCGTCAACTGAGAGCCACGCTCACTTGACAGCAGCTCGTGTACCTCATCAACGACAATCCACTCCAAGACAGACATGGCATCAAGCATCTTGACCTGTGTCAATAAAATGACCAGAGTTTCAGGGGTAGTGATTAGAATGTCAGGAGGATTTTCTGTGATCCTCTTTCGTGCCTTTTGGGTGGTATCCCCGTGGCGGATTTCAATTGTTAGTGAATTTTCGTGTGCATATTTTGCTATCCTTCGAAACACGTCACGGTTAAGCGCCCTTAACGGGGTGATGTACAAAACCTTGATCCTGCCTGTCTTTTTGGAACTTTTTAGCAGTGAGAATATAGGAATGACTGCACACTCGGTCTTTCCAGAACCGGTGGGTGCAATGACCAGGCTGTCTTTTTTTTGCAGTATTGCAGGAGATGCCCTCCTTTGGATCTCAGTTAATGCAGAGAATCCAGATTTTTTAAACAGTGAATCAAGAATGTGGTCTGTCCTTTGATCATGGCCTTTCATAGTTACACCAGAGTTTAAACAACGATAGTAATTATCTATACACTGGCAAATCTGAGATGCAGGTGTTTTGAGAAGGCGGTAAGTAGCAGGACTTTGCAGCATCGCTCCAAACCTGCCATAAAAGCAAAAAAATAGGGGGTTGTCTTGCACGAACCTGTGATTATGACAATAACGCCTTCAGACGAAATTTTAGCCCGTGCATTTGCCAGCGAAAGCAGTTTACAGTGTCAGACCAAGAAATCTGACTGATACAAACAGTGCCACAAATGCGATAAGAAATATGATTCCGGCCACGCTTAACGCCTTCATCGGCACAGAGGGTTGTGACTCTTTTTGCAAGAATCTTCCGGTCACAAGTCGGTAATTGAACACGGCGATAACTGGAGCAATGACAAACGATAAAGTGGTGGCAAAGTCAATTAAATTCTTAAGATTGTCATCAAACTGAAAAATGATGACCAGTGAGCCAACAGAGAGGATAAGCAAAAACAGTATGTAAAATATTCTTTGTTTTCTACTGATGATGTTGTCCTTTCCTGGAACTATAAGCTCTACTGTCCGATGCAGCGAGCGCGAGTACCCGTCAAAGACTGCAAGGATTGTTCCAAACATCACGGCAAAGGCAGATGCCGAGATTATCAGGTGGCTCCATTGCCCGATTGTCTGGGTGTATAATGTGACTACATTGTGTGCAAAAAGCGAGTTGTTGTTTGAGAGCTCTTGTCCGGAGCCATAAAAGAGAAACGCTCCGAGTGTCACAAACATCACTGCCGTAACTATGGTTATAATATATGCCAGCCGAAATTCAAAGAGTGTCTCCCTTAGTTTTGGTGTGTATTTTGACTGCTTTATACGCTCCAGTGTCCAGAGGCTGTTCCAGCTGGATAGATCCAGAGGAGTTGGCATGAATCCCATCAGGGCAAGCAGAAAGAAGAGGCCAGAGGATGTCCATAATGTTAGGGGTTCAAATCCCGGAACAGGTTCAATAGGGCCGTTTGAGAGTACCAGCAAAAACGCAGATGTGGTAGAGACAAGAAGGGTGATGGCAATTACTTTTATCATGCTGTCAAGTGCATTGTACTTGCCGATTGCCAAGATGGATACGCATACGGCAAACAGGATTACAATCGTCATATCTCCAAGATAGCTTATCCCAAACAGGTTTTCAAAGAATCCTGCAGTCACAAATCCTACAGCACATGTAATGAAGAACATGGATGCCACAGTTAGGATCAGGTACATCCAAAGTGCAGGCATTCCAAGCAGTTTGTACCCGTCGATAATGCTTGTCTTGGTAACATTGGCATAACGCGAGCTGTAATCAAAGAATGGATATTTTAGCACGGACACAAGAACGACGAATCCCAACAACAGCAGTCCAGTCGGCGCCTGCCCTAGTTGACTGTACAAGGTGTGAGACGCCAATTGCAGTGCTGGCAAACAGGATTCCCGGTCCAGCAGTCTTTGAAAAGCTGGAAATCATGACCATAGTTTTTTTCTATGAATTAAACTGTGTTGACATGCCACAAGTCATCTACCCAGACCCCGACTACTTTGATGCCCATGTTCCAAGAGGATATTGTATTGACACACTGCCGTATCTGCAAGATGTGCTTTTCGGCAGACACCGGATTTCCTGCGCAGTCGTGATGGCCTGAGACCACGACAAGCTTTGAGCCGTGCGCGTTAATTGATATGGCCACCTTGTCTTTTATGCGTTCAAGGATGTCGCTGTTGTCTTGCGATGAGATTATCTTGTCCACGCCGGGTTCTGTGATAACATCTGCAAAATCTGCCTGATAATTCTGCTTTATCCATTGCGTTACAGGATTCTGGATTCTGCCGTCCATGCACGATACAGATGTAGCAAATTTGCCCTGTGCCATGATTATGACTGCTTAATTTCTCCTACTTAAGAACTATTTTTGAAAGAGATAGCAATCTGCAGTATGATCATTTACCATTCCTATTGCCTGCATCAGTGCATAACAGATCGTGGGACCTACAAACGTGAATCCCCTTGTCTTGAGATCACAGCTGAGTCTCTTTGATGTCTCAGTAAAGGCAGGAAGTTCAGACGAGTCCTTGAAGTGATTTTTGACCGGGGTGTGATTTACAAAGCCCCAGATATACTGGTCAAAAGATCCGAACTCTTTTTGAATTTTGAGAAACTGTCTTGCATTGTTTACTGCAGAACGTATCTTCAATCGGTTTCGTATGATTGATGCGTCATCGAGTAGCCTTTCAACATGTTTTGCGGTGTATTTTGATACTTTGAGGACATCAAAGTTAGAGAAGGCTTTTCTGTATGCTTGGCGCCGGTTCAGAATAGTGGTCCATGAGAGGCCGGCCTGGGCACCTTCCAGCACAAGAAACTCAAATAGACGGCGATCGTCGTGCTGCGGACATCCCCACTCTTGATCGTGGTATGGGATGTTTGGCTCATCGCTTGCCCAAGCGCATCGTGTTCTCATGAGATTGCACAGTATACGCAGAATATTAGTTGTCTGCAAACAATTGCAAGGCAAGACAGATGACCGTCAGGTTGGTTGGGATTGCATGTCATTAGTTGGCCTGAACAATCTGATGTGTTGAGGTTGTATTGTAGACTAGATGCACTGTGATGACAACTGTCAGAATGTCACGTTCTGGTACGCCCAAAATGAAACGTATCAGGCGGCAGGACATCTGACATGGCATCAAGCTTGGAAAAAGTGACCGAACCAAAAGATGACAGAATTGCAGACTGGCATATCAAACAAAGCATCCAACTAGATGTGATGACAAGAAAGACAGAAAGGGGGATGGTCGTTCTAACAAAGCTCGTCGTTGTTGCTAGCATGTATTCCAGTATCACTGATCTTATATTCAAAATACTCCTCGTTCAGTGCCCAATAAATTCTGCCATTGTATTTTGATTGATTTTTGTAGAGATGAATCTTGATATGTGTAAACGGATCAACAGCACCTTTCATGTTCTCTGCCTCTTGGCCTTTGATGTTTCTTATCATATTGGTAACAACGACCGGAATTCTGTTTGCGATTGCTATCTGAGATAACTCGTGCATGTACTTCATAAACAGCGCATTTTTTTCCATAATGGATTCACGGGCAGTATACTCGTATGAGAACAGGTCGGTGATGTTGTCAATTGCAATCAAGGAAAAGTCGCCGCATTTGAGATTTTTAAGGGAGTTTATCTGCTCAAAGGTGTTGGTTACGCGAGACACGGTGATCTTTCCAAGCACGTCAAAATTTATCCCTGACGCCTTTTGAATTGCCATCACCCTCTCAGGGCGAAATCCACCTGTAGTATCCACATACAAAACCTTGCCTCCGTTTTTAATAGAGTTCACTGCCAGCTGCAGTATCAGCAGCGTCTTTCCAGTGGCGCTCCCGCCATAGATGTCTACAACAACACTTGGAGGAATTCCTCCGGAAAGAAACTTGTCTAATTGTTGTAAACCAGTTGGGATCATCAGTCTAATTTATAGCAAACAGTGAAAAAATTTAAAGAATTGCCATATTTGCAAAAGAGGTAAGGCTTTTATGGTAGAGTAGAGACTTTCAAAATAAGTGAAGCATTAGTGTCCCAGACAAATAGCGCAAAAAGACCTCTGACAATTCTTCAAAAAAGCACCAAGAAGAAAGTTACAGTTAGATTAAAAAATGAAGTCGAGTATAAAGGAAAAATGGATAATGTTGATTCGTATATGAATTTGATTATGACTGATGCCGAAGAGATTCATGACGGAAAGACGATTGCAAATTATGGTAGAGTAATTGTAAGGGGCAACAACGTACTGTTTATCAAACTAGAAAATGAGCTTTAATATTTAGGTGGCTTTATGACCAATAACTTTCTTTTTACATCAGAATCAGTGACAGAGGGGCACCCAGACAAGGTATGCGATAACATTTCAGATGCATTCCTTGACGAATATCTAAGACAAGACCCGGATTCAAGAGTGGCAGTTGAGACGATGGTCACCAGCGGTTTTGTGGTCGTGTCAGGGGAGGTGACATCAAAGGCCGTATTTGACAAGGCAGCACAGGAGCAGCTGGTCAGAAAGACGATAAAAGAGATAGGGTATGACGACAAGGATTTGATGTTTGACGGCGACAGCTGCCAGATTGATTTGAGATTACACTCACAGAGTCCAGACATCAGTCAGGGAGTGACTGCAACAGAGAAGAGAGAGCAGGGTGCAGGAGACCAGGGACTGATGTTTGGCTATGCAACAGATGAGACAAAAGAGTTGATGCCCATGCCCATCATACTGGCACACAGGTTGATTCAGCGGCTATCGCAAGTCAGAAGAGACAAGGTAATACCATGGGTAAGACCTGACGGCAAATCGCAGGTATCAGTGCGGTATGAGGACAACAAACCGACAAAGATTGAGACAGTTGTCATATCAACCCAGCATGACCCTGATGTAACACAAGAAGAGATTGCCGAAGAGATAACAGAAAAGGTCATCAAACCAGTTTTGGGCGATCTCTGGAATAACGACATAGTAATCCACATAAATCCAACCGGGAAATTTGTTATCGGGGGACCTCATGGAGATGCAGGGCTGACAGGACGAAAGATAATTGTTGACAGTTATGGAGGGTTCGGACGACATGGAGGGGGAGCTTTCTCAGGGAAGGACCCATCAAAGGTAGACAGATCTGCGTGTTACATGTGCAGGTACATCGCAAAAAATATTGTGGCAGGCAAACTAGCAGACAGGTGCGAGGTGCAGTTGGCATATGCAATAGGGGTGGCAGAACCCGTATCACTTTACGTCAATACGTTTGGAACAAACAAGATTCCAGAAAACAAAATTGAGGATATAGTAAGGAAGAACTTTGACATGAAGCCTCTAGGGATAATTACCCAATTAGATTTAAAGAGGCCAATATACAAAAAGACTGCAGCGTATGGTCATTTTGGAAGAGACGAGCCAGAGTTTACTTGGGAGAAGACAGACAAGGCCGAAGCGCTAAGTCAGGCTGCCGCTGCTGTTGTTGCTACTGTAGCTGCTACTACTACTACCACCACTACCTGACTAAAAATTTGGCAATTGATTGGAATTTTATTTCAGATATCTTTTGCAGCCTTTTGTGGTTCCCTGTAAAACTGCCTACTAGTATGCAGAGATCGTCTACTCCAAATTCAGATCTTGTACTGTCAGTTACAGCCCTGTGATATGCGTCTTCTAGATTGATGTGGGAGATTGTGGTGCCTGTTTGCTTTAAATACAATTTTACATATTGTTTGAAAGATATCGGGTCAGGGCCAACCAGATCAATTATTTTGTCACTGAATTTTTTGTTGTGCGTTGATTGGTAAATGACTTTGACTGCATCACAGATATGGATTGGTTGGATGAGGTAGTTGCCAGAGCCAGGGATTGTCACGTTATGATTCCTTATCTGTTTTTTTAGATACTTGGTAAGGTAGTCATTTGAGCCTACAATGTATGATGGCCTAAAAATGGTATAATCCAGATTTGAGCCAGCGATTATTTTTTCAGCCTTGTATTTTGAGACAAACAGGGATAAAGTGGTGTTGGGAGAGACGCCAAGGCCGCTCAGATAAACAATTTTTTTGATATTTGCCTTGCAGCATAAATTTGCGATGCGTCTTGTCAGTTCGACATTTACTGTGGCATAGTCAGCCTTTGCTGATTGTTTGCCTATTCCTACAAGATGAACCAAGGCATCAGAATCCTTGATTTTTTGTAGAGGGATATCATCATAATTTGTGGTGACAATCTTTGACTCGTCTTTGAATGCCGCAAAGTCAGATCGTGATATAGAGACCAGTCGAACATTTTTTTGAGCAGACAGATGCCTTCGAAGATTCTTTGCGACAAATCCCGTAGCGCCGGTAATAACTATTCGAGCGGGTTTGGCCATGATGTGATTTTATTTTAAATCTATTTAGAGTGTTTTGAAGAGAGGAAATAAGAGTTAATACTATAAAATGAGTGCAAGGTGTGTTGGATGAAAAGAAGGATAACCTAAAGACGGGTTTCACTACAGGAAGTTCAGCTGCTGCAGCTGCAAAAGCGTGTTTGCTGTCAATAATCGGCCAGAAAGAGATAGCAGATGTGGATATCTTGCTGCCACGACGGACATTTATCAAGATTCCAATACACTCGTGCAAGTACTGCCAAATGGAGGCAAGATGCTCTGTAATCAAAGACGGTGGAGACGATCCGGACGTGACACATGGTGCAGAGATCATAGTTGAGATGTCACTGACTGACAATGCAGGCAACATTGAGATTGACGGCGGAACAGGTGTAGGAATTGTCACAAAACCCGGACTGGGGCTTGAGATAGACAAGCCTGCCATTAATCCCGTACCTAAGAAGATGATCAACGAGAATTTGAGACTGGTAGCAGAAGACATTTTACAGAATAAAGGAATCAAAGTGACTATCATGGTTCCAAAAGGGGCAGAATTGGCACCAAAGACTGACAACCCAAGACTTGGAATCGTAAACGGAATCTCAATCCTAGGGACAAGCGGCATAGTTGTTCCGTTCTCTACGGCATCATACGCTGCGTCAATCAGGCAGAGTTTGGATGTTACGCTTGCAATGGGTGATGACACTGTGGTGTTAACGACGGGTGGGCGCAGTGAGGACTATGCAAAGAAGATAGTAGAGTTGCCTGATCACTGTTTTGTGCAGATGGGGGATTTTTCAGGATATACAATACAGCAGTGTGGTAAAAAGAGCATCAGAAAGGCGTACATAGTCGGGTTTATTGGCAAACTTGCAAAGATGGCAGCAGGGGTAAAACAGACCCATGTGAAGGGCTCAAAGGTGGACATGGGCTTTCTTGCAGGACTGGCCAAACAGTCAAACGCCAGCGACGACATTGTTGCCATGATAAGACGCGCAAATACTGCAAGGCATGTCTTGGAGATCATGCAAGAGAACAAGGTAGAGGGATTTTTTGACCTGATATGCAGCAACACTCACAAGCACATGAGGGAGCATTCCAACAACGATGTCTTAATTGATGTGATACTGTTTGGGTTTGACGGGAATGTTCTTGCAAGAAAGACAACACCGTAAGGAATTTTATTAAAGTGAGACAGTTCTGATTTATGGAAAAGACTGCAGTTTTGGCTATTACAAAAAACGGTGTAGTGATCGGCCAGAACCTGAAAAAGTTTTTTCCTGACTTTGAGATATTTGCGCCCTTGAAATTGTCAAATGGTAGCGGAGACATTGCATGGTATGCAGAGTCTACATCAGAGAAAATTGTCCGGCTGTTCAAAGATAACAATGCGCTAATCTGCCTGTTCTCGTTGGGGGCAGTGATTAGACTGATTGCGCCACATCTAAAAGACAAGAAGACCGACCCCGCAGTAATTGTAATTGACGACAAGACAAATTTTGTAATAAGTGTGCTGTCAGGGCATATTGGGGGTGCAAACGAGTTGACATGTACGATAGCAGAAAAAGTAGGCGCAACCCCGGTGGTTACAACTGCAGCAGATGTCAACAAGACGATAGCAGTGGACATGGTAGGAAGGGAATGGGGATGGGTAATTGAGGACGACTCGACTGTGACGGAGGTTAGCGCACATATGGTAAATGAGGAACAGATAGGCGTCTTTCAGGATGCAGGCAGAAAGGACTGGTATAAGAAATTGCCAAAGAATGTTACAATTTATGACAGCATTGACAGTTTAAGGGGATCAGACGTTAAAGCGTGCCTGATAATCTCTGACAGGGTTTTTGATGGCAAGATGGAAGACAAGGTATCAGTGATGTACAGGCCCAAAAACCTGGTGATTGGCATAGGGCTGCACCAGAATACAAGCAAGGAGACGATAAGAGGTGGAATAGATGCGTGTCTTGACAGATTCAAACTGTCGGAAAAATCCATTGCAGGCATGGCATCGATAAAAAAACCACAAGATGTTAAAGGCCTAATAGATTTAGGAAGAGAGATGGGACTGACAGTCAGATATGTAGACAGAGAAGAGTTGGCAGAAATTACTGCCCCGAATCCATCTGAGACCGTTATGGCATTTGAGGGAACGCCGAGCGTCTCAGAGGCTGCTGCAATAAAAGTTTCAGGAGGCCAGCTGGTAGTAGAAAAGCAGAAATTTCCGCCGGATTTGACCATAGCTATAGCAAGGATATGATGATTGTGATGGGGACATAATGAAACAGAGACGAGGATTACTAATTATTGACAGGGGGAGCAGGCAACGAGAGGCATCAGAGGAACTAGAGACAATATGCGAGAAGATCAAGGCAAAAGGGGATTACGTATTTACTGATTTTTGCTTTTTAGAGGTAGAACCCCCATACATTGAGGACGGGATCGCAAGATGTCTCAAAGAGAACATTGACTCGTTGACCATAGTTCCCTATTTTCTGTATCCAGGCAAAAAAGTAAAAAATGCAGTTACAGATGTAATGAAGTTTCAAAAAGATACCAAAGTCAAGTTTCTAGTTACAAAGGCCATGAGCATGCATAAAACCTTGGTTGATGTAGTGGAAAACAGGATAGAGGCTACAATCAAAGAGAATAACATAGAACTTTTGAAGAAAGATGTGGATGTGATGATAATAGGGCACGGCAGTGTGGATGTCAACGCACAGAGATCGTTGAACTACGTCGTCGATGAGATGAGGAGAACGTACAGAAATGTGAGTCGCTGCTGGTTGGAGATAGAGCAGCCAGACATCATTGTGGGTATTAAAAAATGTGAGGAAGACAAGCCACAAGTCCTGATAATTGTACTTTACTTCCTTCATGAAGGGGCACATGTAAAGAATGATGTGAATAATGATCTGCTGCCTGCACTTGAAAATTCCGGCATAACAAAATCTTTTACCACAAAACATTTGGGTGTAGATGAAAAGATGGTAGACTTGATATTGGAGAGAGCAAGAGAGGTAGAACGGCAAGATGCAGACTAGAAAAGGCCAGTCAATAGAGGATGCAAGCATGAGGATGATCGACGATGAGGTCGGTGCACATCAATACAACGAGAATGAGTGGCCCATTGTAAGAAGAGTCATTCATTCAACTGCTGATTTTGATTTTGCAGGCAAGAACAGGCTGGTATTTCACAGGGATGCAATAAGCAGCGGGATGGATGCCTTGAGGAACGGATGCAGTATAGTAGTTGATGTCAATGGCGTCATCGGTGGATTTAACAAACAAAATCCAAAGGATTTCAAAAATGACATAGTTTGCAATATCTCAAGTCCGGATATAATGAAGCAGGCCAAAAAAGAGGGCAAGACCAGATCTCAGGTGGCAATGCGTGCAGCCGCTTCAGATATCGAGGGAGGGGTTGTAGTAGTTGGAAATGCGCCCACTGCACTACAAGAGGTAATTCAGATGGTCAAGGAAGGAGTGGTAAGACCTGCATTGATAGTAGGGATTCCGGTAGGATTCGTCTGTGCTGCTGAGTCAAAAGAAGAGTTGGCAAAGTTGCAGGAGACGCCGTTTATCACCAATATTGGCAGAAAAGGCGGCAGTTCGTCTGCCTCTGCAGTAATTAATGCGTTATTCAAGCTGATAAGGGCCCAAAAATCATCTCTTTGAGTGTTTTATGCAATTATCAACGAAAGTTTTTGCATAGTTGGAACTCTCAAAGTACAGGTGCCCATAAGAGGCCAACGTATTGTCCTGAACCAGTCCGTCCTGATGGTCTTGTATGCCATGGCCAATCTTGAGGGCATAAGCAAATTTAGAATCAGATGAAACATCATCCAATTCAGAGTAATGAAATTCATGACCCTGAAAATTATGTAGGCGTTGGGTAATGGGGGTTTTCGCAGTCGTTTTGCCCAAGGTATAGTTGAGCCTCATCTTTTTTGTCATGACAGTCTGTGCATCAAAGAGACCGACCATCCTGTGTTTCCTATTTTCAGAGAGGATTGATTTTGTCAGGTACATCAGCCCCCCACATTCAGCATAGATTGGCAGGCCCTGTTCTGCAAGACTCTTTACTGCTTTTTTTATAAGCTGGTTTTTTTCAAGAGAGTCAGACAAGACCTCAGGAAAGCCGCCTCCAATATACATCCCGTCACAGTCCGGAATTTTCTTGTCTTTTGTAGGACTGAAGAACTTCAAGTTGGCGCCATGTCGTCTTAGTGCCTCCAGATTGTCATGATAGTAAAAGTTAAAGGATGTGTCAAGCGCTACAGCAATGGTAACTGCTGGTTGTTTATGTGTAATTGGCTTTATGGGAGAACCAATATCAGGTGTCTCCTTTGCAATCTTAAGGATTTGTTTGATGTCAAGTGACTTTGAGATAATACTAGAAATTTTTTTGGCGTGTGCCCTTTGGGCATTTTTCTCAAATGTGGAGAACAGTCCAAGATGGCGCGATGGCGTGTGTAAGAGGGGGTCTTTTGGAATCAAGCCTATGATTGGGATGGCAATTTTTTTGAGTGCCGCCCTGCACAAAAGTTCGTGCTTTTTGCTGGCTATCTTGTTGAGAATGACGCCACGGATTCTGGAGTTTCTGTGAAATTTTAAAAATCCAAGAAGTGTAGCTGCAATAGAACGAGAAGTCTTGCTTGCATCCAAAACCAAGATTACAGGAGATTTGGTAATTGCAGACACGTGATAAGTGCTAGCATAGTTTGAGTCGCCATTGAATCCGTCATAGTATCCCATGACGCCTTCTATGACAGATATGTTGGAGTTTGAGTGGGAGAGAAATGTGTTCAGTAATTGCTTTTTGCCCATAAGCCAGACATCAAGGTTGTATGCATCATGCTTTGAGATGCTAGATAGATAGATGGGATCAATGTAATCAGGCCCTACTTTGAATGGTTGAACAGAGTGGCCCTGTTTTTGCAAGGCGTATATGATTGAGCATGTAATGGATGTTTTGCCAACATTGCTTGTTGCACCGGCAATTACAATTCTTGGAAGTCTCAATCTGTAGTCTAGAATGATTTTTTATTTAAAGTGATAGATTTGTTGCAAACCTGAATCTTTTTAGTGTGATTTGTCAGAGACGTGTCATGGAAAGAGATGGGCTGGTCATTGTTTATACTGGAAACGGTAAGGGCAAGACAACTGCGGCCTTGGGGATTGCATTGCGCGCAACAGGCTACAACAAGAAGATATGCATGATTCAGTTTATCAAAGGTTCCTGGCATTACGGCGAGATGGACTCTTCTGCACGACTCAAGCCAGAGTTTGACATGATAGCAGTTGGAAAGGGGTTTGTAGGAATCATTGATGATAAAAGCCCGATGGAAGATCACCAGAAGATTGCCAGAGAGGCAGTAAAAGTCAGCAATGAGAAGATTCAGTCAGGGGATTATGATATCGTGATTTTAGATGAGATAAACTATGCAGTGAACCTGAATTTGATCACAGTTGATGACGTTTTGAATATAATAAGTGCAAAGCCAAAGAGGGTTGATTTAGTACTTACAGGCAACCATGCAAAAAATGAGGTTATAGAAAAGGCAGACCTGGTTACAGAGATGAGGATGATAAAACATCCGTTCCAGAAAGGTATCAAGGCCAAAGAAGGAATTGATTTTTAGTTGTTAGATGAGGATTTATGAGGATGTGCCGCGCATTGTCGAGTTTGAACCAAACGTATTGAGATCAAACATCAACTAAACTGACGGTATGATTGCAGATAAAGATGGATTTGAAAATCAAGTTTCTTGAAACCAAGTGGCGACATAAAATCATGCGACTAGAATATTTTGATGCTGATGCATGCCAATCATCAATGTGATGCTTGCATCCACACAAACACAGATCAAAAACAAGAAAAAATTTCATGCAAATAATACGTATCTAGTACGAATAAAATATCTGCAAGAAAACAAAAAATTATTGCCAAGCGCCGCCAGAGACATATTGGAACATGTTGCCAAAAAAAAAGAGCGGCAAGTACGCAGCAAACAGCGTACCAATTAGTGAAATTTTATTGGATTGGTAGGCTGGCTTGTAAGAATGGCAAGACATTGGTAAAAAGACAAGGAATAAAAAATCGATAATAACAAAAAGAACGCTAGGCAGTGTGGCATTCCAAAAATGCTTTACGTCGCATAACCTGCCACCATCTAAAATGGAATTCAGGATGTGTATTCTGCGTAATGACTGGTCAGATTTCAACCTTGTCAGGTACTGGTGCCTTTCACGCGTCTTGAGATATTCCTCTACGATATCATGACATCTTCTACAGAGTAGAATTACATCTCAAATTTCCTTATCATGGTGTTTGGTTAGAGCTGTCCGCTTTTTGCAGGTCAGGCATGTTCCAAACATGTTCGTATATTGTCTGTATGACACATCTACTTTGCCCAGGATTCGGATTGTTGTGTAGCCAGATTTGCATGGTAGCCTGCAAAACCATGACACGTAAATTTTGACATCGTAGAAAATACGCAATAAAGGCAATAAAGACGCATGATCAGGACTTGGACAGAGCCCCAACTAGGCGTGGCCAGACCATTGCCCCAACTTGACATTCCAGTACATCATGGTTGAACATTCTCGTAAAAATGATGAAAACTCCAACATTGACAGTGCAATAGCTCTTTCCAGCAACATTAATGTATAGAAAAATTAGTTTTAGAAGAATTGTCTACTGAAATTCAAGAGATGCCAGAACAGGGCGAGATTATTCTTGCAACAGTCACCAAAGTGATGGATCATGGGGCATATGTAACACTGGATGAATACGATGACATTCAGGGATTTTTGCATATTTCAGAGATTGCACCAGGATGGATTAGATCGGTGAGCAGATTTGTCAAGGATGGTGAAAAAAAGGTCCTGCTGGTAAAGAAGGTGAATTCTCGCAGAAGAGACATTGACCTGTCCTTAAAGCAGATCTCAAAGGATCAGAAAAAACAGAAACTCAAAGAGGTAAAAAAGTTTGAGAAAGGCAAGACGATACTACAGAATGTTCAAGAAAAAGCAGATCTGACTGATCAAGAGATTGAAAAGCTGGAAGACAGCATATACTCTAAATTTGACTCAATCTATGATGCGTTTGTATCCATTGGCAGAAATGGAATGGAATCAATAAAAGAACTGCAGATTCCAGTAAAAACGTTAGATGTAATTGAAGAAATTTGCTCAAAGATTAGGCTTCCTTCAGTTGAGATTAGAGGCATAATGCAGATAACAAACAGTAAACCAAACGGAGTTGAAATTATCAAAGAGACGTTATTGAAGGTATTAGTAAAAGATCCCACTATCGATATCACTTATCTGGGAGCGCCAAAATACAGACTCTCAATTACCTCACAGGATTTTAAATCCGCTGAGAAGCTACTAAAACCGATAATCGGCGAGATTGAAACTAAGATACAAAAGAAGAAAGGCTCGTTCAAATTTACAAGAGAAGAGTCAAGAAAGACAAGAGAGAATTAAGATGAGATTTCTGCTACGAAAGTGCTCAAAATGCAATCAGTATACATTAAAGCCAAAGTGTCCTGAATGTGGCAATGATACTGTCTCTGTCCATCCTGCCAAGTTTTCACCAGACGACAAATACATGAGATATAGATTGGCAGAGAGATACTCCTAGATTGAGGATATAGCACTGTTTGCCAAACAGACTTTAAACATAAACTCGTACCGTGTAGCAGAAATTTCTTGACAGTTGTTTTATTGTCTGTGTCTGAATGCACTAAAACTAAAAATTGCTATTTGAAACGTCAAGTATTGCAGTTCAGAGTGTGTCCATGAACTGATATTTTGGTGCTTGTAATGTGTACTTTTTGGCGCGTTACATGACGTACAAGGATCTTGTAGCCGTCAAGGCACAACAGAGATCTGTCAGAATTGCATGATTTAAGACTGTCAAGGCACTAAAAAAATAAAAAAAAGGACTATGGCGAATATCTTCCTTTAAGCGTAGTTTGCACAAGGATGTGGTTGCTTGCTGCTTCTTCAACATCGCTTTTTGTAGAGCCCTTTGGAAGACCCAGCATCTTGTCCAGTGCATACAGTTTGAAGATATAGGTATGTTCTTTATCAGGAGGGGCAGGTCCGCCATAGCCAACTGTGCCAAAATCGGTTTTGCCTTCCATGCAACTTGGGATAGAATCCTCTTGGAACTCTATCGTGGGTTGAGGGGATATATTCCACAATACCCAGTGTACCCAGACCTTTCCTACAGCATCCATAGCGTCAGGATCATCCATTATCAGAACAAGAGATGCTGTGTCCTCAGGAACGCCACTAATTGTTAATGGAGGAGTGCTATTGCCATTTTTGTAGCCATATTTTCTTGGGATCACTCCATTGTTTTCAAATGCTTGACTTTTTAGAATCAGTGCCATACAAAAACTTGTCAACTGCTCAAAATTAAGTATTTCGAAGATGATAGTCAACTGATATGTTCTACGACAGATCGTGGAGGCGTTAGGATTAGATTCCCTGACAAAAAAACTAATGCGTGGCAGACTGCAGTGTGATCATACAGATATGCGATAGACAGAGTAGCACATAACATTGTGTTTCAGATCATCTGTTTAATTATAATATGTCATATGAAACATACTTGTACTATTTTTTTTTTTGGTTTCTGTTTTGTCAGATTACGTTTGACATGCATTTACGCTGATTGACAAAATTATTTTACAAAAACAGGATCTTCTATACAAGCAGATTTGACAAATACTTTGTTATAACTACAATTAAAACCAAAGCAACAAGTATTAAAAATATCTCTAGTATGTATTTAACAGAAATGGGAAATCATGATCATGCCAATTCAGTGCCAAATACTGTGATGGTGTTGGTGTCAAGATTCTTTGTTGGAATTATTATGCTTTGATTGGCATCTGTTGCAAGAATCAGATGCAGTAACTCAACTGCCGTGATTGTTCCTACATGCTCACCGATCTTCACTTTTTGACCTACTTTGAGGAAGGAGCGTTGCTTGGAAGAAGAGCTGATGGCAGCAGGGATTATATCTTTAAGTGCAAATCCCAAGCCTATTGCAATTGCAGCCCCCACTCCTATAGCTATACTCCATGAGAATGCAGAAACCAAGATTGGGATTATACTTTCACCGATTCCTAATTGAGTAAGAGATATGGCAAATATTACGGCATATAGGACCACTCTAATTCCTGTTATTATGTATTTGGAGCCTCCAAATTCTTTTTTGATCAGTTCTTGATCCAGCCATTTACCAATAAAGTTGACAACGATCAGACCCACCACAATAATTAGAATAAATGCTAAAAGATTGGGCACCCAGAGCCACAAGTCAGTTAGTGCAGTAGAGAGCTGGCTAAATTCTAACGCATTGATTGCAGCTATGATAAAGAACAGATAAACAAACCATCGCACACTTCCAGAAATTAATTTAGATGAACTACGTAATGATGTAGTTTGTGTAACTAGGTCATCATTATCATCACTATTGTCTTTATCTTTCTCTTCACCTTTGTGTACTTTTTTAAGTATTTTGGAAGCGGATTTTTCCACTGCCTTGCCAATTACTTTTCCAGCAATGAGGCCTATTATCAACAATATGACTGATGCAATAATCTTTGGAGCAGATTCTGCAACGCCTGTTGCAAATGCAGTTAACGCCTCAATTCCAGGCGCGTATAAAAATTCAAACGATTCATTTTCTGCAAATGCGGTTTGCCCAAAATTTCCATTAGCCAAAAAGATTGAGAGCATAACAAAAACTACTACAAATGGCGCTTTGTTTGCAAAATAATCTGTAAATTTTTTTTTCATCTATATTGCCCTAATAATTATTATTTAATCTTGAATATAAGCCTGTATAATTTGAATTTTGTTTCCCAATTCCAAAAATCTCGTACTTTCACGATCAATTTGGATCACAAATGACACTAACATATACGAGAATCGTGTTTTTGGGCAATTCAGATAGTGTTTATTGTAATTAGGAAATAGAGCTATGATTTGGAACGTATTTGCGTGGATTTGCTAGAGATCTAGATCAATTAACAGCAGATTGATTCATCAATAGATGAAAATTGTAGTTTATCTGTAATTGTATTGCATTTGTGAGTAAAAATCCAGCAAGATCAAACTTTTTCAGACATTAGAGGTTAAAGATGATATGTTTAAAATCATCTTTGCTTCATAATTCTCCAAAATGTATCTAGAATAGATCACAGTATAAAACGCAGCTGACTTTATGTCTGCAATTTAGAACTAAGAATCAAAATTTAGATAGATATTGTTATAAAAAATATCTAGATGCAAGCACAGCAACGTCAAGACTCTAGAACTATCTTATTCTTTGAGAGAGACATTACTGTGCTGCCCCTGTTTTTAATCTGTTTTTTTAGCTCTTTATCCATAGTGCCAACAATTGATCTGTGCTTTGAGACATATTTTATCAGCTCCTTATCTGCAAATGAGCCGGATATGGGAACTGTCTTGAGGTTTTTGATATAGTCAAGAGTTGACATGATCTCCTCTCTCTTGTTTGGATTATTCCCTAGTACGGACAGCTCGTTTTTTACAACAAGCGGCACAACAAACGTTACAGAACCTATCTCCACGTCCAGACTGTCAATATTTATGACTCGTCTAGTTGCAAGGTGAATAAGAAAATTCGTGTCACAGATTACTTCAACCAATTATGCCGGCACCAATTAATCTCCATCTGTCAGTAATTTTTCTGCTAATTGCAACATTGCCGCCCTTGAAGAGACAGACAGGTCTTCTCAGCTCAACGTCTATGTTTTTTGATTTCACAGAGGTAACTTTGCCAAGAACCGGGGCCGTTCCAACATTTAAACGAAGCAGTTCTCCTGTTTGAATGGATTGAACTTTGACATCTTCAACTGCCCCAACTGTCGCATCAAACAGATTTACTTTTAACTTTAATGCAGAGGAGTTCTTGGGAAGCGTATCGGGCTTGCCAATTACTGAACCGATAAATGAATCGCTTCTAGTCATAGAGGGATCTAATTTTGTCCCAATAGCGACAAGGCCGCCGGGTTTTACCGAGTCAACAATTCCAGCAGCGGTTCCAAGCGAGACTATCTCAGTTAGCAGCGGTTCGTATAATTTCTTCTTTTCGTTGACTATTCCTGGCTTAATCTCAATCTCATCACCTACTTTGAATACGCCTTGAATGAGACTCCCGCCAATTACACCACCCTTGATATGCTTTAGTTTTATTCCGGGTTTGTTTACATCAAATGAACGCAGTACATGCATGATGGGATCTGCCTTCTCGTCTCTCTGTGGCGTTTGGATTGTTGACTCTATAGCGCCAATCAATGCGTCAATGTTCAATCCAGACTGTGCAGAAATTGGAATTATTGGCACCTTGGCAGCATGTGTTGCTTTAATGAATTTTGTAGTTTCATGATAATTAGCAAGAACCTCGTCGTATGAGAGCAAGTCAACTTTGTTTTGAACCAGAATTATCTGTTTAATTCCCAGAGACTGCAAAGCCAAGAGATGCTCTTTTGTTTGAGGTCTGGGAACTTTTTCATTTACAGCAGATAGCAGTAATGCACCGTCCATTAGTGCCGAGCCAGAAAGCATGTTGGCCATAAGACTTTCATGTCCTGGACTGTCCACAAAACTTACAACTCGAGTCAGTTCACTCTCTGACTTGCAGTTGTTACATTTTGGAGTTGTGGAATATCCTAAAGGTTCTTCACAATTTTTACATTTGTAAAATGCCGCATCAGAATAGCCTACACGTATTGTAATCCCACGTTTTAATTCCTGGCTATGCACGCTAGTCCATGAGCCGGTAAGAGCTTGAATCAGAGTGGTTTTTCCATGATCTACATGGCCTGTAGTGCCAATATTGACACATGGCTGATAGCCGTACTTTTTGATGTACCAATCAGGCAGGGTTTCTCTCCAATGCATGAGTCAAAATGTAGAATCGGTATATGTTAAGCTATTCTTTTGTATCTTTGGTTTCTTCTTCTTGCGCAGAAGCCTCAACTGGCAACTGGCCATCGAATTTACAATTTACTTGATAGATTTCCTCAGATACAGTATTGCCACGCATCAGTTTTCTTTTTCTTTGCCCAGCCTCTGCATCCTGCAGACCAACTCCGCGAGTTAGCAAGACTCTCTTTCTTGCAGCCCCATGAATGTCGCTTCTCATAGGAACGCCGGATCTGTCACTGCCTCCGGTAAGTTTTAATTTTCCAGTCAGGCCTACAACTGACGCATCTGTCTGATTGCCCAACTGCAATCCCAAAAACGGATTGGCATCAATGTCTTTGAGTTCCTTGGAGATTGATTTTCCCTTTATATCGGAGATTGTGAGTTTGAAGTTAGTCAAGTATTCGAAAAAAAAGTTCAACGACTAATTAACCTTTGGACATTATCAGTTAGCTCAGAAGGTAACGATTCAGGTCCCCAATTATTATCATGAATTGGTCATGGTTGGGCCTGTGCGATCAGACATCTTGGCGTGAATTCTTTGGCGCAAGATATATCATGTGTTACATATCGCACGTCGTGTCCTTACAAAATCAGATCAACGTGCGGAGGCGGCCCGGGCCATCCGTCCGCAGGTTGAAGGTTATGCTGTTACACAGATGTTCTTGAATATGGGCGGCCCAATACCTGTTGAAAACATGTCCCAAAATGGGTTATCTACCATGCCCAATACTGCCTCATGCACCGATATATTCTGTTTTTCACAGGTGGCAGCGAATCTCTGATATGCAGAATAGTTTGACGCTGCCGTCTTGTTGGGAAAGGGGCCTTTTTGCCTTCTGGGCATTACTACCCTGCGGCGTATTATTTTTTCGCAGTCGTTGTTATGTGGAGGCATTCCGGGATATCGGATGAATGTAAAGAGTTCAGGTGCTGCATTGGATATGATGGTGGCAATATCCACGTTGTTGCAGGCGACCACTATCTTTTCTAGCACGATATTGAATTCTGCTATGCGTGCATCGGCGTACTGTCGTACATGCGGCATCTGGGATACAAGGTCAATCTGGCAAGCTGATTTGAGATTTCCATCTGTCAGCCAGCGCACTATGGAGGCTGCACTCTTGGCGGATTTGTAAAGATCTAATAATACCTCGTGTGCGGTCTGTTCTGGAGAACCTATTCCCTTCTTCATGGCCACATCCTCAACATTGCGCAGTACGTGTACAAAACACCGCTGGTGGATCTCAGATTCAACGGCTGCCTTTCGCAGGCGATCATTTGCCCTGTCCCGCGGGCTGTCTGGAGGCCTATAGTAGCGGAGCTTCCTGTTCCCGGTATATCCGTCGTGTATGGCCGGTCTGAACACCATTCCTGACGAGCACCTATACAGTGCCGGCCTTTTCTTGTCCTTCTCGACATGGATCATAGTCGTGTTAAGAGTGTCGTATACGAGTGTCTGCATAGTATTCGGATTAAAGATCCGGACAAATCTTCCAAAAAATTATTGCCGATAGCCGGAAAAATTGATATCGTCTGCATTATCCGAACACATGTTCTCAGATCAAACTTGTACACTAACATTTTAGTCGTTATTCAACTATAACTGACATTGTTCTTTAATATCATATAGCGTGATGTCCTTTCAGATCACCACAAAATGAAAGGACAAACACAACTAATACTCACACGAACAACACTTAAGATTAGACGTGAATTTTTCTCTTCTTGCAAGTTAATTGCAACTAGCTACATGCGGCACGGTAGGAGGACTGGACGTACATGAGCCGCAGGA